>CBDURE010000134.1:0-9658 GCA_965369605.1 uncultured bacterium
AGATTTAATCATCAACACAACAACTTATAGATTCTTCGCTTCGCTCAGAATGACATTGTTTTGCACATAATTCTATGTTCTGAGACAACTTCCAAGCAGCGCCCCTACGATAATCCAATTAAATTGTAACCCGGCATCCCTTTGCCGGGGAAACAGGAGGCTATCTCACACAACGCCCCGGTGAAGGGACACCGGGTTACAATTTGTTCTGTCATTCTGAGCGAAGCGAAGAATCTCTTCTGGACAGCGTGGATTAATTTTGTCAGATTTAATCATCAACACAACAACTTATAGATTCTTCGCTTCGCTCAGAATGACATTGTTTTGCACATAATTCTATGTTCTGAGACAACTTCCAAGCGGCGCCCATACGATAATCCAATTAAAATGCAGGTATAGGCTTAAGCCCATTGCTCATTTTATTTCCAATATTTATTCTCAAACCACGGCAGGGGATTTGCTTCACTTGACTCTTCATTACGGGGAACCACTGCAAGCGCGACCGGAACGCTTTTCGAACCATTGAAATACTTTACACCTCGAACCCACAAACTTGTCGATGAACCACCGTCAAGGCCCATGGCATCCTTCACATTCATCGCGAGAAGCGCTTTAGCCGCTGTGTCATAGGTCACCGATTTGGGAAACACAGCGATAAAAAATTCATCGTTCCACGTTAATCCAACAATCGTTCTTCTGTGCGATTTAAATAACCTTGATTCAAAATTCTCATGGTTCTTTTTCAAATCAACCAGTCTGGCATCATTGATTAGTCGCGGTCCGCCTGTGATTATCGATGATGTATTTTTCCATTCCTTCGGCATGACAAGTCCCAGCAAAACTCCGCATCCTGTCGTGAATCTTTCAAGGTGCGTTCGTGACTTACCTCTGAACAGCAAAACCAGTCCGTTATCCGGAATTGTGGCTTTTCCCTTCGCAACGATATCAATTACTTTTTCAGATTCAACAACAAGAGCTATGGCATCCGACGGCAGGTTTATAAACGAGCTGCCATTGTTTTGATTGTAGCAGATTATGGCGTGCTTCTTGGATGGCTGATTATATCCCCATATCCAGATTGGCTCGAAATAGTCATCAGCAGTGATAAATGCTCTTGGGCTGATAACGTCCATGATGCCTTTGCCATCGGTTTTTATGCCGAGAGACGTTCGCTTGCGATTATCCAGGGACATTAAACCGCCATCTGACGCTACAGTTCCAATAGGATATTTGGCTGTATCAAAAAACGATGCGTTGACTGCGATTCGCGCTTCTTTGTCAAAATCAAGCGCAAGCTGTTTTACATTACCGCATTTCCTGATTCCCTTACGGTTGGAAACGGGAACGAGCCGCCACTTTTTCGATGTTGCTTTTAGTTTGACGAAATAAAAAGTGCCAGCCGATTTGTGTTTATATGCGGAATAAACCAATCCGTCGCCATAATCCATGGTTTCAACCAGTTCGAATGGCTCAGCCTGCGCGTATGATATCGACATCACACAAAGCAGGATGCCGATGCAGAACATTCGCGTTAAACGCCAAAATGTTTGCACTGGATAAAATCCCCCGGAGTTACCGGGGGAATCTGTTTTTACTCTTAATCTTATCATTGTCAAATTCAGTTGCTCGGATACTATTCCAACCCGCCTTCCTCCTGAGACATCTCCTCGATCATCTTCTGCATCTGAGCCTGCCATTCCTCCTGCTGTTTGCGCTGTATTTCAAGCGCTTTATCAAGGTCCTTTTGAAGTTTATCGAATTCCTTTCCTGCTTTCTCACGCAATTCCTCATCTTCCAATAATTCGAGGAATTGGTTGAAAGCTGGTTGTGCCCTTTGGAGAAGGCTGAGATCACGTTCACCATAATCAGCCACAATCGCCCAGTTCTCGTATGCCGCGACCCATTCTTCCGCATCAAGCAGAAGGTCACCCAGCATGGCGTTGTAGTACGGTTCCGGTGTGGTTTCAGACGCGACAGATTCCTCAATCAATACACGCATTTCGCTTCGCAGTTCATCGAACATTAACTGAGCTTTTTCCTGTGCACTCTCATCCGGTTCATCAGCAGTCATCATCTCATTTTCAACAAAAGCGATTTTTTCCTGCATGTAATACGCTATCATGTAATCAATCTGAGCGAGACTGGAGTTGGCGTACGCAACGCTTCTTTCATAAAAGACAGTGTCTTCAAGCAGTTGAATTCTTTTGTCTTCAGGAGCATTTTCAAGTTCCGCTTCCTTTTCCTGCCAGTGGGTTTTCGCTTCCTCAAGTTCCTGAACACGATCCTCGCGTATGGCCCTGAAACCCTCGATTGCCGAATCGAAATCTCGATCACCCTGATAATCCGAAACGTAACTGTACGCCTTCATCAAGGGATCAACTATCTCGATTCCCGCCTCGCTTTTCATTGCCTTCAGATTTGCCTGAAATCGAGTCTGGTAATTTTCAGGCCTGACAAAAATAAGGCGGAATGTAACTTTCTCATACCGCTCTTTTATCATGTAGTCAGTAATCTGATCTTCAGATTCGACTGGTTCTTCTTCACTATTCTCTTCGAATCCCTCTGTTGATGCCATCTCGATGAGTTCCTCATCAGTGTATTCCTTTACTTCAAGCTCTGTCACTTCAACATCATCAGTGATTCCAAGTTCCACTTTTATTTCCGAGATAATGCCATCTTTTGCGTTTTCGAAATCCGCGCCTTCAGCGAGAGTTCGGTCTTCAACCTTGATAATATAGAAACCATCCTCAAGTTCGAACGGTTCCTGCACTTTCCCAATTTCAGATGTAAACAAAGCGGTTGCATATTCATCGGCTTTAGCTTTGGCGTCTTTTCTTGTCATGTCCTCGACAAGTCCGCCATTATTAGCCGATGAAGATTCATCGCTTTCGTTTTCAGCCACTTCAGCGAAATCCTCACCATCAGATACAATCTTGTTGTATATCTCAATGGATTCTTTATTTGCGTCCGATTTCACCTGTTCCTTTGCTTTATCATTCAGGCTTTCTGTGTATTTTTCAACAAGAATATTCTCCCGAATGATGTTCTTAAAATCCTTTGGTGACATGTGAAGCTGGCTCGAAAGGAAACTGAGGAACGCTCGTTCTGATTTCTGAGCCTGTATTTTTTGATCCGCCATCTGCAAAAGGCTGACGTTGCCTTCCGTAGTGGAAGCGCTTAACCCTCTTCCGCTCATGATATTCTGTTTCTCACGCTCATAAACCTCGTTTATTTCTTCAGCTTTGATTTCGATATTCGCTTCTTTTGCTTTTTCCAGTTTGAAAGCGGTTTCAATTGCCTCGTCAAGCATGCTCCATTTAACGGCAACCTTCTGCTCAGGCGGAATAACCGTCCCGGGACTGTTTCTTGTATAGCTGGTAAGGCGATTGTCCGTTTTCTGGTTTATGGTATAAGCCTTGAATTCCATGTCACCCATGCGAGCCATTACCGCGCTTTCATGCTCAGCGTATTCCTGACGGGATAAATTCGCGGTTTGATCGCCGCCGCACTGCATGCTGCCGTATGAGCCAAATCCAGGGCCAACGAAAATACCAGCGATAAAAATAAATGCCACAACCATCATGAACCACTTTATATTTGTCCTGAAGTAGTCCAGCGAAGTTAAATTTCTTTTCTTACGTTTCATCGATTTCTGACCTTCTATTACCTTTCTTTATTTAGAGATTGTCCAAACTATTTTGATGCCGTGAAATCAGGCACAAATAATCAATTTTAGTTATCCTTTGCATGATAGTCAAGGAGATTGGCATATTGGCATTGTCCAAATTCAAAATATGAAAGCTCTTAAAACTGCTTGAGTGGACGATTCTCTTATAATATGGTTGACATAAATACTCTTGAAGAGTATATTATTAATATACCACCACTATACTAACTGGTATAGTGAGCAAGGCTGTCTTTCGGGACAGCCTTTAGTATTTTTGATATGAAAACAAACGTATACATTGATGGATTTAATTTCTACTACGGCTGTGTAAAAGGCACAAAGTATAAATGGGTTGATTTTTTAAAACTATGCCAAATTCTTTTGCCTGAAGATAATATACACAGAATACGATATTTTACTGCAAAAGTAAGCATGTCTAAACAAGATCCTGACCAACCTGCCAGGCAAAAAGCATATCTACGAGCCTTAAGAACAATCCCAATCTTGAGTGTCCATTGTGATAAGTTTAGGATATATAATCACTGGCGACCGTATGTAGAACCTGAAAAACATCGTAACAAAGCAGCTTTTATTCAGGATACGAGGGAAAAGGGCACAGATGTAAATTTGGCTTCATACTTATTGATGGACGGATTTAATGGGGAGTATGAAAAAGCAGTCTTAATTTCTAATGATAGTGACTTTAAATTGCCAGTAAAATTTGTTAGAGATGAACTTAAACTTAAAATAACGGTTTATAATCCTGACCGGAAAAGGAAAGTTTGTTATGCGTTAAGATCTGTAGCGTCATCTTATGAATTCATATTTCCTTGCCCTTTATATAAATGCCAATTCTCGCCAAACATGAAAGATGAACACGGTGATATTATAAAACCTGATTCATGGTAACAATTTCAAATTAGTTCACCACCGCATATCCAATCTTCGTATAAACGGTTTTTATCACTTAAAGTCTGTGATAAGATTTTATGCTTACTAAACAAACCTGATTAAAGATTAACTGGTCATAAAGGCACAGGTTAATATGCTGAGACGATATTCATATCTGTTATTCTGGTTTGCAATGATGCTCATCGCTGGATGGGGCACATATTACGCGCTGATGAACCAGCCTGATATTGACCCTGTGGATAGAATCTCGAAAACTCCTGAAAAGGAGATTGGTTCAATCAGCGCACGCACAACTCGCGTTGAGGAGATTGCATCGGATGGGCGTGTGCGATGGATTCTGGAAAGCGTTGACCTTAATGGCAACGTCCAGGGAGCATTCAGGATGACTCATCCAAAAGCGCTGATTCAGGTTGATGACGAAACCTCAATTACACTTACAGCGCCGGAAGGGATTTACGACCAGAAAGCCAGCGAGATGCGACTGTCAGGTGGAGTTAAGGCTGTCCGTAATGATGACCTCTCTACTTTCTGGGCGGAAGAAATTTTCTTTTCAGGTGAGGATGCCATTCTGCAAAGCGCGGGTGGGACTATCAAACTTGCCAGAGGTGGCTGGGTATTTCATGCTGAACAGATAACCGTGGATTTATCCGGCGAACGTGTGTTTGTCAATCTAAGCGGTCCTGTCCAGATTGTGAATTTTAAACAATGAAATCAAAATACGAACAGATTGACCTTTCAAAACTTAACCTTATTTCGATACACGACAGAGAAAGTATCGTTAATGTTAAGGATTTCGGCAAGCCTGATGAGATTAATCCCAAAGACCTGACAGGATTATTTAAATGTCTGCCGGATATTCTCGCTGCGAAAAAACTTAAACATCTGGCACGAAAGCTTCTTGAATTTAAAAAAAACAAAAAACCGATTATAGTCACAATGGGCGCTCATAATGTGAAGGTTGGAGTATCGCCGTTTATAATCGACCTGATGAAAAACGGATTCATTTCCGCGATAGGCGTCAACGGCGCTTTCACAATACACGATACCGAAATCGCGCTTTTCGGTGAAACGTCCGAGGATGTCAAAGCCAGCATTAATACAGGGCAATTCGCGGTAACCAAAGAAACAGGAGATTTTTTAAACTCCGCAATGAACGGTGTTACCGATGGTCTTGGGCTTGGTGAATCGTATGGCAAAGCGCTTTTTGAATCGGAAACGCCTCATGGCGACGTCTCTGTGCTCAAGCAGGCGTACGAGCTTTCAATTCCGTTGACTGTTCATGTTGCCTTCGGCACTGATTTCATACATTTACACCCATCCATGGACGGCTCAACCATGGGGTTGGGCACAATGCGGGATTTTAAAATTTTCACCAATCAGATTTCAAAACTCACCGATGGCGGCGCGATTATCAACATAGGCAGCGCAGTGGTTATGCCGGTCGTGATTGAGAAAGCGATTGCGGCATGCCAGAATCTCGGATTCGATTTAAGGAATTTCATGGGAGTCAATTTCGATTTCATGAAGCATTATCGGACTAACCTTAATCCTCTGGCACGCGCGGTTGAGGTCGGAGGCGAAGCTGTTGAGATTATCGGACATCACGAGATTAACATTCCTCTGTTGTGGGGGATGTTAACCGGGTTAATGGATTCAACGGATGAATAATAAAATGCCGGACATAAATAACAAATTTGAAAAAAACATTGATGAATTTACCGGGAAGAAAATTCTGATTCTTGGCGATTTGCTTCTGGATGAATATATCTGGGGCAACGCTGAAAGAATTTCACCTGAAGCGCCTGTTCCTATCGTTAATATCAGGAAACGTGAGGTACGGCCGGGCGGAGCGGCGAATGTCGCGATGACCATCGCCGCGCTCGGAGGGAATCCGATTCTGTCGGGAATTATCGGGGATGACAATATCGGTGAGAAATTCACTCGAACAATCGAATCCTGCGGCATTTCAAAAAGCGGAATATTCACAATCCCAAAACGCATTACTCCGCTTAAAACCCGTGTTATTGCCTCAAACCAGCAGATGCTTCGAATCGACAACGAGGATATCAAACCAATTGAAAAAAATGATTGCGATAAACTTGTTGAATATCTGACAGCTGAACTTGAAAATGCAAACGCCCTTCTGATAAGCGACTACGCCAAGGGGTTGATTGGCAGCGGACTTCTCGCGCCAGTACTCGACAAGGCGAAATCACTTGGACTTCTGATAATCGTTGACCCCAAGCCAGCAAATATGCATCTCTATAAAGGAGTTACGCTTGTCTCTCCAAATCTGAAGGAAGCTGTTGCTTACAGTGGAATTACAGTATTCGATAAATTATCGCTGAAAAAAGCGGCGGATATATTTATGGATAGAATTGCCCCCAAAGCGCTTTTGGTTACTCGTGGTGGAGATGGCTTAAGCCTTTTCAAATCTGACGGTTCGGAACATCACCTGCCCGCGATGACCAGCCATGTTTACGATGTTTCCGGCGCTGGAGATACAATGGTCGGGACACTTACTCTCGCAATGGCAGCCGGCGCTGACATTATGGACGCAATTGAAATTGCAAACTGCGCTGCTGGAGTAGTGGTCAGAAAACCCGGTGTCGCTGTTGTCGCGCCCGATGAACTGAGAGAGGCTCTGAGAAATCGTCTTGATTGGGAATAAGGAAATTTTATGATAGGAATACAACTCATAATTATCATCTCCGTAATCTCAATGGTTATCGCATATCTGGGCGATATCCTCGGCAAGCGCATTGGTAAAAAGCGAATCAGCATATTCGGGTTAAGGCCTCGAACAACGGCGATGTTGGTTACAATATTTATCGGCGCTGTGATTTCCGTTGTTACTTTCCTCCTACTTATCACTTTCTCCAGCCAGATGCGCCAGATGCTTCTCAGGACAGAGCAGATGCAGGATAAAATTCAGGAAATGAAACTGGAGAGAAACGAACTTCAGGATGAAGTAGGGAATTTACAAAACGAAGTAACTCAGTTGGGCGACCATATTTTAACCGCTACATCCCAACGCGATGAGATAAAACTTCAGTCGGATGGCTATCGAGAAGACCTTGGGCTTCTAGGCGATGAGATTATCGATAAACAGGGGCAGCTTGATGAATTGGTGCAGAATCAAATTCAGTTGGAAAATACAATTAGCGAACTCGAATCCGATCTGACATCCTCTGGCGTCCAGTTGACTAAAGTGAGAAATGAACTTGATAATACAACAACGGAAATCGAATTCATAAGAACTGAAATTACATATCTTGAGACTGAAAAGCAGAAAAAAGAGAAGCAAATAACAGGACTTGAAAACAGAATTACCGATCTTAACTCGGAGATAACCGGATTACATTCCGCAATTAGCCGCATGCAGACAGAAGACATCGCGTTTTTCGAGGGGCAGCGCCTGTATGGCTTCACAATTAAAAATGATCTTTTGATTAAACAGATTACGCACGCGGTCGAGCAGAGTTTTCGAAATTTTGAAAGCGGCGATGATTTATATAATCTTGGCTGTTTAATCAAGGAACCATCATCCGAGGAACTTTACAGCATCATCGAAAAAGTAAACAGCTCATCGGCAGATGAATCGATAATTCTTGTGTTCTCCGCGAGGAATGTTTTTCGTGGCGATAAAATACAGGTCAATTTTCATGTGTATGATCAGTACGTTGTATTCAACAGCGGTTCGCTTATCGTTGAACAAAGCGTTGAGAGGAAATTAAATCTTTTCGAGGCGCGCGATCTCGCAGCTAAAATGATTCATGATGCCTGCAGCAAGGCGCTTGATCGCGGGCTTCTGCAGGACCCGTTCGGGCAGGTTTCAAATATCGCACCGCAGATTCTTAATGAAATAGCGAAGAAAATTGAAAAACATCGACGTCCGATGAATGTGAAACTAATCGCGTTAAAAGATATTTATCGCGGAGTTTACCTTGATGAGTCGAATTTGCAATTCAGCATAACTGATGATTGAACCATTCCGGGAATACTGGCGGTGAAAGAAAAATGACAGTAAAGACCGTTGTATCAGTATCAATAGGATCATCCAGTCGCAACAAAACAGTCGATGCGACATTTCTCAATCACGATTTTCGAATCTCGCGCGAAGGCACCGATGGCGATTTCGACAAGGCGGTTGAGCGAATAAAACAACTCGATGGCAAGATTGACTGCTTCGGAATAGGCGGCGCTGATTTGTACCTGTGGCGCAGAAACAGAAGGTATATTGTTCGCGACGCTTTAAGAATGGCAAACGCGGATAAAATAACTCCCATTGTCGATGGCAGCGATGTCAAGCACACACTGGAGCGAAAAATCATCAAACAACTCCATGAAATGGGCATCCTCAAGGAGGGAATGAAATGCCTTCTCGTTAGCGGCATCGACAGATGGGGCATGGCTGAAACACTTGCGGAGATTGGCCTCGACATGACTTACGGCGATTTGATTGTCGCGCTAGGCGTAAATCATCAGATAAGATCACTCAATGAACTGGATAGAATAGGCAAATTCCTCCTGCCGATTTTTACTCGATTACCGTTCAAAATTATCTATCCGACCGGTAAAAAGCAGGAGAGCCAGAAGAAAAAAGCTATGTATGAAAAGCTGTTCGCGCCTCAGGATATCCTTGCGGGTGATTTCCACTACATCAGGCGATACATGCCCGATAAACTGGATGGCAAAATAATCATCACAAATACAACCACAGAAGAGGATGAAGCGGAACTGAGAAAGCGTGGAGTCAAACAGCTAATTACCACTACACCGGTTATTGATGGCCGCTCATTCGGCGCGAATGTCCTGCAGGGCGTGATGGTTTGCCTGCAGGAAAAACGCCCTGAGAATTTAACCTGGGATGATTACCTGCAATTAATCGAACTGATGAAACTCGAACCGACAATCCGCGAGTTGAATTAATTCGTTCAGAATGATAAAAAGATAGCTTTGGAAAAAGGATATAAATGGTAGCCCGGTTTCTTATTAACCTGGATAATGCGTGGATATTAACTATATTTTCCCGGCTAATGAGGAGGCTGTCTCAAAACTCATTGATCGGCTATAATA
>CBDURE010000135.1:0-9639 GCA_965369605.1 uncultured bacterium
GAAGAGACAACATTCTCCCTCCCCGCTCGCGGGGAGGGCTGGGGTGGGGGAGAACATGATGGCTCGCGGGGAGGGCTGTGGTGGTGGGAAACTTGATGCAAAATCTTTCATTCATCTTCAAGACTCGGATAATTCATGCTTGCACCCTAAGGTTTTTCGAATGTCGATTTCAGGATTATCCTGATGAAGTTATTGCACTCCAGATTCGATTATATTAATGGTTGAAATGAAATTGACAGGTTTACCTGCAGCATAATTCAAATCTAAAGGGGCCGAAGCAAACCAATATTATAAACGGAGAGGAACCTGAAAAGGGGAAAGCAATATACAAATGGGACAGTTAATGCAGGAACTGTCCCTTTTTCACATTTGCGATGCAGACTGTGCGAAGCAGCGAGCCGAAGGACAATCTGCTATAATTCTTCAGTATGGACTTCACACAGATAAACGGTTTGAGCATTTTTCACACTCAATCACTTCTGGAAAAGGGATTTATTCACGGATTCACATCTAAAAAGAATGAGGGGATGCAATCACCGGTTTTCCCCGCGAGACCGGAATTATTAGATTCATCAGTGATTCTTGATTTTACCCAAAGGCTTGGACTGGCAAACCACAAATTAGTTTTCCAAAAGCAGGTTCATACGGATAACATCACAATTGTCAAAAGCGCTGATCTCAAAGAGCAAATCACAGTCATTCCTGAAAACGATGGACTAATCACAGACGACCCCGATATCTGCCTGTTCAGCCTCTCCGCTGACTGCCTGAGCCTCGTTCTTGTCGATGTCGAAAGCGGTGTGATTGCGAACGCGCATTGCGGACGAAAGGGAACGATTCTCAATCTGCCAACGAAACTTCTGATAACAATGTGCCGTGAGTTTGCCTTGATTCCAACTGGCATAACCGCGCTTCTGGGGACAAGCATCGCGGCTCAATGTTACGAAGTAGGGGATGATGTTGTTTCCGACCTAATAGAAAAAGATCCAACCGCGCTCGGATTTCTTCTCAAGAAAGATAAAAAGCGCTTTTTCGACCTCAGGGGATATGTCTTTTATCAGTTGACATCAATGGGAGTTAATCCGCAGAACATACATTCACAATCTCTCTGCAGCCATTGCCACGAGGATTTATTCTACTCATACAGGCGGGATGGCAAAGTCCTCGGCAGTCAGGCAGGAATAATCGCAAAGAAGAAAGAAGAAAGAAGTTAGCAGGTTAGCAGGTTAGTAAGTTAGCAGGTTAAAAAAAAAGCAGAAAAAAAAGCAGAATAAATAGCAGAATAAATAGCAGAAAAGATAGCAGAAAAGATAGCAGAGGGTTTAAACCCTCTGCTATTTTTTTCTGCTATCTTTTCAACTTTCTAACCTACTAACTTTCTAACCTACTAACTGCTTTTAAATGTATCGTTCAGTAGTTTCAAATCCGCGTTATCGATTATCTTTGGTGCGGGTAACCCAAACAGGCTCATGACATGGGCATAGTTTTCACCCATCGCCATTGCGTTGTATGCGTCTGTCATGTCATTTCCCACCACAACCACGCCGTGATTCTGCATCAGGTAGATTTTTCGCTGTGGACGAAGATACGGCTTGAACATTGTCGCGAGGTCCTCTGTTGATGGAGTCGCGTAATGAACCAGTGGGATGTAGTCGCCGATTTGAAGATATGGCTCAGTCAAATGCGCGGTTTCCAGTCCCTGTCCCGCGACAGCGAATGCTGTCAGGTACGGCGGATTGGAGTGAATTATCGCTCCGGCATCCGGCAATGCTCTGTAAATCCAGACATGCATCGGGAATTCAGATGAAACCTCATGATTACCGGAGATCACCTCGCCGTTGAATTTAACCTGAATCATATCCTCAGGATTCATCCACGCTTTGTTTATACCTGTTGGCGTGACAATCATCTCCTCTTTGCCGGTTCTAATTGAATAATTCGAACCTATTCCCGCGCTGAAATTTTTATCGTGCGATATCTTTGCAATTCGTACGATTTCCTCACGCAGCAATTGAAGAGGGTCAGTTGGTTTTTCTTTTTCTTTTTTTGTCATGATTCACTCGCTTTCAAACTGATTTGATTGTTTAAACTTTCCCGTCTATCTTATCATATCGACCGGGTGAATTTGATGTCTTGGATTTTTCTTTGAGAAAATTATTTAAAATATTAATGCACATAGTGCTGTATGCAACTGGGTTTTCATAAAATGAATTTGCCGGATAAGTGCCCCAAACAGCTTGAAAAGGTGTCATATCAGCTGGATAATTATAGAAATTAAATTGAGTCGATATTTAATCTGTGTATCGAAAAAAACTTGATTTAATGCATTTATCGATTCATAGATATTTAGTGCCCCGGAGGTCAATCCTTTGAAACGAATTATTCAAAATACACACTTTGGACTGCTTTCAGCAGCGATATTTGCAATCATCTGCTTTGCTCTGGTTTTATCATCAGGACAGGCATACGCTGTTGATGATGAAACTGAGTATCCAGATGTCCCCATTGCTGAAGAGGGAACATCGTGGGATTTCCCTAGATTGGAATCATCAACTGACGCGCAGCATATCAGTGATGCCATAGTATCGCTTAACTTTGTCAACGCTGAATTCATTGATGTCATGATGGTTCTCGCCGAGCAGGCGGGAATTAATTTTGTGCTGGACGCGTATTGGAATCAATCCCCGACAGGCCACAGCAGGGAGCGCCCGGTTGGCGGACCCGGTGGAAGTGGATACAGCGGCGGCGGATTCCAGCCCGGCGGAGGATGGAACCCTCCAATTTCCGGTGGCGGTTCAGTTACATTATTCCTTCAGGAAGTTCCTTTCGATGAGGCTTTCGACCTTCTCATGAACGCCAATAATCTTGACTATAAAGTTTTCCGCGCGACTCCACAAGCCGAACCCATGCTTTTTATTTCAACTCGTGAAAGGCTTGAGGGAGAACTGGGGCTTGGTTTTATCAGATCATATCAGATGCATTATATCCTGCCCGACGCGGCGCTTGATTTCCTTTATAAAATGGATATGCTGCCATCCAGCAGCGGATTTGGTTTCTGGTATTATGGCGGTTCCGGCGGTAGTTCCGGCGGTTCCGGTAGCGGCGGTTCCGGTAGCGGTGGCGGAGGAAGCTGGGGCGGCGGTGGCGGTTCCGGTGGAGGAGGCTAGAGTAGTGGAGTTTACTTTTCTTTTCATCAACTGGATACGAAAAAATAGCAGAAGACAAAAAAGCAGAGGATTTAAACCCTCTGCTTTTTTCTCTTCTGCTGTATTTTTTCAACACGTGAAAACGGATTAAAACTGGATGCAGAATGCTCGATATTTAAGTATGAGCGGTAGATTTAAAAACGGCGGGAACAAATTCAATCCATTTCAGGAGTTCATATCCTTGACATCAAATGGAAAATCTTTTATTCTTGCCTCTTTAGTAAATCATGTCGGGGCAATTTCGTAATGGAATTGTCTGATGGTTGATGTTTGCGTAAAATAAAATCATATGAAAAGAACTCGGTGCCAAAGGTTTGGAAGCTAACCTGTGCCGACTTAAAGTGTAGTTAATACTTTTTATCATTTATAGATAGTTCACCGGAGGTCAATCCCGTGAAACGAATTATACAAAACACTCCCCTATCGCTGCTTTCAGCTGCGACATTTATGTTCCTGGCATTTGTGATGTTCCTGTCCCCCGGACTGGTACGCGCTGCTGGAACCACTATCAATGGATTAACCATCGACAGTGCTGATGATGGGGAAGCGTTGGTTTTTGCAATTGACGGTTACTCCCGTCCTGATGTGAAAGTTCTGTCTGATACTGGCGCCATTGCTGTAACATTCAACGGCGCAGTGGTAGCGGACGGCTTCCTGATTCCCAATTATGAAAAAACTGCTGTCATCGAAAAGATAACCTACAAGCTTGGGTTTAGCGATGATGTCCGTGAGGTTACGTTCATTTTTCATGTGGACGGATCTTACGCATTGACCGACAGCTCTTTCAGGTTGGAGGAAAAAGAAGGCCAGATTATTCTGGTTATTCTGGATGCACCAGCAATTGGCGAACCCATGGATCTTCTTGCTCCATCAGCCAAACCAGCTGCTGTGGAAAAACCATCCTACCTGACTGAGATTGTTTCAATCGATATTGGAATCCATCCGGGCGGCGAGAAAGTCACGATGACTACCACCACCCCTGTTGTTCCAATTATTAGGGAATTCACATTCCCCAAGAGACTCGCGATTGAAATCGAGGGTGGTTATTTAACCGATGAACTTGTTGACAGATTCCTTTATGAGGACGTAAAGGGACTTATTCAGAAAGTCGACCTGTTCGTCTCACCGATGGAGGAACGCGGATTGTTCCAGATGATAATCTCCGCTTCCCAGATGACATCCTACGATGTCAAATTCACCGGCGAGAAAACGGTTGAATTTCTTATCTTCCGTGAGCCTGCAAGCTCAGTTCCCAAAATCATTGATGTTCAACCAACTGAACCAGCTATTGTTCAGGCGGCACCGGTCGAGGAAACAACTCCGGTTCTCCTGACCGAAGTCAATGAGCCTGAACCCGTTCAGGTTATTGAGGAACCGGAAGAGATTTCTCAGGATGTTGTTGAAGAAATAAATTCGGAAGAACCCGAAACAGCTCCTGTGAATGTTCTTGAGAATGACAAGATTGAATATGAGGATATTCCTCTCGCAGATGAACCTGAAAAACAAAAGATTGAACCACCTGCTCCAATTGAAGCATCATCATCAATTGGATACTCACTTGGATATGGCGATGCAGATATTCTTATAGAAGAAGAAGCGCCGTTAACTGATGTCGGTGGTATCGATGATGAAATAGAATATCCTGACCTTCCGGTCGACGAAGAGGGAACAAGCTGGGATTTCCCGGAAATGGAACCATCAGTTGATCCAAAGCATATCAGTGATGCTATTGTATCCCTTAACTTTGTCAATGCGGAGTTTATCGATGTTATGATGATTCTCGCCGAGCAGGCGGGAGTCAACTTCGTTCTTGACGCTTACTGGAATTCAGCTCCGACCGGCCATAGTAGAAACAGGCCTGTTGGCGGACCCGGCGGAAGCGGATACAGTGGCGGTGGATTCCAGCCCGGTGGCGGATGGAACCCGCCAATCTCCGGTGGCGGTTCAGTTACACTGTTCCTGCAGGAAGTTCCTTTCGATGAGGCGTTCGACCTTCTCATGAAAGCGAATAACCTTGATTACAAGGTTTTTAGAGCGACTCCTGATGCCGAACCTCTGCTTTTCCTCTCCACACGTGAACGACTGGAAGGAGAACTCGGACTCGGTGTCATTAAATCATATCAATTGCACTATATCCCACCTGACGCTGCGCTTGATTTCCTCTACCGAATGGATATGCTGCCATCCAGCAGCGGATTCGGTTTCTGGTAGTACGGCGGAGGCGGCGGTACCGGTGGCGGTAGTGGCGGATCCGGTGGTTCCGGTGGCTCCGGCGGAGGCAGCTGGGGCGGAGGCGGTTCCGGCGGCGGAGGCGGTGGCGGTGGCTACAGCAATTCGCCATACCTCAATGGAAATACCGATTTTTCAAAACCAATCAACTTAACTGCTGCATCTCAGTTTGAAGCATTTGGCCAGAGTTTTGGCGGATCAGCTACACCCATGCAGTTCGGTGGCGGCAGTTCCGGTGGCTCTGGTGGTGGTTCCGGCGGCTGGGGCGGTGGCGGTTCCGGCGGTAGTGGCGGTGCCGGTGGCGGCACTGGCGGCGGCGGCCAGCCTTACACAGCCAAAGGTGGCGTTATTGCTATCATGGCTACACAGGAAATGCACGATACAATCGAGCAGGCGCTTAACCAGGTGGACAAACCACCTAAACAGGTCTATATCGAAGCTATCTTTATTAATACAGATGAGAACCCGATTCAAACACCAAGAGTATTCGGTGTTGAGAACTTTGGACAGTGGGCTTTCGAGGGTGGCGGCGATCGCTTCTTCGGACAGTTCGACGTAACAGGAACTGAGGGTCTTGTATTCTCAATCCTGCCGAAGAATCAAAGTGTGCCATACGAGGATTTCCGGATGAGATTCCAGTATCTGTTTGATGACCGATACGCAAGAATCGTAACCGCTCCGCGTGTTGCAGTTATTGATGGCTACACCGCGACTATCAGCGTTAATGAAAACCGACCGTTCATTATTGATGGCGGTATCGTTATCGACCAGTTCGGTAATGCTATTCCCGCTCCGGATCAGGTAACAATGATCCCGACAGGAACAACACTCACAATTACTCCGTTTGTGGATGACTATGGCAATATCACGATGAACCTGTCACCAAACCAGAGTCAGATGCTTGGTGAACCGACGCTGGTTAACGGAAACCTTATTTGGGGTACAGTTAACAACTCGGTAACAACAACTCTTAGATTGCGTGATGGTGAGACAATCATTCTCGGTGGTATGACAACGAGAAACCGCGACGTCAACAAGAAATATCTCCCACTGCTTGGAGATATCCCGTTGATTGGTCAATTCTTTGGCCGTAAGACCGTTATAGAAACTGAGAGCCAGTTGGTTATTCTTTTGACAGTACATCTGGTTGGTAACTAATTCATAGTGAGATTAAACGAGTGAAATATTACGGTCACCCTTAATCCCGTTCCATTATGGGACAGGGTGACCGTTTCTTGATTTATACTTATGAAGTATTCGTTGTACCAGTTAATAGGGGATAGTGTCATATTTATTATATAATGTTGATATCTGACCGATGATTTATTTGTTCATTTCTTTATCCCAATTATTTACTCAACGGTCAGAAAGGTAGAAGTTTTGCCTGTGTCAACACCGCTAACACATTAGATTGTGAGGTGCACCGCAAATGGCGGAAAAGAAAATGATTGGACTGGATTTCACTAACAACGAGATCCGAATGGTTCAGGTTTCAGGCAAAGGAAAGAATATCATGCTGGAACGATATGCTGTGGGAACAATTCCAGCTGGTGTTTTCCAGGGAGGACGGGTGGTTGAAACCGCCAGATTCGCAGATGTTGTCAAGGAACTGTATCGCACCCATAAATTTACATCCAAAAAATGTATTATTGGTGTTTCAGGGAAATATGGTGTCACACGTCTGATTACACTCCCCAAGATGAGTGCAGCGCAGACAAGAGATGCTATCTCACTGCAACTTAACCAGTATGTTCCGTTCCCACCGGGCGATACGCTTTTTGATTATAAAGTGCTTCGGGAAATCAAGGATGATGAAACGTTAAGCCAGGAAATTCTCCTGGTCGCTACTCGAAGAAGCACTATGCAGCCCATTCTAATCGCGCTGAAAAAAGCGGGCTTGAATGTGACTGGCATAAAAATCACAACCCTCACCGGGTTTACCCTTTTTGAAGAACAATATTTCGATGCTGAACAAGCGGTTGCTTTTGTGGATGTTCGCGATGCTGTAACCGACATTGCGTTCATTTCAGAAAACTTCTTCCGCCTTTCAAGATCGATCGAATTTGGAAATACTCTTGTCGCTGATAAAATCAGGCAGAAAATTGGTGGGACTTATGAGGATGTCGAGGAATACCTCGCTCTAAACAAGATTGACCTCCTTGAAACATATCAACCCACTATGACTGTTGATGACGATGAAGAAGAAGCGGTAGACAGCGATGATGTTTCTCCACTGGAACGTCAGGCGAAAGCCAAGGGTGAAACCACGGAGAAGGGTGTTCGAGATTCAGTAATCAGGATTCTGGGCGCGTTTGTGAACGAGTTGATGCGTTCGATTCGGTACTTTGAATCACAGCAGAAACGACGTTCAAGAGTCGGTAAAATCGTATTATTTGGCAACATTGGCTATCTTGAAAACCTGAGAGATTATATTGCCGAACAAACCGGCCTGGATACTGTTGTTATCGAAAGCGCACCTGATTCAGTTGAAATGGGACTCGCTGGAATTGACCTTCAGATGTTCCAGGACAATGAGGCAAAGGGGATTGTTCCGATCTCACTTGCTTATGAGGGTGTCAAGTCAAAGAGAATTGAACTTAATCTTGTTCCACGAGAAACCGTGGTTCGAAAGAAAGCATTCAGCGCGATAAAGTATGTAATTGTTGGATATATAGTCATGTTGGCATGGATGGCTATTTGGTATATAGGAAAGGATCAGGAATCTCAGGATGTCAAGGCGCATGTTCAGGAGTGGGACAGGAAGATCAATCAGGTTCGCCCGTTCTACGATGAAACTGAATCTGTGAAGTCTGATATCAACAAGATTGCACCCAAAGTGCAGGGTGTGCTAACTATTGTTCAGAAACAAGTGGCGTGGATTCCAGTCCTTGAGGAACTTGGGCTTGTGCAGATTCCATCCACGTGGATAAATGAGTTTGCATTTGATGCGAATGAAGGCGCGGTTTCGATTCATGGCTTTGGTTTGAAAACATCCAACGTTCAGCGATTCTGCGCGATTCTATTCTATTCAAATGTGTTCCAACTGGGAGATGTTGATGTGGGTGCCAGTTCTTCGTCATCAACCACAGATGAGGATTCGATGGCTGGAGGTAGTGGCACGTCATCATCCGGCGCTATGGATATGCCAATGCCAATTCCGGATATGATGGGCGGAGCAAGAGATCGAATTCCTGAAAACCGGTCTGCGGACAACCATCAAAATAGAGGCATCAGAAATATCAGTAGTCCGCGAGGACTGTGGGGAGCGGAACCGATGTATGGTTTGCCTGATATTCCACGAGGTGCAAGAGAAATTGAGAGTTTCTGGGAGGGCAGAACAATCGTCCTGCCGATTCTCTATGAGTTTGAATTCGAACTTATAGTTGTTCCACAGGTTATCGATACAAGCGCTGCTGCGTTTGAAGGGTTAGGCAACCTTTCAGTTTAAGCGTGGCTTTGAAATTTGGATTTATTTACTTATTATAGTTTTTATACATTTATTCGTTACGCGTACTATTAGGGAGCGTAATTCTTATGGACAAGATGTCAAAATCCGGTCAGGACGTAACAATTGCGATTGTTATCACAGTGATCGTATTCCTTGGATCCGCCGCGGCTTTTCACCAGTATTTCTATACTACCAAGCTTGCTGAAATTGATAGTTTGAAAGCTCAGCGAACCTCCAAAGAACAAACCTTCAATAACTACAAAAAAGTGATTGAGGAAAAACCTAATTATGAAGATCAGCTGGTTGCTCTTCATGCAACCTGGGATAATAACAAACACTATTTCGTAAATGGAATGGTTGACTGGAACGATATCGAGGAAATTCGACAGACCCAGTTCACAATCTTCCAGCTTTATGAAAAGGTAATCGAAGCTGCTGTGTTTGCCGGAATTGAAGTTGACCGTCCGGTTGAGCAGGAGTTTCAAATTATTATCACAGAGGAACTTCACTTCCATCCTGATGATGAGCCATTTGATTTTCCCCCACATTTCCTTTTTCTTGTAAACAACTGGTCATTTGTGCCATCTGAGAGATTTCCTGATGCAGATTCTGATACTGGCGCGGCCGATGTCGGCGGCAGTTCATCAGGTTCAACTGGGGGCTTTGGATTTGGCACCGGAGGCGGTTCGTCATCAAGCGATGGCGGAGCAGTTAAGAATCTTTTCAACGCGCATGATTTTACCGTTGAATTCGAGG
>CBDURE010000136.1:0-9395 GCA_965369605.1 uncultured bacterium
AGTCAACATCGCAAATCAGCTTGATATTTTTGAAACACTTAATGATGTGCACTTGAAGGCTAAGTGCACAAAACAATATCAAGAACAAATATTTCTGAAATATTTCAGTCTAATCTGTGTGATCAATCTTTTCGGAGGATTTAAAATGTATCGCCTGATGTTTTTCATTTTTGTATTAACCATCCTGCTTTCCAGTTGCGGGAAGAGTAAACCTGACCAGGTTGACTGCTCCAGTTTTGATAATCCCGAACCATTTGTTAATAGAACATTATCAGAGCAGGAAGTTGCTTCATCCCATCGTATTTATCATAACGGATATACTTCATACGGAACTATCACTGTTGATTATCCACCTCCAATGGAAAAACCAATTGTTGATTGGATTTATGAAATGGAGGATTTCACATATCGAAATGTCTTTGTCGATAATGATGGTTTTGTATGGTTTTACAGCAGAGAGCCGAAAGTTTATGGTACATCATCAGACAATTATGCTCTGAAACAAGAGGGTAAGATCAAACTTACACGTTTAAATCCTGACGGTACCTTAATCTGGACAAAAAATATATGCAGTAATGTCGAGTGGGAATCACCACTCTTTGAGTTGGTTGGGTCATGCAATGGGGGTGTAATTTCGGCAATCATTAGTTCCTATTGGAGCCCCCGTGAATGGGGTTACGATAATGTCAACTATGAATATATAGATCCTTCAGGAAATATAATTTGGCGATCCCAGACGATTCATGAGAAGGGGTTTAATGCGGATAACTATGTCACAATGCGGATATCGAACAATCGCTTGTTGGTTGTTGCTGGTGATTACAGGCATAGTGTATTCAATATCCTGTCGCTTCAGAATGGTGAAATGCAGGAAACAATTCAGTTCCCCAGACCTGTTGAATTCAAATATGGCATTAACAAAACCATACCTGTTGAGGCTGTTGATGGAAACTGGTACGTGTGGAATAACAAATACATCCAGAAACAGGATTCCTCTTTTAACTCAATCTGGCAGTATGCGGTTGATGCTAATGAGGAGATTTTGAATATGATAGCGGCAAACAAAACAATTCTTATTCATACTACAAATGACTGCGGAACACTTATCGCTCTGAATCCTGAAACAGGAGATGAGATGTGGACACTAAAGGATTTGCGTCCGACTAAACTCTGCGGAGTTACTCATAATGGTAATTTTCTTGTTAAGAATTTCCCTTCCGGTTTTATTTTCGGTGATAGAAAAATTGCAATGATTTCGGCTGAAGGAGAAATATTGTGGAATATTAAGTGTAATATCAGCGAAAATGAAACCGATTTATATAAAATCGATACCGTCGAATATAACGATAACAACATACTTTTTCAAGGCTCTGATTCTTTTTATCTAGTCAGTGAGAACGGAGAGATTGTCTGGTCAATGAACCTTCGCGATATTGGTTTTAAATTAAAGACAAAAATCTTCAATGGTAACTTTTACCCAACGCCAGATGGTCGGATTATTTGTTTTGTCGAGCCGAGATTACGATCACAACCGCTGGGAAGTGGTCTGAAACATGGTTATATAGTTGCTTTCCGTTAAAGCATTAGTGCCATTGGGGTCAGTCCCCTTTTAAGATAGCCATGAATAGCGCGACACAGCTACCGTTTACTATAGATTATTCCATGGATCTGAAAATACGTAACCCCGCCAACCCCTTGCCGGGACGAAGTTCAATTACAGTAACAAATTATCTAATCGACCAGACTAACGACCGGGACGGTCGCGTTCCCAGGGAGGGAATTTTTCCCAACATTGCACTATTCCCCAAACCTACATTACATGATATAATTATATTGAGCGTATTGGTCAGGGGCAGTTGGTGTATCCATTCTGTTTCGGTCTATAGTGTGACTGAAATATATCCCCGTGAAATATACGGCTTCATCGGATTAATCCACGATAAGCCCAACCCCAGTATGCTCCCGTCAGGGGGCTGATTTGTTTTATGCGCTCTGATACCTGATCGATAATCAGGCTGTCTCAATATGAGGCGATAAATATGGCAATGGAGTATAAAAATAGAAAGGCGTATCACAACTATCACATCCACGATAAATTCGAGGCTGGTATCGTGCTGCATGGCCATGAGGTTAAATCAATCAGGCAGGGCGGGGCGAACCTGAAAGATTCATACGCTAGAATCGACAAGAAAGGCGAGATGTGGCTTAACGGATTGAGGGTTTCGCCATACAAAAACACGCCTGAAAAGGTGCAGGAGCCGGAACGTCCGAAAAAACTGCTGTTAAAGAAACGTGAAATCGCGCGACTGCAAAGGCAGGTAACCGAAAAAGGATTTACAATCGTGCCAACGCGAATGTACTTCACCAGAGGCTTGGTGAAAGTTGAGTTGGGAGTAGCACGCGGAAAACGTCAGTATGACAAGCGGAAATCGATAGCGCAAAAGGACGCGAAACGTGATCTTGAGCGGTCGTTGAAGGATAGAGAATGAAAGACTACCATGTGAATATCTTCTACAGTGAAGACGATGAAGGATTTATTGCCGATATTCCTGATTTGCAATATTGCTCAGCTTTCGGAAAAACACGAAAAGAGGCTCTTAAACAGGTGGAAATCGCAAAAAAAATCTGGATTGAATTAGCAATTGCTGAAGGAAAACCGGTACCGGAACCAAAATACCGACCGGCCATCTATAAAATTTCAAAGGTTAAGTTAACATAAAATAGTACTTTGAAATGGTGTAATAATCATGGGGGCGAATTGGAATCGACGGGCGGATGAGCACGTACCGGCTACAGGGAGAGATCGCACGTATCTCTTAAAACGGTGCAACGGCAATAACTGCCAACACTAATTACGCTTACGCTGCTTAATTGCAGCATGTCACCTCCGTGTGAGCCGTTAATGCGGAGACTGGCATAACCTAATACGGCTAGCCTGTCTTGAGGGCGACTTTCAAGGCAGTCGAAAATTCAAGGTCGCTGGGATGATTGAATCCATTTTCCGGAGAGTCAGTTATCCGAGATTAAAACCGGGAATAATCCTGTAATAATGGCTTGTACGGGTACCGCACCGGACGCGGGTTCGAGTCCCGCCGCCTCCACCAAAAAAACTCCCACAACGTGGGAGTTTTTTGGTGTCCTGAGCGAACGACTACGAACTTGCAACTTCTCTCCTTTTAAACTACCATATCCCCACACCGAGACCCGCTGGTTTCATACACATAAACAATGGGAGACTAACCTATGGACGAATGCCAGGTCGACGGATGCAATCAAAACGTCTCAAAACCGGGTCACAAACTGTGCTACGACCATTGGAAGGACGAGAAGGACGGCATCATCACCGCCTGCGAACTGGCTTGCATTAATTGTTTGTGCGCAGTATAATACTAAACCTATGTATATGCGAAATTTAGTTTGAATTTTTAGACAAGGAGTGCAAAATGGAAAACGAAAAAGATTATTCAGAATCACTTTGGAAAGCAATCAAGGACGCCTGCTATCAGATTAATGTAGATGAAGGAGCATTTGAAAGAGCAGTGCTTGGCGGTTTTACGCCAAGGAAAGTTCACAATAAACTTCAAAATAGTTGCACAATTGAAGATATCATGGCTGAAATAGAAAAGCGATCAACAGAGGAAAAGCGACTGTATATTGGGGAATTAGGACCAGATACAATTTTCGCATTTGGATAATGTGATTAAAAGTTCCAATTCAAGGCAATCACCATTTTCGATAAATACGGCTACGCACTTCGCTAGAAACACAAAATCAGGTTTGCCGTATGCAGGATAGTGGCGATGCCAACCAGTAATTGAGTGGGACCTCATAATGTAGATGAACTTCATCTCCTTCGACTTGTTGCCAGATGACTTGACACAAGCCATGATCTTTGAACGTGTTCTTCTTGTTTCCTTGTCCATGACCCGATCCGAGGTAGCAATTTAAGTGCGCAAACAGCCACACGAACTTTTCTTGAACAGTGAGCGCCAAAGATGAGCCCTGCCCGGAGGAGCACCGATTTTTATGATCTCTACAAAGCCCTTTGAATTCCCCACTGGAGTATTCTCAGTTATTGGACCAGCGTAGAATGTTGAATCTTTCAGTGTGGTGATAGGTTCACTGGACCTATCATCAATATCTCCATAGCCAAAGGACAGGATGTTGACCTCGTCCGGATGTTCAGCAACATATCGAGATAAATCAAGCGCTGTTGTGCTTGAAATGTAGTGAGCAAGTACATCCTGTAGCAACCAAAATGTCCTACCGTTCCAAGCCATACCGACTTGAGATTTCACTATTAGCTGGCTCACCATGCGAGCCCAGACTTGTCGATAGTTTATACCTGGTCCATTGTGGTTCGCTGGATCAACAATTGCGTCCTCGCATGACATTGCAATCTGTGTCCGCTTCTTTTTGTCGCCCCCTGAAGTGCTTGAAGTCATGATTTCAATAATCACTATAGGGTCGGCAGGAAAATCATCGATCCAAAACTCGCCACTCCGATGCGCAATCGTATAGCCATTGGACTCGGCAATCTTCACCGTTGCCCGTTCTCTCTTCCCGATAAGCGTACAAATATCGGAAAGCTTTTTCCGACCCGAACCAGTCACAATGTAGTCGAATGTGTAATCAAACGACTTGGTTTCATCATCATCATTTGTCGTCTTGATCTTCATCTTAACTTCCGACCATGCACGATATACCTGCCCTGCCTCAAGCTGCGCAAATTTCGCAATCTGTTCTCGAACATGAGCCTGATATCGTGAACGTGTATTTGCCTTGAGGGAAAGTAATCTGCGGGGGCAGACAATCCACGGTTGCTCGCTATCTTTAAGACGAAGGGAGCACACACCCGATTGAACAATGTCCTTGCCTGGGAAATACTCCTTCAAGCGAGGGATTTTACTCAGATTCAAAGCGGAGAGATAGCGGTTTCCGCCACCGTCGCACTCCGCGTTCATAAATGGGCACCACGCCTTAGAGCGGTTCTTTGCAGCTTCTTCGTTCCAGCAATCAAGCCGATAGCCGTACAGTTCAAATATCTTGCTCATTTAAGAACCTCTTTATCTGTAAACCGAGTACCTTCGCTAACGGGGGAGGAACAGAATTCGCAACTTGCCTATGTTGATCTAGGTTTCTCACAGAACCTGTTCTTGATCGAATTGGGCCCTTCAAGACATAATCATCCAGATATCCGTGTATTCTCATGTACTCACGAGGAGTTAAATATCTGTCTTCTAAAGGATGAAAAAAAATCTCACCGCATCTTAACGTGTTTGATGGGCGTTTTCGATGCAGGCGAAGATATTTAGTTGTGTCCTTGGAAGTCAAGCCACACCGAAGTTCCTCTCCCAAATGAGTTTGTGCAGCGAGATACGAACCTTCAGGAACTTGGGCGATTCGTTCTCGGTCTCTGGGTGGGGTGACATCTACGTGGCTATCGAGCCTTTCATAGATAGTTTTGCCACGAATCTTGGGATCTGGTTTTCCCAATCCCCCAATTATTTTCCCGATTCCTACATACGGCTCTCGAGGAAAAAGCCCTTTGCATTCTTCCAGTGGGGCATGGGTTGGCTCTGGAAAAACAAAACCGTTCTGACTACTGGTCGCCACTAAAAAAAGGCGTTCGCGCAACTGAGGAACTCCATAGTCAGCAGCAAGGACTACGCGCCATTTTGGTGTGTAATTGATCCTATCCAACTCGCTTAATAACTTGTCAAAGACTTCTCCACGTTGGTTTTCACTGCCCTTCGAGGACAATAGACCTTTGACCTGTTCAAGTAAAATCACTTTTGGTCGCAAGGTATCTGCAAAGCGGATGATCTCGAAAAGAAGAAGCCCCCGCTCATCGTGCAGACCAAGTTGTTTGCCAGCCAATGAGAACGATTGACAAGGTGGGCCACCGAACAAAAGATCCAAATTCCCTTTTCCCAGATCGAGATCTTTCATCAATATTTGCGGACTAATACTTCGAATATCCGCTTGAATTATACGTGTGTTTCCATCCTGATTTTCTTCGTTAGCGCGTAAGGTTGAGCAGCAATGCTCATCAAGTTCAATCTCAGCCAGTATTTCAAAGCCTGCATCTCGAATACCGATATCCATACCACCAGCACCCGAAAAGAGACTTATTGATTTTCTTGCGCTATTCTTCATTGAGGTATCCGATTGGAAATTCTATACTGTCACGTTGGAACTCGCAATGACGCCAAAGTATCGTTGGTGGTTTAGTCTCCGCCGCGTTTCTTAACAGTGACAAAGCATTATTCCAATTTCTTGTCGAATTTAGAATTCCCGTTCTCACTTCATTTTCCTTTGGCAATACAAACTTCCCCGACTTGAGCCATTCATCCAGTTCATCGACATTGAACCACCAGCACACCCCTACACGATGAGCAGGTAATCTGCCATCACGAGCATGCCGACAAATCGTGGACTTGATGATTTTCAGGTGTTTAGCCGCTTCTTCAAGAGTTAACCAAGTGTCGTCATGCTTCACCTTCTATAATGTCATTTGCGACCACTACAAGCCATATAATACCACTTATGAGCAGGTAAATAAATGATTTTCAATATCCGGGTTTGAAATCTGCCTTTACAATTCATCGTGGTTTCGCACAGTTCAAAATTACTTTTCCAAGAACAACCAATCAAAAGCCCTCCGGATTATGGAGGGCTTGATTAATCAATTTATATATATACAAGTGCAGCTAAATTCGCGCTTTATTTCGGAAATACTGCTACACCAGTGGATGTAAGCACGTGAAGAGCGTCGTTATAGTCATCCCAGTCGATCCTTAGCGGAGTACCCGTAATGGATGTTGAATCACCCATTCCTGCAACAGGAATCAGGTTCTCATCAAAAATCTTGATTCTGGGTTGGCCAGTCGAAAGGATATCCAGCACATAAACCCAGTCATCAAGGTCCACGGTTACATCCTGTGGATTGTTGAATAGATTATCCGCATCACCCTGCCCACGGATTGATTTTCCTGTGTATGACGGTACAACGGAATCAACATTCCATCGCTCAACTGAGAACTCAGGCGATTTCTCAAGGCATGCGAGTGTCTTGTCGCTGAAAGCCTCAACACCGACCATGTGATTGAAACTGAGTTTGCCAGCACCAAGCCCCGAATCGCCTGCTGACCATGTTGCTTCCATATATTGAGCATTACCGTAGCCGGTTTCACCCCAGAAAAGAAGCATCAATGGGTTTTGTGTACTGGTAACTCCCATAAGTCCGAGAGGTTGATCGTGTGCTCCCCAGTTGTAGAGGTCAAAACAATCTGAAATGTAAATTCCGGTTATATATGAGATTATCTCTGTTCCATCAGCCTGATAGAACCCGAAGGCGCCAAGTATAGACCCTCACGTGTCACACGCATCGCCGACCACTATCGACGTCCCATCCTCGTGTGCATCGAGATAAACAATATCTCCCGCATCAGGGAAATTCATCGTATATACATATTCGCCACTACAGTAATTGTAATCATATCGCCAGACCTGATTGTCGCCGTAAGCAATCAAAGGCCGCCCCATACCGTCAACTCCGATATCAATCGGCTCACTTCTAAGCGCAATCGGAGTGCAGGTTGTTACATCGACGGTTGTAATCTGATAAGTGCAGAACTCGATAATGAGGAACGGTGAAAGAGCATCTCCACCTCCACGCCCCATTCCATCCGCGTTTCCTAGCAGCGGATTGGGATTCTGCCGCGCTGGGTAGGTGTCACAAACCTTGATCAACACAGGCTGTTCACCCGAGCCGCAGCTGTTAAACTCGCTGAAAGCAGTAAGTTCATAAACCAGGGGCGAATTACGGCCATCACCGGAAATCGGTGTTGGTGAATTGAATTCCGCATCAACCAATCCTGGAATCTCGATTCCGATTGATTCGACTTTGGATTCGTACAGCATTTCATCGAGCTCGGCTCCCGCATTCGCTGTTTGGTTGATATCCATGACAGATATCCGGAAAGTCGCGCTTGATGTTGGGTCGCTGATCTTGAGATTGTTCGCGATTACTTCTACATGTACCTCAGATGCAGCTTTCTTGTTATGTTGGGGTAATCTGTAAACGGGATCGAATCTTTCGGTGTAAATATCAGTTGTAAAACCGTAGGTGCATCCGATTGCAAACATGAATTCGAGTGCTTCACCATTCGGGACCGCGAACTCATATTCCTTTATCGAATAATCGGCGCCCTGTGCCATGACGAGATTTCCTGATGGATTCATCAGATCCAGGAATCCATTTTCGTTGCCAGCGGAAAAGTTACCGTTTGAGTAGTCATCGAAATGGAGAATATACGGATGCGCGTCGGATTCAGTTGGAAAGAAATAATCGAGTAATGTGTCATGATAGTTCGAATATCCGTCAGCGTTAACGAGGTATCCGGTCGCATAACTCTTGTTTTCTGAAGGGAAATTAATCACTTTTGGATTGTCGGTGATAATTGTTCCTTCGATGTTGAAAACATGAAGGTCGATACGATTTTTAGCGGTAATCGGTTCAGCAGGATTACCCGCCTCAAAAGGATGTTTAACTCCGAGTTTCATAATGATGTTTCCATCGAGGTTAATTCCCACGCCGAATATCCGTGCGCAGTCGGAACATGGTTTTTGAGTCATGAAACCAGTGATATCCACTGCCTCGAGTACATCCAGTGCAGCAGCGCCTCTGGCAGGCTCAATACTGCCTGTTACCGAGGTTGGATCGAGTGTAATCTGGTAGAGACCCAGCATTCCGGAGTTGATCTCCGCTGAATCCGCTACAGTTTGAAGGGCATTGAGTTCATCTGTTGTTGAAAGGTCAGGAGAAACAACTCCTCC
The DNA here is from genome assembly GCA_965369605.1 of uncultured bacterium. Classification (GTDB taxonomy): domain Bacteria; phylum JAJVIF01; class JAJVIF01; order JAGGVT01; family JAGGVT01; genus JAGGVT01. Next base: position 8,842 of record CBDURE010000136.1, read on the forward strand.
ACCTGAACAGCCAAGACCAAAGAGCATAATGAGAAACAATGCCAGCAGCCAGTATCTTGTAAATTGCATAATCTACCCTCTTATGATTGCAAGAATTTAGTAATAACTAGCACTTAACCGCTTATAATATACCAGATATTTGCAAAACATGCATCAGCTATCGAAAATTTCTATACTTCTTCCACCCTTAATCCCCCCGCCAAGCAGGGGGGGACAGTGATGAGTGATCCCCACTCTGAGCGGGAGGCGTTGGAAGTATTTGACTCCCCCTCCGCTTGCGGGGGGGGAATTAAAGGGGGGGGCGCGCATCTACCCATCGTTCTGATGCACCACACACCATCCCGTATGAAAGAGGCTGAAGCAGCAGGCGTTGATCTGATGCTATCAGGTCATGTTCACGAAGGACAGATCTGGCCAGTTAAGTATCTCGCTGAAGCAACATACGGAGTCAGAACAGGCTTAAGCGAAATCGGAAAGATGAAATTCTATTTAACTTCCGGAGCCGGAACATGGGGACCACCCGTCAGAATATGCGCTGCTCCTGAGATAGTTAC
>CBDURE010000137.1:0-9280 GCA_965369605.1 uncultured bacterium
TTTTGGCTATAAAGAAGAAACAACATACAAAGACAATCGACTTCGAAAACGAGAATGAGGTTCTTAGTGTTCTTGGCGTTGGTGACAGTAACCTGAGAGTGTTCGAAGAAAAAACCAGCGCGAAGATAGTTCCACGCGGAACACATCTTAAATTGGTGGGGTCCTCAGAGGAAGTGCAGATTGTCGCTGACGTTTTTACCACATTGCGCAAGATGGCTGAGAGAGGCCTTGCGATTCAGCCTGATGAGGTAGCGTATCTTATAGACCAGGCAATGGGAAACGGAAAGAAAAACGCGAAGAAAAACCACGTTGCGGAAGATGAGGACAGCGATTACATAACGGCATCGAAATTGAGAATATTTCCTCGCAGTGACGGCCAGATGGGATATACGCAATCGATGAAGGATAACGCGATTACTTTTTGTATTGGGCCAGCCGGTACGGGCAAGACATATCTTGCGGTCGCGATGGCTGTCAATCACCTTACAGAAAGAAAAACGCAGAGGATAATTCTGACTCGCCCCGCTGTGGAAGCCGGCGAAAGTTTGGGATTCCTGCCCGGCGATTTGTATGAGAAAGTCGAGCCGTATTTCAGGCCGCTTTATGATGCGCTTTATGAAATGCTTGGCGTTGAAAGATGCAGGAAATTAATCGAACACGAAGTTATTGAGATTGCGCCGTTGGCATATATGAGAGGACGAACGCTGAATCGGAGTTTTATCATTCTCGATGAGGCGCAAAACACAACTCCACGCCAGATGAAAATGTTCCTTACTCGAATGGGACCATCCAGCCGAATGGTTATAACAGGCGATTTAACACAGGTTGACCTGCCAACGCACCAGACATCCGGACTGGAGCGCGCGTGGGAGGTTTTGAATCCAATCGACGGCATCGGTTTCAACGAATTGACCAAAACCGATATAGTGCGCCATAATCTTGTTCAAAGAATTGTGGATGCGTACGAGCGTAATGATAAACGCAAACGTGTAAATGACAATAAATCCAAAGATGAGAATCAGGGAGATAATTCTTAAAGTTGCAAAGCGCTAAATGGATAAAAAAGATCAAGATTCCCAAGGCAACTTATAAATTCAAGTTCTTTGCCGGGGCGCTCGTGTGTTACCTGTCCATACTGGCTATTATCTCCTTTTTGATATTCCCCAAGGTTGAATCCAAATTTGAGGTTGGTGGTGTTGCGTTTAAGGATTACGCGTCGCCGTACGAGTTAACTTTTGTCAACACGATACAAACCGAAACTCTGAAATCCAGCGCGCGCAATGCGATACAACCTGTGTTTATAACAAATGAGGGAGTGAATAATCACTACAGAACAAATCTGGCGAATTTCCTTCAAACACTGCAAAGGGGCAAGGTAGTCGATGAATCCTTTGAGGGACCTTTTGAAGAAAATTTCTTTGAGGATATTTCAGGCCAGGAAATAAGCATACAGATTCAGAAAGCGGGCCTGAGCGACGAAGAACACAAAAAACTGATGCAGCTAAGTGATGCTGAAATCGCTGATTTTATATTGCAACTGACTGAATCGCAGAATCGGATTTTGGTTCGGCATATCAGCGAAGCAAATATCGATATGATTCGAGAGGACTCCGCCAACAGATTGAGAGCAACCCTTCACGATAAAACGCTTGTTTCTATTGCCGGAACGATTCTCAATTCGTTTAGCGGGATAAACACAATCATAGATAATGACGCGTCCGAGAAAGCCCGTATCGATGCCGAAGAACGAGTACAGCCGATAATGGAAACCATTCACAAGGATGAGATATTCCTTCGAAACGGGGAAGTTATCAATGATCGCCATCTGAATATTCTAAATACGCTTTATGAGCCTGAGACAAGAAGAGCGGCACGCGCCAGAATCAGAAAGATAATGACAATGGCGTGCCTGACACTTGCCGCGTTTGTCATCTACTGGTACTTTTTGGGCATCCTCACCAGAAATCCGCTTGTTGACCTGCGATTGTATTACATGTTTCTGCTTCAAGCTGTTGTAACTATTATGCTGGGATATGTAATCGCGCGATTATTCCCCGGTGTGGGATTGCCATATCTGTTGTTGATACCGCTGCTCACAAACGCATGGATTGTGACATATTTTGTATCGGTGGAGGCATCGCTGTTAAGCACGCTGTTCGTAGGGGCATTTTTCGCGCTTTCATTCAGCCTTGACCAGACTTTCCTTTTGTCAAGCATGATAACAGGCGCAATATCAAGTTTTTTAATCAAACGGGATTGCCGTCATGCTGAAATAATTCGAGGCAGCCTATTTTTGATATTAATCGGCACTCTTTCGATAATCGCAGCCAGTGTGGTTTTCGATGAGCCGTTAAAAAAGATATACACGCATCTTCAATACAATTTTTACGCAAGTATCATCGCGCCGTTTCTGATGCTGGGATTCAGCATGATTTACGTGCAGGTTTTCAACATCATCACTAGATATCACCTAATCGACCTTTCCGATGTCAACCGTCCACTGATTCGCCAGTTGCAGAGAGAATCACCCGGCAGTTACCATCATTCTCTCATGGTTGGTGACATTGGTGAAATAGCGGCGGATGCAATCGGGGCAAACGGGCTTTTGGTTCGTGTTGCCTGCCTTTATCACGATATCGGCAAGGCAAAAATGCCGCATTTCTATATTGAAAATCAGTCAAAGGGACAGAACCCGCACGACAGATATCCACCCTCGTTAAGCCGTCTCGTGGTGCTGAGCCATGTCAAGGATGGCATTCTGATGGCGAAAAAAGCACGCCTGCCGGATGAGATAATCGATGCAATCAGCCAGCATCACGGTACAACGATGATGAAATATTTCTATAGAAAAGCTCTCGCGCAGAGCAACGGCAATCCGATTGATGAATTCGATTACCGCTATGACGGCCCCAAACCGCAGTATCCTGAAATGGCGATTATCGCTCTCGCTGATTCAGCCGAGGGCGCTGTGCGGTCGCTGGATGAACCGACGCCCCACAGAATTGAGGCTATGATTGACGAACTTTTTTATGAACGGCTCCTTGATGGGCAATTCGATGAATGTGGAATGTCGGTTTCCAGTTTACAGATTGTCAAGGAATCCCTGATTGAGACACTGTCCGGAATCTATCATTCCAGAATTGAATATCCTGATGTCAAGGAATTGAAAAGCCGTTTTGAGAAACAAAAATCTGATGATGAGAATTCCGTCGAATAGCAACGCAGGATATAGCAGAGGATTTTAATCCTCTGCTTTATAAAATATCTCAGGCAGGTCACAATTTAATGGGTAATATTAGCATCAGACGAGAAGTTCCCTTTCCGCCCGGATTGAATATCGGATATGTAACCGGTTGCGCGCATATCGCCGTGGATTCATGCATTGCCCACAAACGTCCAACGGATTTTGAGGAACTTGAATTGGTCACATGGGAATTGAGCGTTTCGCTTGTTGACGATGATGAGATACGCAGGATTAACAAGCAATTTAGAAATATCAATGAGCCTACGGATGTTCTTAGTTTTCCGCAGTATGAACCGGAGGAAATAGATGAATTTCTTTCCTCTCCCGCGCCGTTTGGGAAATTGATTCTTGGGGATGTTGTTGTTTCACTTGAGTGGATTGAGCGTGAAAGCAAGGGTGATTATGATGTGGCGCGGCGGTCATTTGCGTGGATGATGGTTCACGGGATTCTTCACTTGTTCGGCTACGACCATGAAGCCGCTGATGATAATGGAAAAATGCGCGAGGAGGAGAGTCGGGTACTGCTTGAGATGGAGGATTTCATTTCGGTGGTCGGGGAGTGATAAAAATGCCCCACCCCAGCCCTCCCCACCATGTGGAGAGGGAGTAAGCTGTTTCTTCCTATCGCAAGTGTATTGACCGGATATGTTGTTTTCAAACGTAAAAAATAATCTCTATCGGTCGCGTTTGTAACCCGGTGTCCCTTCACCGGGATTTTGCGTCAATATGCCCCGTTGTAATATCCGTGCCTCGAACGTTAGTGAGAGGTATTGGGAGTTTGATTCAACATCGATGTACCTCTCACTAACAAGCCTGTCGGGAAAGGTTGTTGTTATATCTCATCCCCCCCTTAATCCCCCCGCGAGCGGGGGGAAATATTTTTGCATTTGCATACGATATACACGGTCTATACACTTGCGAAGGGAAAAGACAATATTCTCCCTCCCCGCTCGCGGGGAGGGCTGGGGTGGGGGCATTTTATTTGCGATACCTTTCTCGACAGGCTCTAACGTTCGAGGCTCGGATAATATCTTTTTAATTATCCATATCAGTGCGTTCGCAGTAAACAACCAAGCGATTCCACTACTTGACCTACTCAGGATATTCAACAAATTCAAATTCATTGCGGAAGCCATCTTTGGGGATAGTTGTGTCGTGGAAAATTCGTCCCAGCCAGCGCTGTTGAATTGACATTTCGGTGATGTACTCTTCGAGGGTGTTTGGGTAGTCTTCTGGAATTGGCAGCAAAAGAAATAAAGGCAGAACCATTTCATCCAAACCTTCAGTGTCTGTATATTCTCTTTTACAACCTGATTTTGGCATAAAGAAATCCCTTTTCAAACATGTGCCTATTTGCCAGTCATCTTTCAATACACTATCCTGCCAAAAATGAAATATTTTAAAAGCTGGAGGGCACCCGTACATAAATATACTCGATTCATTAGAGGGATAAAGCAGTATACCGAAATATGGCCTATCTGTTTCCCTTACTTTGACAAATTCAGCGTGAATATAACCTCCAAAATCACTATAGAAATAGAGATATCCAACACAATCCATGTGAATAGGAGCATCAGGTTTTTCGTTCCTGATTATATCCTGTTGATTTTTCTTTCTATGAAAAGTGGGATAACCAGCAATAAATAAGTTCTCTTCTCTATTTTGATATTCAAACATATTGAATAAAGGAATCATCGGAAGATCTTTTTCATTTACTTTTTTCAGGATAATAACTGAGCTGGAGAAATCGCAAGAATCTCTGAAAGATAAAATCTCGTAACCAGGCGTATTAATCAATTTCGTAATCTCATCCCGAGTTTGGGAATCATGATAATCGTTCATATCCAGAACGATATACCATGCATTTTGATAATCAGGAAACAGGAATAAATTTTGACGGATCAAGTGCGGAGCGAATTTGCTTCCAGCGCAAACCGACTTGTCCTTTGGTATATACTTCATTTCTCCTGTAAAAACGCTAAACTGCTGTGATTGATACGCCCGTCCTTGAACATACGGCGAGAAATACACATTCGCGACAAGCACCGCGCAAACCGCGATGAAGCCCAGGCTTTTTAATATAACCAACGGATTTGCATTTTCTGATACTCTTTTAGAAATCCTCTCAAGACCATAAATCGCAGCGATAATCATGAATGGAACGTACGGGGCGGCGTACTGGGCGAAAATGGACGTTTGAAGGCTCTCGATGCTTAACGCGCTGTAGAAATAGGTCGGTAGAATGATTAGAAGATATTTCGGACGCCATACGGGAAGGAATGCGACCGGGAGAAGCATAAGGATTATGAACATTAACGCTTGAGGACTGACGAGACGGGGAAGCCATAACTGCGGTTTGGTTGCGATGCTTTTTATTATTTCACCCATGCTGTCGCCGAGGTATGCGTAGCGGTGGACATAGAAATACTCCTCGCCGCCTCTGAACATGGGGAAGAACCACAGGATAAGGCAGAGGAATCCGCCCCATCCGATAATTGCAAGAGAGATTCCCCTCATTCTTTCGCGCTCGAAAAATGCCAGATATAATCCCAATGCGCCGACAACAATCCACATCTGTTCATGGCAGAGCAATGTGAGGAAAAGGAAAAAGTACATCAAAGAAAATCGTCGTGATTCCCAATAGTGCCATGCGAACAGCATCAGCGGGATTGAGAGCACAACGGGATGGAAATCGAATACGTTCATATATTGCAATGTCGGCAGGAGTAGATAAACAACGCCCATGCAGAATCCGACTGATGATGAGCTGGTTCGTTTTCGTGCGATTAAAAATGTTGGAATCGCTCCAAGTGTGATAAACAGTGCCTGCATGACAAGCAGAAGGCGCGACGGGTCGTTCCATAGATATAACAATGGTGAGAAAATATAAATTATCGGTGTGAAATGGTCTGAGAATATGTTTGATACGCCTCGAACGTTTGCCTCAAAGAATATGCCGTGACGGAAGTTATCGATTAACTGGGCGAATATCGCCAAGTCCCATGCCTTTGAGTGAAAGGTGTTATGTCGCAGCAGTGCGAAATAAACCAGCCCAATAAAAACCAGTGCCGATACCCAAATCAGATTGACAGGTTTGATTTCAGTTGATGGTTTATCGCCATCGCTTTGAATATCATTCCTGATTCCGTTCCAAGTTGATAATATTAGAACCGCCCACATGGAGAGATTCGCGGCAAGCATAAGGAAAGTCGATTTCAACTGGCTGGAATATTGGAAAGCGAAATCATAGAAACGCTCGAATACGTCTGGGAATCGGGCGATGAGGAAGTCGGTGATTACATTCAAGTGCAGCCAGAAGCAGATGGAGAAGACGATATAGAGAATGATCGTAACTCGTGAAATGAGATGAGAGGGTTTGGATGTTTTTCGGAATGTCAGGTAAATCGCCAGAAGGCATAGATGGCTTAGAATGAAAAAGGTTATGTCCGGGTTGAGATGATGCAATCCAAACAGCTGGAGATTGGTAGCGACAATCAAAAGCAGCCAGATAAGGAGAACTCTCCATATTTTGTAAAAACGGTTTGTCATTTAGATTAATCCCATTTTACCATCAGTGGTTGATGTTTCAACTTTAAATAGCCTGCATAAAGTGGTAGAATAGTAAATAAGGGGTATGAGAAATTGAAAGAGATGCTTATACATGCCATTATGTTCGATCTTTTCGCGAAATCTCCCGTTGTTATTCTAAAAGAGGCTCGCGGGAATCGGTATCTGCCAATTCTGGTTGGAGTCTTTGAGGCATCCGCGATAGACTTCGGACTTAAGAAAAAATTATTCCCGCGTCCAATGACTCATGACCTTCTGACCAATGTAATCGACCAGACTGAATATACGATTGACCATATTGAAATCAACCAGATAAAAGATAAAACGTTTTTTGCGAATATCAGCCTCTACAGCGAGGGAAAGAATATTGTAATCGATTCACGGCCATCCGATGCAATCGCGCTTGCTGTTAGATGCCAGTCCCCTATTCTGGTTGATGAGGAAATTCTTCATGATGCCGGTGTTGAGTTTCCCGATCCACCCGGTGAAGCGGGTGAAAGTTCCGGTGAGAAACTATACACAACCAGCGATGACAGCCGTAAATTCAAGGATTTCATCTCAAATATCAATCCGGAGGATGTTCTTGACTTGGATGTCTCAGATGAGCTGGGTGGTTCTGATGCATTGAAAGATCTCGAGGATGATGACAATCTCGAAGATGATGACCCCTTAGAGGATGATACTCATCTTGGGGAAAAATAGATTCTGAATCCTGAATTTTGAATATGCGGGATATTGCTGGAAAGTTGAAAAATGGCTTTCCATTTTTTTTTATATGGATTAGAATAAAGATGAAGCGACAAAGGCACGGAGAGGTGGCTGAGTGGCTGAAAGCGCTCGCCTGCTAAGCGAGTAGTCGGGTTAAACTGGCTCGAGAGTTCGAATCTCTCCCTCTCCGTTTTGATTTTTTTGCCCCCCCTTAATCCCCCCGCGAGCGGGAGGAAATGCTTTTCGCATTGGTAAACAATATATCCGCTTTTTATACTTGTGAAGGGAAAAGATAACATTATCCCTCCCCGCTCGTCGAAGACCCTGAGCGTAGCCGAACGGGTTGGGGAGAGCTGGTGGGGGGGAAACGCAGTATTAAACTTGTATTTTCAAAGGGTTTGAGTATCCTTTTTCAACTATGAACTGGCTTGGCGAATTATTAAGCGCAGATTCCTTTGCGTCGGCTATGTTGATAATTGGGCTTGTGGCATCCATCGGCTTGGTTATCAGCAGTATTCGCATTTTCAATGTAAAAATCGGAATTGCCGGAGTTCTGTTTACCGGATTAATCTTTGGGCATTTCGGTTTGACAATCAACAACGAACTGCTGGATTTTGTGCGGAATTTCGGCCTGGTGTTTTTTGTTTACAGCATAGGAATGCAGATAGGTCCCGGGTTTCTTGCAGCTCTTCGGATACAGGGATTAAAACTAAACCTGATGGCGTTCGCTATTACTGTTCTAGGCGCGGCGACTGCTTTGGTTATCTTATATCTTGCAGAAATAGATATGCCTACAGCGGTCGGACTTCTGGCAGGTGGGACAACGAATACAGCATCACTGGGAGCGGCACAGGAAGCGCTCAAAAACCTGGATGGTTACACTGAACAGATTGGGCAAATGCCGGGACTTGGCTATGCGGTCGCGTATCCTTTCGGTATCGTTGGCGTAATTCTCACAATGGTTTTGATCAGGGTTGCCTTCAGGATAAATGTCAAACGCGAGGTCGAGACCAGCGGTTATGAGGATGATGTCGAGCACAGCCATCTTGCGACAATGACAATTGAGGTAACAAATCCCAATCTTGATAATCTGCGCGTTTCTGAAATTCCGTTTATCAGGGAATCATCCGTAGTAATCTCACGTATTGTAAAAGGTGATGAATTGGTAATCGCCCGTGGGGAGACACTCATTAACACTGGCGATATCCTTTTGGTTGTGGGCAATCAGGAAAACCTGGACAAGTTTTTGATAGGTTTGGGAAAGGAAATTGAAGTCGATTTAAACAGGTTTCACTCAAATAACATTACGAGAACAATCGTTGTTACAAAAAGCAGATTTATTGGGAGATCGGTTCAGGAAATTGGCTTTCTTGAAAAGCATGGCGTTGTGATAACGAGAATAATCAGGTCAGGCTTTGAGTTCACGCCGACCCACAAAGTCCAGCTGCATTATGGCGACCGTGTTATTGCAATCGGCGCGCCTGACGCTATTGAACGCATTGCTGAAATGCTTGGCAACTCGATAAAAGAGCTGAGCCATCCGAAACTCGCGACTATGTTTATCGGCATTATCGCTGGATTGCTCCTCGGCAGTGTCCCGATAAAACTGCCCGGAGTGCCGGAGGCGGTCAGGCTGGGAATCGCGGGAGGGCCGTTTATTGTCGCTCTGTTTGTCAGCTGGATTGCACGCGTTGGCCCATTAATCTGGTATATCCCCAAGAGCGCAAATTTCATGATACGTGAAATGGGAATTGTGCTCTT
>CBDURE010000138.1:0-9102 GCA_965369605.1 uncultured bacterium
CCTCGGCTACCGCCATGGAGGCAGCTACACCAATCCCGTTATCCGCACCCAGTGTTGTATTTTTAGCGGAAAGCCAGTCGCCCTCGATTTGCAATTCAATGCCATCCTTTCTGAAATCATGTTTGCTTTCGGCGGTTTTGACACAGACCATATCGATATGCCCCTGCAGAATAACAGTCGGCGCATTTTCGAATCCATCAGATGCCGGTATTTTCATCACGACATTCCCGGCGTCATCACGGCGATATTCCCGCCCTTTTTCCTTCGCCAGTTGTTCAAGGAAATCGACCGCCTGAATCTCATTGCCGGATTCACGCGGTATCGCGGATATCGCGGCAAAATATTTCCACAGATTTTTCGGTTCATACTCGGTTATTTGTTTACTCATGTTCATCTCCATGTAACCCGGCACCTCTTTGCCGAAGTTATGTCCATGTAACCCGGCATCCCTTTGCCGGGGAAATTCGTGGAACTTCGCTCAGAATGACAGAAATTCGGTACAGTCCAACTTACTAACCTGCTAACTTACCAACTTACTAACCTGCTAACTTTTTAACCTACCAACTCATTTCAACATCGATATTCTTCGTGTAATCCTTATATGATATATGCTCGATATCCAAGCGGAAAAACACGTAGCCGTCGCTCTCTTTGCCTTCGGGGTAATACTCAATCCACTTGTCAGACCAGTATTTATCCTTCAGTTCAGGATCATTCTCCAGCGATGGCTTCCCGCGTATGTTCAAATAACGCTCCCCCTCATGCATAAACAGTGTCGCCGTGGGCTGTTTCGCTATCTGTTGAAATTTACGGCTGCTGCGGGATGTTGACAGCAGAATCGTCTTGTCATCGTGGAAAATCAATCCGCTCATCGGTCGCGCGACAGGATATCCCGATTCGAGTGTCATAAGCGCGAATATATTCACGTCTTCCAATTCGGTTTTTACTATGCCAAGAAGTTCGCTTTTATCCATAAATCATCTCCCGGTGATTTGCTTTTCTCATGGATTGAAAATATTAACACTGACATGCATTGATGACAAACTCAATGTAGGGGCGCCGCTTGCTGCGCACCGGTGTGCCGCATTCAACATAGGTAATTCGGGGCGCAGCAAGCAACGCCCCTACGATGGATTTACTATTTCTATAAATCTGGGTTTTTTAATAGACCCTGGACGCAGCCGCCACGGTAGTTAGTCATCAAGCATTTTGCCCGGTTAACCGTAAACCGCACTACAACTTACTAACCTACTAACCTACTAACCTGCTAACCTACTAACCTGTTAACTTACTAACCTGCTAACCTGCTAACTTTTTTCCTTTCGACTTCGCCTGTAATTCAGCACTACGGGGATAAAAACAAGAATCCACAAGCCCAGTGTGATTAGAGATATATAGACGCCATTCTTAAAACTCTGAGGGAAATATCGCATTTCGATTTCATAATCCTCGCCTTTTCCAAGTTCGATGAACTTAAAAAGGCCATCGCCTGTTTGAATCTCAACCGGATTCCCGTTCACATAAGCCTCCCAGCCGGGGTAAACGCTTTCGTGAATGAGAAGGCCATCGTAGGCGTCAAGCGGATCGCTGATTGTGAAACGTTCAATCAAACCATCCCAGCGGATTTCATATTCCGGAAACGCAGGTTTTATGCTGCGATGCATCGAGGATCTATACGCGCCGTCGCCGGTTTCCAACAGTGCGAGATGTCGATATTCCCACCGTTGCTCTGATGTTACTCCAATTGCATTCCTCTCGTGATTATACAAAGAGAGATAAAAATCAACCGGATTGTTCGCATCCTTAATATCAAAATTCCCTTTTGAATCATTCTCCCGCAGATAAAATCCCGGATGCTCACTGCGCGCTATATAGAGATAGGTATCATCATCGAAGCCTTGTTCCAATGGGCCAATCGTAAGCTCGTATTTTGAAAACGTCCATTCTTTCCCGGATATTATCAGGAAATTAATTCCGAGAATATCGTAGAGCAAATATTCCATAAACGGCAAATCAATCGCTTCAGGCGGATCTGCGAATGCCTGAACTATGAAATTATTCAACATCTCCCGCCTGAGATATTTCAAAGGCGTATAGCCATTCACATTCGGAACGCCCCATTTATACAGCCCTGCCGAACCGGATGCGTCAAACGTGATTTTATCCTGCGGGGTCAGAAGATAGTTGTCAATATCAGCAGCGGAGATAAACATCCTGTCGGACGCTATATATGTCGCTTTGTTATTGTATTTGTGATGCGCTATTTCACCATACACCGAAAGCGATTCATTCTGCTTTTCCTTATAAATTTGTGTCAGATTCGATGCGCAAAAGCTCATGGCAAGGAACATCAAAATATGCACGAACACCGCGGTTTTGATTATCTCCCTGCTCATGCGGCGCATTGCAAGTGAAATCAGGCTGATTGCGATAACGAATGTAATCGCAAAGTGAACCAGCCCAAGAAGCAGGAATTTACCGGGGCTTGAAAAAAGAAGCATTATGATAATCAGCGCGAATAAAATCGCACACTCGCGCCAGACGTTTTTGAAAAAACCGCCCTCTCTGATTAATTCCTGGCCACGCCCGATTGCGACATCGATTGATAGAGCAAGCGGGAAAGCGAGGAAAAATCCGGCAAAGTACGCGTATCGTCCAATGTACCTGAACAGGTTGAACGGCGGAATTTTAATCAACAGGTAATTGACCGGATTGTTCAGCCCCATCGAAAGAAGGAAAAGAATTCCAAAACAAAACAGCCACGGCAATGATTTACGCTTGAATTTTTCATCCCGCCAGCAAATCAGGAAAAGTAAAACCGGCAGGACTCCGAAGTAGATAATCGATGTGCCGTAATCCCGCAGGTTGGATGTGTTATCCAGCGCCGGGCAGACATAAATCGATGCCAGCCTCGAAAATGTAAACCATGCTCCCTCCTCATAAAAACTCAGCGGAATTGAGCCGACACCTCGAACAGTCAGCGCGCTTAGTTCCATCGTGGGTAGAAGTTGAATCGCGGCAAGTCCCGCACCGAAAATAATAAGACCGATGAAAAATCCGATGCTTCTTTTAATCCTGCCAGCGATTTCATCCCGTTCGAAATCCAGTATGCCTATGAAAACAGCATAGATAAACAAAGCGATGAAAATATAAACGACCATCTGGACATGCCCGATTAAAAGGAGCATTCCGCACAGAAGTCCACCCAGAATCGTGTTTATCAATGGGCGTTTCATGGCGGCGTCATAGAGAAGAAGCATCAAGGGGAAAAAGGTCGCGACCTGATGAAGCGATGGCGCTGATGCGTGAATGATTATAAACGGGCTGTAGGTAATGCTGATACTCGCAAAAAATGACGCGAGCGGACTCAGATTTTTCCTGCGGAAAAAAATGTAACAAAGCAATCCGCCAAGGACAAAATGAAGAATGACTGTCATGCTGTACGCGCTGATAAATCTGTCGATTGACTCGACATACATCAGCAAATTCCCGATATAAAGCGGACCTGACTGCCCCTCGGCGAAATGCGGATATCCCTGGAATACCAGAGGATTCCAAAGCGGGAAATGTCCAGCCTTGAAGGAAATAGCGTTGAAATATTTCATCGGGATATGCTGCTTGAGAATATCAATACCGCTGAAAACAGCGCGTCCCAGCGTTATCTGGTAAAACAGAAAGAACGGAATTACCAGAAGCCATTTTAAAAAGAATTTATGCCGTGGATGCAATGACATTTATTTTGTTTTGGTTCTTCGAATCACCATGTTTTGTTTTTAGGACGCACCACGCTAAAGCATGGTGTTATTTCGATAGAATTGTCATTCTGAACGTAGTGAAGAATGACAAAAATTGCAGATTATGACATAACCTCAAAAAAACAACCTACCAACCTGCTAACCTACTAACTTGCTAACTTACTAACCTGCTAACTTACCAACCTGCTAACCTGCTAACCTGCCAACTTACTAACTTTCCAGAATCTTCCACAATCGAGACACCGCGTGCCTTGGTGTGTCAGCGGACAGAATATCCCCCTGAAGTTTCCCGTCCTTGTGAATCTCAAATGATGACAGTGTCATCACAGGCTTGCCGAGTTTTCTCGCGAAAGCGATTTCGCTTAACGTGCCATACCTTCCGCCAATCGCGATTACACCATCCGCGCTTGAAGTGATAATCACATTACGGGCATGCCCCATTCCTGATGTGATTGCAATATCAATGAAATCGTTTGCGGAATCCTTCTCATAATTCGGCAAAACGCCAATTGTCAATCCGCCCGCTTTTTGGGCGCCCTCTGCCGCGGCTTTCATCACACCGCCAAATCCGCCGCATATCAGAATTCCCTCTCTCTCCGCAATCAACGTACCGACCTCATGCGCGAGTTTGATTATTTCATCGGACGCTTCCGATTCGCCGATTACGGCGATAACTTTTCTCTCTCTTAAAAGTGTCAAAGCCAACCTTATATCCTTTAAATAAAATTAACCGAATTAAATACGCTTTTGATTAACAGAGGGTTTTAACCCTCTATGGCCTTAAAAGATATCGGCCAATCTCAAGCCATGATTGAACCAAAACCATGATTCGGGCGTTTGAAATAGATGAAAGCCGACACATACAGTATAACATTGATGAATGAATAGCTGTCGATGTCAGCCCGGGTTTCTTGACACTGGAATAAGGCACGTTTATAATTTATTTCAATCAAAATATCGAGGTGCTATGTAATGAAAAGGTTGCTTATTGCCCTTTTATTAGGACTATATGTTTCGGTGAGTTTTTTGGCTTGCGCTCCAATGATGCCGAAGGAGAATCCCAAAACGCCATCAGACCATGATCCCTCTATGGTGACCCCTGCAGAACCAAATGGGGAGGGAAATGTTCCAGCTGCAAAACCTGTGGAAAAACCCGCTGAGGAACCGGCTGCAGATGAGGGAACCGAGTAATAATCGTTATTTTTAATAACGTAATTGAACATCTCTGGTTAATATCCGGGGAGTCAAATAACACATGATATCGGGAGTATAATTTGAGAAACTGGCAATTAATTCTCATCATTGCAGTCATGTTTTCCATGCTTGTTTCAGGCTGCACTAAGGACAGGGAGATGCATGAGCCGAAAGAAAAAACTCCGGGAGATTTGGCTGTTCTTGATGATCAGATTGAACCTGATGAGCGCGGCAAGGAAGCAATTATAATAACCGAGGAAATGCTCTTTCCCGGCAGTGAGCCACACGAGGGCGCCAAATATGATTATGTTGCCGATGAATCCCGGGCAAAGGTCGCACACTGGTTCGAGATCAATCTTGAGGGATGTAAAGTGAAAAAGATTTCAGGAAATAATCCTGAAAATACTAAATGGATAATCACTCTGGATGATCTAATTATTGATATTGTTCATGGTCCGGATAAGGATAATACGCTTATCAGATATAAGAAAGATCTTCATTACAAGAAGCAATCCGAGTAGCATAGAGGTTTATAATGAGACAAATAACTATCATTATCACTTTGTTAATATTGCTGACCGCTTTCTCTGGATGCAACAAGGATGTAAAAATGCACCAGAGCAAGATAAAGAACGAGCAGGGATTGCCAAAAATGGTGCATCAGGTTGACGAAACCGCGAGAGGAAGATCTATAATCGATATCACAGAGGATATGAAATATCCCGGCATGACGCCATACCAGGGCGCTAAGTATGAATACTTAAGCGGCGATTCCCCTCAGGACGTTGCCGATTGGTTTGTTGCGAATCTGGATGGGGCAACGATGAAAAAGAACCAGGCCTCAGCGGAAGATAATTCAAAATGGATCATTAAGTATAAAAAAAATATTATCGACATTGTGTATTATAGTGGCAGCGGCGCGCTTATTCGATACAAGTATGATCTTAAGAAGTGATCGCTACCACATACTAGATTAATAGATCATTTACAAAAGAGGTTAACATGAAGAAACTAATTTATATTTTAATCGCTGCCCTGGTGATAACATCCTTTTGCAGCTGCGGTAAAAAAGACGAGGAAATGCACAAAGCGAAAAGTAATCCGCAAGGGCTGGCAATGCCTCAAGAGCAAATCGACAAGGATACCAGAGGAAAGGATATGATCAACTTAACTGATGAGATAAGATATCCTGGCATGGTGTCATACCAAAACGCAAAATATGAATTCACATCCGAGGATTCACCTCAAAAAGTCACTGAATGGTTTATGGCAAACCTTAAGGGTGCATCGGACAATAAAAGAGATGTCGAATGGACTGTGCGTTACCAGAATGTAATTATCGACATCATACCCTATGGCAGTGATGGTACACTTCTACGATACAAAGCCAAACTTAAATAGTCATTCCAGCTTGGAATAGGTAATCGGTTTAAACCATAAATGGGCTTGCATAAAAGCCCTTTTTTTTTGTATCTTTTCAGGGAACACACATCAAAAGAAATCGTCAAAGTATTATGGTTGATGTTATTTACCATGACAGAAGAAGAGAGAACCAGAAGAACATCCAGCACACCCTCAACTGACGACCATCTTCTGGTCAGGCAGATACAAAAGGGCAGCCAGAGCGCGTTCGATGAACTGGTCAAACGTTATTACGGTTCAGCCTATAACATGGTCGCTCACTCGGTGAGAACCCATGAGGAACGAGAAGACCTGATACAGGAAATCTTCATCAAAGTCTATAAAAACATCAACAAATTCAGGTTCCAGGCGTCATTCTCAACATGGCTGTTTCGAATTACCAGAAACATGCTGATTGACAGGTCGCGAAAGAAAAACCTCATACAGGTTTCGATGGAATCGGAGGAAGGAGTCGCGACAATAGGTGAACGAATTGAAGACAACAGGCCAAATCCAGAAGCGCAATCCTTGGAAAGTGACGCCGACTCAGCGCTGCGAAACGCTCTTATGAAACTGGATGATGATCACAAGCAGATTCTCATCCTGAGGGAAATGGAAGGATTAAGTTACAGGGAATTAACTGAAGTGCTTGAGCTGAACATGGGCACGGTCAAATCAAGGCTTGCTCGCGCTCGGGAAGAATTAAAAGTCAAACTTATGGAAATATATTCAGGATGATGCATTATGAACTGCAAGAAATGCGAAATACTAATCAGCGCTTACATTGACGGCGAACTGACTCCGAAAGAAGAGAAAATTCTTTTGAAGCATATCGATGAATGTTCCGGTTGCCGCAAGAAACTTGAATCGATGCGAGTGATGTCAAACCAGCTGAGCGGCCTGCGAAAAATCGAGGGCGACATCGGTGAACGCAACCGCCTTATCGCCAACCTGCATGAATTAATGGACAAGGAACCCGCACCAAAACCGATTATGCCGTGGTTGACAACTCCCAGACTCGCGTGGGCATCAGCATTGGCGGTCGCCGCGATTCTGCTTATCGCTTTGCTGTCCATGAACAATAATTCTGTTTCAACAACTCCAAAACCGGAAACAATTCCCGCGCCTGAATTCGCCATGCTTGAGGAAGTGCTTGTGGAAGGAATAGTCGATTATCTCGAACAGGAACGAATTTACGCCTGCAGCAATGAAACTTTCGCGGAGCCAATTCTGGCAGTGTTCGCTTTTGATCCGACACCACCACCTGAGGGTTACGTGGATAATATTACTGATACGCCAATTCACACAGGGGGGTAGTATAATTAGTTTCATCAAAGGGGTTTGTTATTTAAACTTATGAAAGTAATTTACAAAAAGATCTTCCCAATAATCACAGCGCTTCTTGTGTTAAGCGCCGTGATCTCTTTCTCTCAAATCTCAAATGCGGATGAACTGAGGGAAACCAAAAAGGCACGCAACCTATTCAAAGCCTCTCTTGAAATGCTTGCCAACGAATCCAAAATCCCGACTTTCCAGGGGAAACGATCTGTAACCGTCGTTAAATCAGATGGCATGCGCAATATATTCAAAATGACCGATGGTTTCTGCAAAAAGTACGGCGGATATTTCGCCGAGATTGAACATGGTTTGATGCGGCCTCGCAATTCAGGTCCGATGCCCGGCCCCAGACCGGGAGAAGGTCCCCCCCGCGGAATGAACCGCCCTCCAAGGGGAAATGAACCCGGTCGTGGAATGCCGCCGAACATGCCAAATCCAAACCAGATGAATCCGCTTGAATCGCTTAAAAGGCTCATCGACTTCAGCAGGCCGGATACTGAACCTGTCTTTGCGGGACAGGTAACTGCCGCAAGAATTCTGCATGAGGATGATTCCCACCTTTCTTTCAAGGGCCCTATCGAGGAAAATATCGCCGGACGTAAAACGTTGATGATAGAAATCTCGGCTAAAAACTACAGCGGTAATATCCTAAGATTATGGATGGATAAAGAAACCAAACTACCGCTAAAAAAGGTGCGAATCGATACAGATGGAAAAATCAGATACTCCACTGAATATGAAAGGATTGAGTTTGTCGATGATGAGGATTACGCATTCAAGGATGCCAACAAGCGGGATGCGCTACCGAATGTGTTTGACCCGAACGCTGGCGGAGGGAAAAGGATTCCTCTCGAACTGATGGAGAGAGAGCCTTTTGTTGAGCCGCCCAAAATTAAACGGGTTGAAGGATTCGTAATGATAAGCATGAGGAAAATGCCTGTTCGATTAATCAACGGTACACACTACGTTTTTTCCGACGGCTTGAACTCACTCAGCATCTTTTATTTTGACACATCCCGACTTCCAAAAGATAAACCCTCAAAACAATTCGCCCAGAAACTCGGTGAACGCCTTGATTCAGAACTCCCCTATCCCGTACTAATGAAACAGGACAAAAACGGCTTCATCCTTATCACCGCTGATATGGAAAAAATTGACCTGAAAAGAATCACAATGAAAATAGCCACTTTGAACTTCGAGGAGATCAAACGATATCAAAAGGAAAAGGAAATACTGTTAAGACAACGATTAAAAGAACGTTTCCAACAGGAAAGAAGGAATATTCCCCGAAACAATCCTGACAGATAACTCCACGGCAATTGACAAAACCACTATTGGAATTTAGAATTAAACCTACGGTGCGGGAATAGCTCAGTTGGTAGAGCATCAGCTTCCCAAGCTGAGGGTCGCGGGT
>CBDURE010000139.1:0-8959 GCA_965369605.1 uncultured bacterium
CTCCATGTAAATGATGCCTTTATTATAGCCGATCAATGAGTTTTGAGACAGCCTCGTGAGAAACCGGGCTACATCTCACAATTGCATAAAAGCAGGCAAGATTGTCATTCTGAGCGAAGCGAAGAATCTATATGCCACTGAGTTAATGATTACACGTAATAAATGAAACCTGCATTATAGAGAATAGATTCTTCGCTTCGCTCAGAATGACAAACTTTTGAACCTTTATTAATTATTAACTAAACCTTAATAATCATCCTCAAATTCCCCTTTCTGTAAATACATATCCTCATCCTCCGGTTCTTCAATGTACTGATCCTTCCACGTTAATGATACAAACGCCATGGCGACCCATAACAGAATCCCAATGGATGACATTATAAGCCCGTTTCTGAAAGATGACGGTTTGAACTGAAAACTCGCCTTGAACGGGCCGGCTTTAACCGGAACAGCCCTGAAATAGCCATACGCGCGATATATCTGCTTCTTTTCATCGTTGATCTTACATTCCCATCCCGGATAGAAGGAATCTGTTAAAATCAGATAACCGTCAGTAACCGCAATGCCATTTATCTCTACCATGCCGTTTTGGTATTTCTCAATTTCAACCGGAGAAAAATATGTTGAATCAAGCATCGCCTCTCGCTGGTAGTAGCTTTCCTTTCCTGTTTCGAGAATCAAATTCCGTACCGGGTCAATATCGCCCATCGTGAAGGCGTGCATTACATGCGGCGTTTCAGGAACAACTTTCTCAGGATACAAAACGAATGCTCTTGGCTGAGCGCGTTTATTCTCATATACATAAACCTCGCCCCTATGCCGTAGTTCCAATCTGCCCTCGGGAAGCTGGACATTTGAAATCACATACTTCACTCCGCATAAATCCCACAGATGCACTCTTGTGCGGAAGTAATCCGGTTTGCCCAAAAACACATTCTCCTGGTGTTCGTACATGATCATAAACTTGTCAAACGATGATGTATAAAGCGATGATATCCCGCTGACATAGTTCAGGCCGTAGTTGTTTCCGAAATTTGGATTAAGAATTTCCCTAAACCTAATGAAATCCTCAATTGTCGCGCCGCCGTGATACCACAGCAATAATGGGGTGTTTCCGAATACTGTCTGCGCGAAATCATACGATCCAATAATCGAAATCCTGTATGGATTTATTCCATCCGGATTAATTCGAGATACGGTTTGTGCGGCGTTGTTATTCGAGATTAAACCATCCTGCCCGCTTTGCTCCATAAGAGGAACGCCCTCGCGCTCGCTGAAATTAATCGCCTGTACGGATGCCGGCTTCGTTGTGTAATAGTCAGGATTAATAAGCCTTGTGCCGGGATTCACTTTTAAATAATATCCAACCTCACATAAACCAAGTACAAATACAATCACACCTAAAACCGCCACCCGAGACGGATGATTCCTCAGCTGAACCGATGCGGCAATTAACAACCCAATCAGGAAACCCGCGATTATCAGTTCCAGTTTCGCGGCGGACAGTATTTGAGACAGATTTGAAAAAACGCTGGCAAGCGTAATTATATTAAATACGCTGAATCGCAATTCCGAGTATATCGATTCAACAGTCTGCGGCAGGAATCGGTCAACTAAAATAGCGCCGATTAGCAGAATCATAACGATAATGCCTGTGATAAAGTACGATTTGCGCTTGATTTCAGGGTCCGCCGGCAGTTCTTTCCCAAGGAAATATCGGAAACCATATCCGGCAAGCAAAGACGCGCTGATTGCATAAAAAACCAGAAACCTGTCCGGGGCACGGAATCCTGAAAGCAACGGCATTATTTTCAATAGGAGCGGATAAAAGAAAGTGTATCCGCCAAGCCCAATCAGTATTCCTATAATCGCGATTATTCTCCACAGCCATGACGATTTGCTCATGAAGAATCCGATTAACGCCATTATGAAAGGAATTGTTCCGATGTATAGAAACAGTGTCATCTGGAAGGGAATCGTGTCGTTTCCCAGTATTTCCTTTGACTGCGCCCAGTATGGCGGTATCAGCAAATCCATCAGGTGGTACGGCGAGAATGAATAACTGGTTGATTCATTCGTTGAATCAAGATGTATAAACGATTTTTGATACAGTTCAACGGATGGCATAATCTGCGCCGACGCGATTAAAAAAGCAAGTGGAATAGCTATAAGCCCTAGTATTAATGCCGGCGCAACGACAGGTTGCTTTTTTTGGATACGGTCTATCAGCATGTAAATCGACATGAATAAAACCAGCATCAGAGTAATCGCGACAATTTGAATACTGCCAGACAGGATTTGTATCGCAAGGCAGACTGTCAGAAAAAGGCTGCTTCTAAGCCTGTTTCCACGCCATACACTCCATGTTAGAAGAACAATTATCGGAACCCATGCGGCTGAACGGAGTATGGGCGCGTTTACAATCAGGCAAACCGGATAACCTGCAAGAGTATATACAGCGCCGGCGTAGAGAGATGAATAATAACCAAGCCCGATTCGGCGCGCCAGCAGATAGAGAAAAAATCCGCCCATAACAAGATGAATCAGCATATCTATTGAAAAGCCTCGAGCGCCATCGAAAAATCGATACACGATTCTCGTTACAGGATAGAGTATCCCGCTCTGACCCTCTGCATGGATTGGATGTCCGCAGAAAAAGCCATTCTCCCATTGCGGGAAATTGCCATTCTCGATTTCCTCATCGACCGCGGTTTCCCATGGGACATAATGCTGTGATATGTCACCCGCGAAAAACACTCCGCTGCCGGTAATCACGCCTGTGAATACCAGTACGACTAACGCGCAGTACAGCAGTAAAGCGGATGTGTTTTGCCCAAGCCGATACATAATGAGATTGTATCATATTAAGTTTTACCGATTAAGGATGAAAGCTGACATTGCATCGCTTTTCAGAAGTCACCAAAACCCGAATTTGCCATCTCTCATGATATAATCAGCCCGTATTTTTGAACAAGGTAAAAGGAAAACACTCAATATGCCAGTCAGTATTGGTAATCTGGTAGGCCTTCCGGGACGCGGGATTAATGGAAACTGGGATGTCATCGACGGCTCCGATGGCAACGGCTTTTCGTTATCCATGAGCATCCATACCGGCAAAACAGGCGATTTGCGAATCCTTATCGCGACCGGACCAGAGCATCCGTCCAGTGTAGCTGAAAACGCGCTGATTGCAATCGCTGAGACAATTGACCCGTCGAATATAAACGGAACTCTAATCACACTGCATGATTTTGCCGCCAGATGGAACGCAATTCCCCATTCAGACAAACCAGCATACCCCGGCTGGCCCAAAGGGGATATGGCTGAACGAGCCGCTTTTGAGATATTCAACCAGCTTCTTAAACATGTTGATTACGCGCTTTTTCTGGAAGGCCCGACTCCGGGAATGAGCAACCTTCCACATGCCGCGGTTTATACATATGACAATCCGCCGATGACCAGCTGCCATCCCGAAATTTTGAAAATGATGGGGCACGATTTGATCCTGCAAAAAGACGGCATGAGAGGCTCATTGGTGATTGAGGCTCAGCGTGAATTAGGTTTGCCGATTCTTGTCGCGCAGCTTGATGATGTTGAACCCAATCCTGATACAGAAAATTACCTCAAAGAAAAAGTGCTTAATTTCCTGGCATGGGTCGATTTTTTTGACTTCAAACCTCTGATTCCTGACAAGACATACATCGCGACACAAGAAAACGAAATGCGCTCAATTCGAGATGGCGACATGGAATTCAATCGCTCGCTTGGTGAGTTCGTTTCCTCAGGCGACAGTTTGTGTGTAATCAAAGGCAGGAAGGAAAAAGATAGAAGTGAAATTGAAAATGAACGGGATGGTTATATCGTCCGTCACAGGCATCCCGGCACGATATTAACCGATGATGTTATCTGTTCACTTCTGGGGATTAATTTTTCCAAGGACAACCCTGACAGGATATTCTGCAGAACCGCACTCAACAACGCTGACATGGATGTTAATTTGCGCGAAAACCGTCTGTTTAAGAGTATTGGGGAGTAGAAGGCGATTCTAACAATTCACGTTTTGATTAATCTAATTCCGCTACTTACATTGTCATTCCGGGCTTGACCCGGAATCCATTTTTCTTTTTTCAATTTCCCTCAAGCGTTAAAATCCTCTTTATCCCTGTCCTTGAGTTTATCAGCGAGCCAGCCAAGTCGGATATCACTTGTGTTTTCGAATTCAGGTATGAAAGGTTTGATGTCCAAAAGTGGAGTACCATCAAGCATGTCAAACTCAGCAATTACCAGAATATTTTCCTTTCGCTCAACAAGCCTAACCACACTCAACCCTATTGGATTCGGTCGATTCGGAGTTCTGATTGCAAAAACTCCATGAAGTTTATCATCCAGATATGGCTTCTGGTGCAGGTTGTACGGTTTTGAAAGATGGAAATGAAAGAGAAGATACAAATGGCTGAAACCCTCGATATCCTTCAAGCCATCTGTGTACTTATCGAAAATCTCAATTTCAGCGCGAGCATCCTTATCTGAATATTTGCCTTGTATTGGAGTTCCCTTCTGCTTTGTAAAAGGGCTGTGAATTATGCCTATCGGAGTATAAGTTATCGATTCCATAGTTGAATCATAAATCAAAACCAAACAAATATCCAAAGGAAATAAATGACTCTCATTATATTTAGACTTATAAAGGGGACAGCGCCCTTTTATGTCGCCGATTATACCTGCTTTCGCGGTCGACCTTGTTTACGCTCAACGTATTCCACTCCCGTTTTCCTCGACATCCTTGACAGAAATCTCCTGTCACCACAGGGAATACCGCTATGAGTTCGTCGCCGAATCAGTTCGATATCCTCCTTATCAGCCATCTCTTTCAGAATCGCGCGCCAATCCTCCAATGAACCGCCAAACCTGTATCCATGCGGAACAACAACATCATCCCGCAATCCGCAATGGAACGCCGCGCTGCTCCACCTGTAATCCTCTGCATTTGTGACAATCCCGGCGCGAACCGGATTCTGCTCAACATATCTCATGCAAAGCCACAAATGGTTTTCATCAAGCGCTGTGGAAGAAAAACGTCCCTGCCACAAATGTCCGCTCCATCCCTGAGTTTTGTTAACCGATTGCGAATGGCGCATGTGAACGATATTCAGCGTTCGCGCGAGACTGTCGGCTTTACGCGGTGTTGCAACGATATGCACATGGTTTGTCATCAGGCAGTAGCCGTGAATCAGAAGATTATACCTGGCGGAATACTGTTTCAGCCAGCTGAGATATTGCTTGCGGTCAGTATCAGAGAAAAAAACTTTCTGGCGTCTGTTTCCGCGCTGTGTGATATGATGCGGCACATCTGTAATTACGATTCGCGGTATTCTTGGCATGCACCCATCTTATAACATCAGTCCTGTTCAGTCAACTAAAAGGGCGCTGTCCCCTTTATAAACAATATGAACATCAGCTATCCTTTCTGCTATAATTTCATCGCGAGAATTAATCGGATTTAACTATCACCACTCCGCCGGAGGTTTTATCATGAGTTTTTTCAAATCAGCGCTTGTAATGTGTGTCGCATTATTAATGTTTACGGGATGTATCCAACAGGAAACAGACCCCGTTGAACCATCAAAATATCCTGAGATTTATCGATTCGCCATGGATACAGACGCCCCTACTCTCGATCCCGCGATGGTTACCGACACAGTCAGCGACAAGGTAATTCGGGATATTTTCGACTGCCTGATTAAATTCGACATTGATATGAATTACGTTCCGGTGATTGCCGAATCATGGGTCGCTCCCGAAGCTGGCGGAACTGAATGGATATTTAATCTCAACAAGGGAATCAAATTCCACAACGGGCGTGAAATAACCGCAAAGGATGTTGAGTATTCCCTTACTCGCGTTCTAGATCCTGAAACCGCGAGTCCCCGTACCTGGGTACTAAATATGATAAAAGGCGCGAAAGCTTTTAATGAGGGTGAGGTTGACAGTGTCGAGGGAATTGAGGTTATTGACCCGTACACGATTAAGATAACTCTTGAAACGCCGTTCGCGCCATTTCTGGGATGCCTCTGCATGTCAACATGCTCGGTTATCCCGCGTGAGGAAATAGAAAAACTCGATGACCCAAGTGAGTTTTCGCTTCATCCGGTCGGCTCCGGCCCTTTCATATTTGAGAAATGGGTTCCCGATAATGAAATCATACTGAAAGCGAATCCTGATTATTTTGACGGCGCTCCAAAGCTCAAAGGCGTTACATACAGAATTCTCAAGGAGTCGATGGCAAGGGTTCAGGAATTTGAAAATGGAAATGTAGAGCACACTGACATTCCCCCGCAGGAGCTGGATAGAATCCTGGAGGATCCGGTATTGTCAAAACTGGTGGTAAGGACATCGCTTCTGGATGTCTATCACATGGGATTCAACTGCGATGAGGAGCCGTTCAAGGATAATATCGACCTTAGAAAAGCGTTCAATTACGCGATTGACAAGGAACATATCGCGAATAATATTCTTAAAAACAACATGGAAGTAGCCAAGGGATACATCCCGCCAAGGATGCCGAATTACAAATCACAGGCTGAGGGATATGAGTACAGCCCCGTGGTGGCATCTGAATATCTTGAGAAAGCGGGTTATCCCGAAGGCAATGGTCTTGAGCCGATTACTCTTTACATTGACAACGATGAAATCCACAGGCGAATCGCGGAATCTGCTTCCAATGACCTGAGGAAAATCGGTATTGAGATAAACATACGCCAGATGGAATGGGGCGCATTTCTGGATGCCATCGATGAGGGTGAGGCTAAATTTTTCCAGATGACATGGCTTGCTGATTATCCCGACCCGGATAATTTCCTTTTCGTTCTCCTTCATTCCAATAACTGGGGAGATGCCGGAAATCACACTCGTTATGCAAATGCTGAATTTGACCAACTGACAACACAGGCGCAAATAGAGACAGACTGGGCAGTACGCCATGAGCTATATATCCAGGCGGAATCAATAGTGATGGAGGAATGTCCGTGGCTGATTCTGTTTACCAACCGTTGCAATATACTCGTTCAGGATTATGTCCGTGATTTGGATATAACGGCGCTAGATCGTTCGCCACGACTTCCGAATGTGGAATTGGAGAAAGTTTGGTTCAGCGAGGAATAGAAATTATTTTTGTGGAAAATAAAAGTAGCAGAGAGTTAAACTCTCTGCTATTTTGATTTATGCTATTTTGCTTCATCCCTGGGTACCGTTCGAATAACCCGTCAGTTCGAATAACCCGTCATTCCCGCGAAAGCGGGAATGACGGAATATCATCCTTAGTCTGACTTAGGAACAATTTAATGGTGTCAATCGCCAATTATAACGACTTTCCCGACAGGCTGTAAAACCCTCTGGCGGATATTTTCGGAGCAATTGCTTTTCGTGACGCACCACGCTAAAGCGTGGTGTTATTTTACTTTCGCTTCTCAAGCAGTTCCTTATATTTCTTCAACGGCTCCGAAAGGCTGGTTATCGCCTCGTTCCAGAATGACGGGTCTGTAACATCAGCGCCGATGCTTCGTTTCGCTACATTCTCCACACTATCGCTTCCTGTCAATCTGAGGAATTCCTCATATTTCGGCAGGAAATCTGCTCCCTCTTTCTGGAACAGATTATAAAGAGAACGAGCAAGGAGGAATCCGAATGTGTATGGGAAATTGTAGAACGTTACCTGTGTAATATAGAAATGCAGTTTCGACGCCCAGAACATTTCATCCTCGCTTCCCTCGGCAAGAGCATCGCCTAATACCTCTTTTTGTTTCTGCACCATCAGCTCTTTCAGGCGCGACACACTGACCTCGCCGTTTGCACGCTCCTCATGGAATGCTTTTTCGAATTCGAATCGAACTGTGATATCCAGAAGAAGAACCGCAGCGCCGCACAGGTCGGCATCAAGCATAATCAGTTTTTGTTCATCGCTTATGGAGTCATCCTTGTAAATGCCTTCCGCGAGAATGTGCTCGGTGAAAATGGATGCTGTCTCGGCAAGAGTCATGGGATAGCGTCGAGCGATTGGCCTTAACTCTTTTAAAATGTGGCCATGAAACGCGTGTCCGACCTCGTGCGCGAGAGTTGTTACATCACCAAGCGCGCCGTTGAAAGTCATAAATACACGTTGTTCTTTAGTTACAGGTGAACCTGTACAAAATGCGCCCGGACGTTTCCCGCCTCGCGCTTCCGACTCAATCCACTTTTTATCCAGAAACGATTTGTAATAATCGGCAAGAGCGGGATATACAGTTCCAAACGCTTTTTGCACCATTCCGCTGCCCTCTTCCCATGTGAACTCGGCTGTCTCCTCAAGATTAAGCGGAGCCTCGCGCTCAAACCACCATATTCCCTTTCGGCCACTAAACGCACCCTTTGTCCGCAGGATATCACGAGCGATTTCCAGATTATCGTGAATGGCTTCATACATGGCATCGAGAGTTTCACGTTTTATAGTCGCCTGAAACAATGCTATATCCAGAAAATGATCCACGCCTCGATGCTTGTAAAGAGTAAGCCTGTTGCCGGCGATTGCATTTAGAGCAGCTGCGCAGTTATCCTCGATTGTTTTCCATGCTTCATTACCACCGAGATATGCCGCTTTCCCGATTTCAAAATCTACGTTCGACATAAGCGACCTCCATTCGGAAATCGGTTTGCGTTCGACCTTGCCATCCGGATATTTCATGTCAAATTCAAGTTTGCCGGAAATTGTGTCATAGAGCCGTCCCCATGAATGTAATCCATCAACGCCCAAATCAGCAGCAAGCATCTCCTTCTCGCGAGTCATTGTATGCTGCGCTTTTTCCTTTATTCTATTAGCAAAGTGCTCACAACCCTTAAGCGCATCACGCGAAAGAAATTTCTCAAATAGCTCATCAGGTGTCTCTTTGAATGCTCTTAGCAGATCGACTTCCAGTTTATCTCTTTC
>CBDURE010000140.1:0-8873 GCA_965369605.1 uncultured bacterium
ATGTTGCGAAGTTACGCATTTCACCCACAAATCACAAAAAGACGTGATGTGTGGGTCCCTCGATAAACTCGGGGTCTACGAGCGGCACCCGATAGTTATCTGGAAAATGGTATGTTTAAGAATCAACATACTTTCCCTAAAGGAGCTTAAACCCTCTGCTTTTTTTTATTTCTCAAGGATGTAATTGGGATTATCGAGTTGGTATGAGCTGTTTTAACAGCTTTTTGAATCGAACCGGTTTGAGCTTTAATTCGCTCATGTAAAGGGAATCCAGTTTACTGATTAGGTTTTGAAGGGAAAACTTTCGGTGAACATCGCTTCGCCCGTTATCACCCATCTCTTTGCGTAATTCCCGATTATTTAACATTTCAATCAAAGCGTTTGCCAGGTCGTTGTGTCCGTTTGCATTGGCAAGGAGTCCGCTGAAACGGTCAGTGACTACGTCCGTAATCCCACCGACATCAGTGCTAGCGACAGGTTTGCCATATGTAAGCGCCTCGATAAGGACTGCTGGAGTTCCCTCGTTATCGGAACTCATGGCGATTACATCAATTCCCGAATAGATTGTTTCGAGGTCCTGTCGAACGCCGAGGAAAAATATTTTGTCCTCAAGTTTTTTCGCCTTGACCATTTCCTGCATCTCACTGCGAAGTTCGCCATCGCCGACAATTACAAGTTTACCCTGTGGAACTTTTTTTGTTACTTCCTCGTAAGCGTTAATAAGGCGGTCAACACGCTTAATCGGAGCAAGACGACCAACGAATCCGACAAGAAGGTCATCATCGGACAGATGCAATTCTTTTCGCAACGCGCCGTTGGCCGGCGGTTTGAATTCATCGAAATCAAATCCAATATGAACAACGCTGATTTTGTCTGTATCTTTAATTTTTAGAAAACGAAGAAGGTCCTTTTTCTGGCTGTTGGAGATTGCGATTATCCTGTTTGTAAACTTTGCCAGGATACGCTCGATTGACAATATGATGAATGTTTTGGTTTTCCCAAAATATCCGTTGAAAACATGGCCATCGAATGTATGGATGAGTATAGGAACTCCGGCAAGTTTAGCCGCCATACGCCCAAGCGTTCCCGATTTTGCGGTTCGGGTGTGGACGATGTCCGGCCTTTCTTTTATAAACAGCCAGAACATTTTCCAAAAAGCGATGAAATCGAGGTATGGTCGAATTTCCCTTTTCATTTCAGGAATGTGAACATGCCGGATGTCGCGTTCGCTAATCCAACGGCTCATGTCCACCTCGTTCGCCTCACAACTTCCAGTTACAAGTATGGTGTCGTAAATCTCTTTGTCAAGGTTGTCAGTGATGAGTATAGCCTGTTTCCCGGCTGAATCCATTGCAACTCGGGTAACAACACTGATAACCTTGATGCGTTTTTTGTTATTTCTGCTCATCTTAATGATCAGCTAAATCTGGAAAACAATAAGCTGATATCTCCTTTTGAAAAACAGCTGCTGCTAAAGTACAAAGCATTAAATCCTATTAACATCTATCGACCTGTTAAAGAAAATCTTCCAGATTTTCCTACTAGTTTCAACCACCTTCAATTAAGGATAATAATTAAGAAACCTTAAAACGATAATGTAACGCCGTAACGATTCCGGGTCAAGAGATTTCAAGATATTTATTTAATGAAATACAAAACACGGCAAATTAGTGAAAATATCCTGAAAACATCATCGATACCGGCGTATTAAGCACTCTTTAAAAACGCTTAATTATGTATAAGTATAACGCCTTATACTTATACATTAAGTCCGATTCACTATGATTATATTCAATCAAATCCATCCTCTTGTTTAGACTGCCTTTACCCATGTATAGGTTTCATATTTTTAAAAAAAAAGAAAAAATCCTGATGAAATGTTTCATCAGGAAGTTTTTCACAATATTCAACTGCGGAATTTAATCATAAAACAACGATAATTTCAAACGCTCGTATTAATAATCAAGGGTACGCCTGAAATCGTAGAATATCATACTGCTTTGCTGCAATGTTTGCAATATCTTATCCCAATCAACGCGACCGACTTCAGGTATGAAAATTATGTCACGGTCCTGAAGAAATATATTTTGTGTTTCATCGACTTGCTCTTTGAATTGCCTGAGGTCCAGTTCGATTCGCTCGAATGAATCGCCATGTTCCCTGAGGACAAAGATATGCCGAATATCGCACCTTTTGGCAAAACCGCCTGCTGACGCAACAGCATCAAGTATTCTTGAATCATCCTGCACATTATAAAGCCCCGGCAGCCGTACCTTTCCAAATACCATCACGCGCACAAAATCAATTGGCGGAACGAGGATGTAGTCGTTGGGAAGGAGTTCGAAGTTCTGGTCGATATCCCCCTTGAGTATCTCTTCCACGTTAACCGGAATTCTTCCCTCGCCTTTTCTGATAATAGCGACGTTGCTCAGATCAAGTTTCTGATATTCAAAATGTCCGAGCGTATCAAGGACTGTCATTCCCTTTGTATATTGTATTGGGCCTGCCTGTGGAATGCCGCCTATCAGATATACTTTTGACGGCACAAAATCAACGACTGAAACGGTAAGCGCAATTTCATAATTGAAATATGCGCCCATGAGACGGTTTTTGAGAATCATGGAGAGTTCATTTGGCGTTAAACCCTCTGCGATTACATCACCGAGCAATTGATATGTTATGTAGCCATCCGGACGGACTTTAACGCTTGCCCTGAAATCAGGTTCATCGGTGATGAAGATTTCAAGTGAATCACCAGACTGTATTCGGTACTTTGAAACAGGTTCAGATGAAATAATCTCATGCTGGTCTGTTTTTGAGTAATGAATATACTGCTCAAGCGAATTAATTTGCTTATCGATATCGGAACCGCTCGATTTTAAATTCTCATTTACTTTTCTGAATATCAGTTCATCGAGTTCATCCGCCGGGGATTTAATGCCATCTTCACTGGCAAGAAGCGGCGCGGAATAATCCAACGGCATGTCGCCTGAAACCAGTCGAAGAGTCGCAACTGTGTTGTTCATCGATTCAACGAATGAATCAAGATTCTGGTTTAAATAAAGCGCCATTCGAATCCTGGTGGGATAATCCAGCTGATGCACTATTAACCTGCTGATTCCCCTGTCGGTTGAGCAGAAGAGATTTTCGTAGAAGAGACCGTCTCGAAGATCGCCGCCAAGTTTGGTGTCAGGCAGAGTTATGATAATCCTGTCAGGGAACTGCTGTTCAATACGCCTGATGGGAGGTTTCCCATCCGATGAGCCAAATTCAAAACTGACCCAGCCTTTTGATACGTCATTGTTGACGATTATGTCTGTCAGTGTATGTGTCGCATTATTTGATGTTTCAGCGCTCAGCGGTAGGACCCACAGAAAACTAAATAATGCCATGAAAAGAAAAGACTGTGGTTTCATCATCATTTTCGATTCATCTCCAGATGCCGCTGATATGTGTAATATGGATCTTGATCCTGCTGACGAACACCATTAATCACAGCGCCTATTATTTTAATTCCGCTTCTTTCGAGAAGTTCACGAGCGACAAGTTCATCCTCGCGCTGGAAATTTCCAGCCCTGAAAACCAGAATAATTCCACTTGCATGTTTTCCCAGAACTACAGGATCAGAACTCTCAAGAATCGGAGCTGTATCAATGATGACGATATCGTATTCCTTGCGATACTTCTGAAGCAAATCTATAACGCGCGGGGAGTCGAACGGATGCTTGTTTCCTTTCGGGATACCGCATGGGAGTATATCGAGATTTTCAATTCCGGATGAAACCGTCTTCACATCTCCACCCTCAATGATTTTAACAAATCCACCATTTGACTCATGCTTGAAATATTCAGCAAGCCCTTTGCCGTTCAGGTCGCCGTCGATTAGAAGGACACGCTTTCCTGATTGCCCAATCGAACCGGCAAGATTCGCAGTTAGAGTGGTGCATCCGTCACCGCGATGAGGCGAGCTTGTTATAATCAACGGATTTTCGATATCTGATATATGAGCAAACAATGATTCCCGGAGCGTTCTTACAGCATCTGAGAATTTATTCAACGGTTCTGATTCTATCCATAATTTAGCCATATATTAATTCTGCCTCCCTATTTTTCAACACGGAATTCAGGTATTTCACCAAGGATTGGTAAATCAATAATCATCGAAATATCTGTCGTTGCCCTGTAGCGAACTTCGAAGTAGTCCATCATGAATACAAGAAGCAACGAGAACAGTAAACTTCCAAACAGTGCGAAAACCAATTTGAATGCAGGATTGTGGAAAAATTCATCTTTCGGCAAAGCCTCAACCGGTTTGTCTATGATTGCAAGCGTGTATCGATTTCTAACCTCATCCTCACGGATTTTTGCCTCGGAATGTTTTTCAACCATAAGGCGGTAGTTATTTTCCGACACGTTAAGGTCTCTTTCCAATCCGTTGTAAATCAGCCTCTTAACACTGAAAGCGTTATAATCAAGAATGGTTTCGGTTTGAAGAAATTCCATTGATGAAAGCGACGCTGAGATTTCATCGCGTTCAAGTTTGTATCTGGTCAGCTGTTCGCTCAGAAGTGTAAGGTAGGTGGAATAAAGGGACTTTCTGGTTTCTTCTATATCATTGGTTAGTTTCAGGACTGAAGGATAATCTTCGGAATAGCGTTTAAGAAGTTTTTGCTTGTCGAGATGATGTTTGACCAATTGAGTTCTAAGGTCGTTAACAAGTAGATTAGCCTGGATTGACACCGGCATTTGATCTGCTGGATTGCTGGTATATTGGCGGATATCATATTCGATTGAATCTATCTGTGTGCTTAGCGATGCGTGTTTAATCTGAAGGTCGATAATGTTGGATTCACTTCGTATGGTTTCACCCGAGTATGTTGCCCTGTCGAGGTACCGTGTGAATTCAGGATTCGCGAGGTAAAATTTCTCAAGAGCCATTTGTGTATCTTCAAGTTCAGCTCGAGCGATTACAACCTGCTGGCTGAGATATTCCCTGCTTTTAACAGTGGCATCTGCGAGTATTTCCTTGTAGCGATTGATTACAACTTTGGTAACGGCATTACAGAGGGCTATCGCGCGATCCTGATTTCGAAGCGTTACGACATATTCGATTATGCTTGTTTTTTCATCCAGGCCACCGACTTTGATAAGGGTCAGAGCGGCTTTTCCCTGTTTTCTAAGAATCTCCAGAGTTACGGGACCAAGATCAACTTCTGCCGCCGCATTATCGTAAGCCTCCACCAGAACGGAATCGGATTTGAACAGAGCCACAAAATTGTAATGCTCTACCGCCTCGCCGGGTCCTTTATACTGGTTGCTATCAAAAACCTCGACATCACCCGGTGTCTGGAAATTGAAAAGGATGGTTGTTCTGGCTTCGAGCGGAACAGGAAAAACCAGAATTGATATGTAAGTAGCAATCAGGGTAAGGAGTATTAATCCGATGATTAACCATTTCCTTCTCGATAAAACCCTCATAAACAACCAATATTCCATATCTTTCCTTCCGTTAAGGCCGCCTTTTCGATGGCTTAATATGATTTAATCAAACTTAAAGTAAATCCAAAACTGCAAGTTTACCCTATTCCTTTATACCATGTAAAGACACGACATGGGAAATCATCGAGAGATAATTGCCTCAATGAGAACTTACAGATATAGTATCGGTTAAATAAGCGGTTTCAATGATGGTGATTTTTAAATAGTTTGTGGCTGATAAAGAGAAAAAGCAATGCTAGGCGGGTTGAAATTATCTTGACATTAACGAGTCCATGTATATATATTAATTACCTTTTTGCGGCGCGATTATGCGCCACATAGATTCTAAAAACAATTATGGAGATTGCGATGACTGTTGTTCTTAATGGAAACGATCTGACAATTGAGGATGTTGTCAAAGTAGCTCGACTTAACGAAAAGGTCGAAATTTCACCTGATGCAATTGAGCGAATCAACAAATGCAGAGAGATGCTGAATAAAAAAATCGAAGCTGGCGAGATAATGTATGGAGTTAACACAGGTATCGGGGAATTTTCCGAGGTTGTGTTAAACGATGAACAGGTCAAGGAATTTCAAAAATATCTCATATATAATCATTCAGCCGGCATTGGAAAGCCATTTCCAATTGAGGTTGTCCGTGCGGGTATGTTGACCCGAATAAATGTCCACTGCCACGGCAATTCAGGATGCCGTAAAGAGATTCCCCTAACCTATGTGGATCTTCTAAATAAAGGCGTAATACCGGTGGTATGCGAAAAAGGCAGCGTTGGAGCGTGCGGCGACCTTTCGCCCATGAGCCAGATTGCATTGTCGTTAATGGGCGAGGGTGAGGCTTTCTATAAGGGCGAGAGAATGCATACCAAAAAAGCGATGGATGAAGCCGGCATTCCGGTTCCGGGGCTTCTTGCTCGTGACGGTCTTGCAGCGATTAACGGTTCGAATATCATCGCAGGTTGGGGCTGCATTCAGATATACGATGCTGAACGATGGATTAAGCAGGCGGAAATTGTCGCTGCAATGACACTCGAAGCGCTTATGGCAAATATGAAACCTTACGATGAAAGGCTTCATAAAATTCGAGGATTTCCTGGCGCTGTTACATCCGCGGGAAATATTAAAAAAGTGATTGATGGTTCTGATCTTGTTACAGGCAAGCTTAAAGTTAAAGTTCAGGATGCCTACTCAATGCGTTCAACACCTCAGGTGATTGGCGCCGCGAGAGACCACCTGGAATACGCGCGCAAACAGTTTGAAATAGAAATCAATGGTGTTGGGGATAATCCAATTTTCCTTCCTGATGATGACACTGTCCTGACAGGAGCGAATTTTCAGGGATCGCCGATAAGCCTTCCGCTGGATATGGTGGGAGCGTCAATCTGCATGATATCCGTTCTCAGCGAAAGGCGGCTTAACCGGCTTCTAAATCCGGCGTTGAGCGTTGGGCTTCCGGCGTTTTTAACAAAAGGCGCGGGTATGTATTCCGGACACATGCTGAGCCAGTACACTGCCGGGATGTTAATCGTCGAGCAGCGAACGCTTTCCGCGCCAGCTTGTGTGCAATCAATACCGGCAGCAGCTGACCAGGAGGATTTTGTCAGCATGGGAATGAACACAGCGCTTAAAACCAGGCAGATTCTTGAAAATGCGTATGGTGTGCTTGGAATCGAGGCTATTGCCGCTGCGCAGGGGCTTGATTTCAGGGAGTTTTCGTTCGGGAAAGGAACACAATCCGGACATGAGGCGATACGAAAAGTGGTGGAGCATCTTGATGAGGACAGACCGCTGTTTACCGATCACAACAACATGATGGAATCGATAGAAAAGTGCGATATTCTGGATGCGGTTGAAGGTGAGATTGGCGAGCTGGGCAGTTCATGGTAGTTTTTTCCTGATGGTAAATAGATAAATGCAAATTAATCTCCCCCCCTTAATCCCCCCGCTAGCGGGGGGAGATTTTTTTTACATTTGTAAGCTAAATATCTGATATATATATTTGTGAACGGGAGAAACAACACTCTCCATACTTGCGAAGGGGAGAAACAACATTCTCCCTCCCCGCTCGCGGGGAGGGCTGGGGTGAGGGCATTATGTTGTTATTTCATCTAAATTTATTTTTGAACAAAACCAGTATTCCATCGTTCCTTTATAATGAAAGACTATGATTAATCATTGAGCATCATTGGAGGTTGTTATGAAGTATCT
Organism: uncultured bacterium; assembly: GCA_965369605.1. Lineage (GTDB taxonomy): Bacteria > JAJVIF01 > JAJVIF01 > JAGGVT01 > JAGGVT01 > JAGGVT01. The sequence continues at coordinate 7,702 of CBDURE010000140.1, forward strand.
TTTCATTATTCCAGTAATTCTTGTGGCTGCGCTTTTCCAAAATGCGGCATTTGCGGATGGAATGATAATCACGCCGGATATTTACAAAGTTCACGAACCGGACCAGCGAGCGGTTATCACATATGATGGCGTCACGGAAACTATCATTCTGCAGGTAAGAGCATCGGGAAAAGCCGCTGAACTTGGATGGCTTGTGCCTGTGCCGTCTTATCCGGATGTAAAAGAGGCTGACGCTGAAATATTCGAAGAGCTGAAAAAACTAACTGTACCCATAAGACCGGAGGGGAATCATAGATTCCCTTTGAGTGGTGGTTTTAAAGAGGATTCGTCTCAGCATGTGTGGGTGGAAACTGAATTTATCGGGATTTATGAAGTGAATAAAATCAAAGCCGATGATTCCAACGCGCTTTTTAAGTGGCTTAACGACCACAATTACCACCAGCCGCCGGAAGTGCGCTCGATGCTGGATGCATATATCAAGCGCGGTTTCAGTTTCATCACGGTAAGAGTTCTACCGAAGGAATTGGAAAAGAAAAAAGCGGCTTTTAGATTCGACAGCTGGCTAGATCCTTTGCGAATCGAATTTAAATATGACGGCTTGTTCTATCCGATGAAAATAAGCTCGTTGAATCATGGCGGGACTAATCTGACACTTTGGGTGATAGCAAAACACAGGATGACATTCGAGAGAGCGTCAACGAAATGGGGGCGATGGGTCGAGCCGGGCCCCTTGCGGGATAGAGATTATCCGATGCTGGCGGATGAGGTTGTCGGTGTTAAATACCTTACAATGTTGAATCGAAGATGGCATGATAACAAGGATATCAGGGATGACGTTTATCTTAAACAGGCGCCGAATAATAATATTTATTAGAATGATTCGAGGGGTAGCATTTTCATAAATCTATGAATATTATCTGAGCCCCGAACGTGAGTGATGGGTTGCATCGATACTGATTTACATTCACTACCTCTAACTAACGAGCCTGTCGGGAAAGGTCAGCGGAACAAGAAATATTGTCATTCCGTAATGAGCGAAGCGAATGGGGGAATCTCTCGTTGCGTCGTAAATATTCTCAATGGGATGTATTCATGCTTGTTTTGGTGAATTTACCATTAAACAAGAGATTCCTCCGCTTCGCTACGGAATGACAAACATTGGTAATAATTGG
>CBDURE010000141.1:0-8845 GCA_965369605.1 uncultured bacterium
AAAGTTCTGCACCGCGCGCTTCTGGATGGCACTCCCAATGTCTTTAATATCGCTGTTGTGAGGTTGGCGATATCTGTCGATGAGCCAAGCCCAATTCCAAGAACCTGATCAGGCGCCTGCCGTGGTCCGTAAATTCCACGGTAACGTTCTTTTACATTTTCGAATACCCATTTGTTTGCATTTTTAGCAGTCTCAGTCGGTGTGTTTCCCGCCATGTCCTTAAAGCGTTCGAAAATCATCTTTCGCCAGAGAGTAAGCGGTTCATCCCCGATTCGATAGACAAGGATATACTGGCGGAACATGTCATCCGGCACTTTATAGGCAAATGCTGTTTTTGTCATGTATGCATATTCCAGATGTTCCAGCAGGATTTCGGGTGTTGCCTCAAGCCTGTCCAGATGCGGCATTTGCAAAATCTGCCATATGATGTCTTTTCGGTGTTGCCCATCGACAGCGACAATCGCTTTCGCAAGGCTTTCCCAGTTGGTGCCGGCGTCTTTCAACGCGCCCATAACCTTGTCTTTATCTTCGCAATTTTCTATTGCTTCTTTTAATCCACTTATCTTTTTCAGGTCCAGTTCCTCATCATCCGCCGACAAAACAGGCGTCGATGATATTGAGAAAATCATAATGGCCATTAGTACTGGTATGAGATATCGCATATTAAACCTCCGGAATAGTTATCGAAATATTTGTCAATCAACTTTCTTGCCCGGCCTGACCCAGAAATAACCATCAAGCACAGGACCTTCAACCGGTTTGATTGTAGCTTTTGCTTTCTGTCCCTTTTTAATCTGCACGAGTTTCCCGCCGCCGCGCTCTTCATTGCCGGAGGAAATAAAATATTTACCTTCTCCGATTGTTATTTCCGCGATGCCGTTTTCATCTGTAGTCAATCTGGCAATTGGACGTAACGCGCCAAAATTGAATACATAAACATACACGTTTGCATCCGGCATCGGTTCGTCATCTTCATGCAGGACTGTAACCTCGAGCTTTCCGGGTATCGTGTAGAAACTTGTTGAGTTGATAATTGAGTATCTCTCAGGCTTGTCGTCAATGTATCTATAGGTTTCCTCATCCATAGTTTCCAGATCGGGAAGCCCATACGGCATAGTCCAGACAAGCGCGGCTCGTTTTGCAGGATTTGAAAACCATGCAGAATTGAGAACATCTCTCGACTCGCAAGCGCCAAGATAATTCCATCGCTCATTTGCCCAGACCTCGACCCACGCGTGATTGTTGTCGCAGTGCGCCCAGTATGGCGTCCATGCGTGGCGTACCGGAAGGCCGACACTTCGTGCGGCGTCCATGTAGAAAATCATCATCTCTTCGCATCTGCCGTAACCGCTTTTCAGTGTCTCGAACGGGCCTTGGTCCCTGCGCTGTGTCGGTTTGAATCCAACCAGTTCATCGCTGTACCTGTTGACCTCAAGCGCGGCTTCCTCAAGAGTTTCACAATCTTTCAATCTGTCTTTCAAAGCGTCATAGAAAAACTCTCTGAAATTAACTATCGGCTCCTGGCTTACGCGATGAGGTAAAACATAAAGATAGAAAAACTCATCGCTGTAATCATCGCCCCACGGGAATTCCTCACGCGCTTTGAACGCGAAATTAATATTGTCCACAAAAGTGTCAACATCCATCGCGACAATATCCACAAGAGGCATGAAAGCGACCATGAACACTCCTGCTCGTTTCTTCTCATCGGAGTTCAACTGAGCAAACGCTTCTTCGAACACGCCAATATTTTCGCCCATGATTCCGACGTTTTCCTCGAAAGCCTCAAGCCAAATAGGCGGGAGTGAATCTTTAATTGATTCAATATCGATTTTTCCGTTCTGGGCAAAAGCGGAGTTTGCTCCAAACAAGTTTGCTCCGAACAGAATGAATATAATCACTACAGGTAAAAGGAATTTACGCACCTTGATTACCTCCGAGTTATGAAATGATGGAAATTACAGATAATGATTGTAAATCAATCGCAATGAAATTAAAAGGGGTTAATCTGTTTTGCAGTTTTGAGTGTTGATAGGTTAATATGTTAGCAGGTAATTATGTTTACAGGACTCATTACACATATCGGGCAAGTTGGCAATGTGAAGCGTCAGAGTGATGGCTTATCATTAACTGTTGATTGTCCCGATTCTTTTATTCACGATGTGAAAATCGGCGACAGCATTGCGGTATCGGGTGCCTGCCTGACTGTTACTCAAATGAAAGGCAATCAATTCACTGCCGATATCAGCCGCGAGACAATCGACCGTTCGACCATTTCAAAATGGCTTAAAGGCAGAAAAGTCAATCTGGAAAAATCGCTGAAAGCGTCAGACAGCCTCGGAGGGCATTTTGTAATGGGGCATGTCGATGGCACTGCCAGGCTGATAAAAAATGAGAAAGCAGGGGAGGGGAGCGTTTTAACTTTCGAAACTTCAGAGGAAATTGCTTGCATGATTGTACCCAAAGGCTCGGTCAGCATTGACGGCGTTAGCCTGACACCTGCTTCCAAAGGGAAATCTGAATTCAGCATCGCGGTAATTCCTCACACACTCGCCAACACAACTCTGGCCGATTTATCCACCGGCGATGAGGTAAACGTCGAAATAGACATCTTCGCCAGATATATTTTCGAATTTCTGAAGAGCACAGGCAATCTGACAGATGCTAAAGAGAGTAACCTCACAATAGACGACCTTCGCAAAGAAGGATTTTGATTCCCCCACCCCAGCCCTCCCCGCGAGCGGGGAGGGAGCAATGTAGTTATCTCAGAACTCCATCATCGGCATAATTTTTTGTCATTCTGAGTGTAGCGAAGAATCTATATGCCACAGTGTTGGTGATTATATCTAATTCGGAATATTTACGTTATCGCGAATAGATTCTTCACTTCGTTCAGAATGACAGAACTGCGTTCAGAATGACAGAAAATATGGGGTTCTGAGACACTTCCCAATCTGTCTCCCCCGCTCGCGGGGGATTAAGGGGGGAAATATCTCTCCTGCTCGCGGGAGCTTAAGGGGGGAAATATCTCCCCTGCTCGCGGGGGATTAAGGGGGGAACTAAAAAACGCGCCCTTTCGAACGCGTTTCGTAAAAACTACCAATATGGAAACAGTTTGGAGTTTCCTTGTTTTAGAATGTGTGTGATGTTCCCGAGCCGGTCAGTACGGCTACAACACCATCCTTGATTCCATCCGGCGCGCCGTAAAGCCAGTCATTACCGGCGAAATCCTTTGGCGGAAACAGTGGATGAGTGTTTTCATCTCCACCGCCGAATACCTCCGGAAGCCCGATAAGAATGTCGGGATATCCATCCATCGGTTTGGCGTAGCAAGTCTCACCCGGAACAAGAACATTCCTGATGACATCCCGCCCTGACGTTGATTTTGAACCATATCCGCCAAGCATATATGTATTGAATTTGTGATAGCGGAAATTATGTACCTGCATTCCGGTACCGCCGCCTGTAACCGTTGCCGCCTGATCATAATCTCCCATCGCGCGATAGAAGAAATTACCCTCCCACCAGTCATTTACAGGAATCTGATTGCCGCTGAGATCTAAAATCTGATTGCCGCCGAAACGATAATGCAGCTGGCCTATCAGGTTTTCTTCCTCGCCGATACGGCTGTTGACCCAGTGTAATTTCAGTTGTTCTAGATCCAGCGGATATTTCTCGAGATTTTCACGAAGGTTATTCTCATCGTCAAGAGGCAGTGGAAGTCCACCGATTGTGAAAACGCTTAGGAATCTGGGGTCGTCAAGGCCGTTTCCAACAACATCTCCAGCCATTCCGAATCGAGGGTCACCAGTACCAGCTTCATTATTGCCGCCAGTGAGTTTCACAATATTGTGCGATTGAGACTGGTTGACAAACGGGTTTTTTGGATAGGCGATTTCGATATAGCCTTTTTCAATAAGTGGGTCCATTAACCATCGCGCGTCATCGTTGCCGGCGTCACGCATCCTTTTCTGGAAACGATACCAGCCGCCCTGGTCGCCACCGCCGATATATGCCGGGTACTGCGCATGGTCAACATAAAATCTTTCCAAAGCCGCCTGAATTACATGCAGGTTTGCTTTGACCTCCGCTTCTTTTGCCTTGTTTCGTGCTCGTGTCATATTTGGAATCGCCAGCGCGGCGAGGATTCCTATAATTGTTATGACGACAAGCATCTCCACAAGGGTGAAACCGTTCTGGCTTCTTTGCATAGCTAAATCACTCCCTGATAAACCTTAGGAGGTTGGATAAAAGTATGAAAAGCAAATAATTTGAAACATCATCCTGCCTTTACAGGCATCTTACTACTTATAAATATACCATAGACATTTGAATGAGAAAAGTGTGTAACGACATCTGAGTGGTAAATGAACGTTTAACACATACAATTATACCACACGCATCTTTGCCACGACTCTCACCTATAATATTCTCTCAAATATCTTACAATTCCAACACAAATGATTCAATCAGAATATATGAAAATCTTGAGCTTCAGGGATTGTTGAAAGAGTCGATTTCTTTCCGGAATGTAGGGGCAACCCCCCGTGGTTGCCCTGTTTTTATGTCTAGCTCTTGGCAACCACAGGGGGTTGCCCCTACATATAACTTTTTCAACAGTCTCTTCAAATCACTTCGCTGACCAAATCCCTCTCACGGGTCATCTCAATAATAAAATGATCTCCCATTGTGTTAAACAGAGGCAGAGCGGATAGATTCCTGTCAAGCCAACGGAATTTCCGATAGAATTTTCTCCGTGTTCTGAAATGCCCTGAAAGATAGGGTGGGGGAAGCAATAGTCCCAACGCCTCAATCCGGTCAACTGAGAAATACAGGCCGAAAATATCCGCAATCTCTGATGGCTGATAAAATCGGCACGGAACCCGTTTCCCCGCGAGAGGAACAAGCGCGGAGCCGCGCCATCGAGAAAACGCGCGGCTAAATCGCCTGTGAAGCAGAAAGTAAATCGTTTCAAAAATCGGTTTACGGCCCATTACGACATGCAGCGATTTACCTCCGGGGTCAAGCAACCTTGCGTTAAGGCGTGCGAAACTGTCAAGATTTTCTATCATATTCAACGGGCCGAAATTGGAATAAACGCCGTCAAAGCCCATTGGCAGTTCCTCGATTAATTTTAAAAGCTCCTCCGCGCGAAGATGCCTGAGTGTTACATCGCGGGAGAACCCCGCTTTTTTTATTTTCTTTTCAGCTTCAGTGAGCATTCCGGATGAGAAATCACATGCGATAACGCTGATTCCACGTTTCGCAAGATGGATAGCGTCATCACCGGTACCGCAGCCGATATCCAGAACAAGCATTCCTGGTTCAAAAAGGGTATCGAGACGTTTCTGCACACGCTCGCGAAAATTCCTGCCGATTGCCGTCAGGCTGAAATCATAATCGTAGGTTTTAGACGCTCTATCGAACGCCTCATGTGATTGCTGCCTTAGTTCTTTCGTTAATCTTGACATGGCGTTAATTAAGTGAAAAATCCTTAAGAAGCCAGATATCAGTACCGCGGGCTTCTGAACCGAAAAACTGCATTACAATACCAACATTCTCCGCGTAATATGTCTGATAATTCCTGTCTTTACCTGTCATGTAACGTGTTTCAATCAGCATCGCGGTGAATGCCCCATTCGATGTTTGAACGTTTTCAAAAGAGCGTACCGTACTTGACGGACTCCGTTTATTGGATTCATGCCACGAATCGTTGATTTGGGGCGATGACGGCATCACAAGAAGCGCTCGCCTGGTGGGTCGCTTGATATCATGAGTTATCATCAGATTATCATTTACCGTATAGTAATAGCTGGTTTGCTCCCTCTCGTTTTCAGTCGATTTCACCTGATAAAGAGTTATACTTCTAACCTCGATTTTATCCACAACCTCAATGACCTTGGTTGTAATCGTTTTGCCGTCACGATTCATCATCCCGCCTTTTTTCGTGTGTTCATAGACCCATCTATTTCCCACCGCCAGTGGAAACCATTTCGTGCCGCCTGATAAATCGCCGGCTGTTTGCGTTGATGTTTCATCAGATTGCGTCCCTGATGATATCTCATCAGGCTTTTGAATATTTATGGTCGAGTGATGCCATTCATACTCCAGATTGAAAGTGCAAATTTGCTTTATCGTGTTAAACGGTTGCTTTTCAGCTGTTTGTGCGGGAAGAATCCATGGCAGCACTAAGATAATCGCAAGTAACATCAACGCGATTATCCAGAGAATGTTTGATCTCTTTCTGTGTGCTGCTCTATTGTAGTATGGGTGTCCCATCACACAATCCAGATGAAATAAGGAATCGTGAATAATTATACACCAATTCGTGGAATTGCCAGCTTGACTAAAAGCTCGTTATGCGGTTTATTCTAGTTGTGATGATATTCATGTATAGAAAATCAAGATTACCAAACGGGCAGGCTGGATTCAGTTTTATTTCAGTTTTGATTTCACTTGTCATCGTCGGGATTCTGGCATCGATGGCGCTTGTCCATTACAGGTCGCTGGGATTGTTCAGCACCGATGGAACAGATCCTGAAAGCTTCGTGAGACGGCTCGATAAAAACCTTGCTATTGAAAGCCTGAAAAAACTTCACACGATGGAGATAAGCTACCATTTACGATATAACCGGTATGCAACCTTCAATGAACTGCAAAGTGAGGGGGATATACCCGCTGGTTATACAGCCAAATTGGGTGAACATGGAGTTCCATTCCTCGATTACTGGGACATCGAGATTAACGCGATGGAGGAATCATATTTGCTTCTTGCTGTCCCGAATGACAACGCGAGAGAATACGTGGATGTTCCAATCCTGATGATGAATGAATCAGGGGATGTCCAGGAGGAAGAGGGGTTCGAGGAATTCGAGAATGAGCCTGAGGAAAATACTGATGATGAAATCCCATTTCCGTTTGGCTTACCGGATGAGGGTAATTAATTCAACCTGATTGATGGCTTGGTAATCAAATAAATTAGCGTTTAAAAATAACCCTCCCGATTATTGGGGGGATATATCATTTACAGGGCACATAAAACATGAACAGGTTAAACAGTATCCTTAAATATTTTGCGCCAATGTTCGTATTCGCTTTTGCGATTGGATTGTTGAATTGCGCGGCAGCATCAGTACAGGTACCGAAACACGTTGTTATTTTCTTCTCATCCGAAACGAAGAATGAGCTTTTCGTATGCGGGTGCAAGGAAAAACTCGGAGGGCTGGCACGTCGCAAGGCAGCGATTAATAGCTGCGAATATCCGCACGTTGTCGTGGATGTCGGTGGTTTTTCCAAAGGCAGTAAAAGATTCGCGAAACTTAAAACAGAAACGCTTTTAAAAAGCTATAACAACATCGGCTGCGATGTCATCAACGTTGGCACAAACGAATATCGCCTTGGAGATGAGCTTGTCAGGTATTTTGAGAACATTGCGGATGCTCCTTTCATCAGCGCGAACGTAGCGGATGAAAACAGGGAACTTGTGTTTCCGCCATATAAAATTATCACTGTTGATGGTTTGAAACTTGGGTTTATCGGCGTTGTATCCTCGGCATTTGTTAAGGACGAGGTACGATTGGGATACCGTATTCTGAATATCGAGGAGCAGGCGGCGAAATTCGTTACAGAGGTGAGCAAACAATGTGACCTCGTTATACTGCTTGCGAACGCTCGCGACAACGAGATTGAAAAAATCGCCGCTGCGAATCCCGGCATCGATGTCATTTTAGGCGGACGTACTTTCAATTATTCCGAGAATGACCGTCCAACGAAACTCGGCAACACTATAATTCATAAGAACGGCGGAATAGGCAAATATATTGGACGGCTCAGGCTTGACCTTCAGCGGTCAACTCCAGTGAAAATCAAGGACTACGAGGGTTTCAATGTCCATTTGGGCGAGGACCTTGTGGATGACCCTGAAATTCTCAAGATTCTCGATGAATATAGAACCACATTAAAAACAACGGATTTTACCAAGCCGGCTAAGGATTCGAAGGACGGAACCACTGGTACAGGCGAGAAGAAGGATTCAAGCGATGTGTCAGGCGATGATATTCTCGCTGATGCCGATTTGGAAAATGAAACTCCGGCATATTTAAGTTACACGGGCGCTTTGAAATGCGCGGAATGCCATAAGGAAATCTATAATAAATGGCGTCAGACTCGCCATGCGAACGCGTTTATTACTCTTGTCGCGGAGCAGCAGGATGAAAATCCGCAATGCTTTCCCTGCCATACTGTGGGATTCATGCGCATCGGCGGTTTCATCGATTTCGAGAGCACTCCCAAACTCGTTGGCGTTCAGTGCGAAAACTGCCATGGCGGCGGGGCGGCGCATGTGCTCGCCATGAAAGACCCGGCAAAATCAGGTCCCGCGATTACAAGCCGTGTCCCGGAATTTTTCTGTAAAAAATGCCATAATGATGAGTGGGATGCTGAGTTCAACATGGAGGAAAAACTGCCTCTTGTTGATCATGGCGTTAATAAATAGGGATTAACCGAGCCTCGAACGTGAGTGAGAGGTATTCGTAAAATAAGTAAATGTGCTATTACTTCTCATTAACGAGCCTGTCGGGAAAGCATGTTGATTGTCAAACATAATATTCTTCTGATAGCTCTCGGGTGCCGCCCACACATCACGTCTTTTTGTGATTTGTGGGTGAAAAGAGTAACTTCGCAACGTGTCACCCATAAAGCCGAGACGGCTGTATGGGCGGCACCCAATGTTTTAAATCAGATTGGCGACTTTCCCGACAGGCTCTAACGTTCGAGCCTCAGTTATAACTAGTAGTCCGGTTTCTCATGAGGCTGTCTCAAAAGATTGCAAAGGTTAAATAATTAA
>CBDURE010000142.1:0-8829 GCA_965369605.1 uncultured bacterium
CGTAACTTCGCACAAACACCCATAAAGCCGGGACGGCTGTATGGGCGGCACCCGGCAAAAATATTTCCCCCCGCTCGCGGGGGATTAAGGGGGGGATGGAGTATAACAACAACCTTTTTCAACAGCCCCATCCTGCCTGCACTATTAACATCTTAAGTTACAACTCAGGATGCAGGCAGGATGCCCGCACCACAACCATGTTAATTTAGGGCACAGCAAGCGCGCTACAAGCGCAGCCCCAATAATGAATCCACAACCACACCACTTGAAACGAAAATATTAATCTGGTAACCTTCAACGCGTGAGCGAATCCAAAAACATTTTTCCCGGGCTAATCGGTGGTGACAGGGCGAAAAAACTCCTCGGCGCGACGCTGAGCCAGAATCATCTATTACACAACTACATTTTCGAGGGCCCGCTTGGAATCGGCAAGTTCCCTTTCGCGCTGGCGTTTGCGAAAAGCATTATCTGTTCGAATCCACAAAACGGAATCGCGTGCCGCCAATGCAATGACTGCCGCCTCTTTGATAAAGGACATCACCCCGACGCGCTTATCATGAGCCGCGATGCCGAGCTATCTGTGGATGAAGCGAGAGAAATCAACAATATCGTTATGCTCAGTCCGCAAAGGTCAGATAGAAGAGTTGTGATTCTGGATGGAATCGACCGCATGAACGCATCAGCTGGAAACGCTCTGTTAAAAACATTTGAGGAAGCTCCCGGAGGTACGATTTTTATCCTGACAACTCACCGCGTGGAGAAACTTCTTCCAACGATTCTTTCAAGAAGCCTTCGCGTTCCCTTTTTTCTTCTGCCAACCGACAAGCTTACTGATGATTTCGCGCGGATTCTCAATCTGGATATAAAAACAGCGCAACGAGCATCGGAACTCTCCTCCGGCAGGCCCGGATGGGGTATTCGCTTTATTCTTCATCCCAAATTCCGTGAGCTGCACGAGTACGGGCAAATAATCTTCAACGACGCCATGCTGGGAAAATCGATAACGGGAATATTTCACATGGAATCGCTCATCGCCAATTTCATTCGTGAATGCGCTGAGATGTTCACTGACCAGGAAAAAATATCCGGCATGGATGGTGAGATGATCGCCAGACTGCTTGACGGAGAAACTGTTAATTTCAAGCCCGTGAATTTCCTTCTCGAACTAAAAAAGAAAGGGAAAAAGAAAGAAGGGCGCAAGGAACCGGAACGTAATTTAAACGCGCTCGGATTTATTTTGCTTGGCGGTGTTTTCAGGAACATGATAGCCAAAGGTGAGCTTGTAAATAATCCAGCGCGATACATCCCAATTATGAAAGCCCTCCTTGAGGCTCCAAGGCTTATTGAAAAAAACTTCAACAAGGACCTTGTGATTGAAAGATTCATTTTGTCCTCATACAATAAGTTTAGAGTATGACATTCAGCCGGTAATGCCTTATAATCTTTCATTGTTAAATAGTGATTCATGGAGATTCTAAATAGATAGATGGAACCTTTCGACAATCCTGAATTAACCGAGACTCCCAAACTGCGTGACCTTTCCGAGGAGAAGAAAGAGCCTGCCCAGATTCATGAGGGTGGGGTGTTTCTTGTGATTACAAACGGAAGCCTCAGGCTTCATAAATATATCCATATTGACAACGTGGATATTATCAAACGCGGAAATGTCGTTGTATTCGAGGACAACTACGGCTCAGACTGGGGCATCGCGCATAGCTACACCACCGAGGATTTTCAATTCGATGAGGAGGAGGAACCGGGAGGCCGGTTTGTCCGTATCGCTTCCATTGATGATTTCCTTCAGATTGAGCAATTAAGGGAAACTGAAAAAACAAGCCTCGCAACCTGTTCAGAGCGTATCAAATCCCATGAACTCCCGATGAAACTTCTGTCGTGTGATTACCGCTTCGACCACTCGAAAGTAACTTTTCATTTCTCCGCGGAAAACCGTGTTGATTTCAGAATACTTGTGCGTGATCTTGCAAGCATATTCAAATGCCGCATCGAACTTCACCAGGTCGGAGTCCGTGATGAAACCCGCATCTTCGGCGGGATTGGCTTCTGCGGCCGCCGCCTGTGCTGCATGACCCATTTAAGCAAATTCGCCCCTATTTCAATCAAGATGGCTCGAACGCAGAATCTGCCGCTGACTCCAACGAAAATCAGCGGAGTATGCGGACGTCTCCTCTGCTGCCTGAATTATGAATACCCGACATACCTGGCGCTCGCAGAGGGGATGCCCAATGTCGAGGATTCGAAATCAATTGACGGTAAAATGGTGAAAGTCCTCATGGTCAACCCGTTGAAAGGTGAAGTGATAGTGCAATTTGAAGATGGCAAACGCGAGAAATTAACCAAAGAGGAATATGAAAAAGGTATGAAACGACAGGACAGTAATAATAGTTGATTCGTTTGCAATTTTTCCCTCCTGAATAGCAAAGGCATTAATCCCCATTGAGTAATTCAGCTCAGGTAAAAACAAATATCAGTAATATGTGGTAAAATTGTTTTATGGAATATAAGAGAGATGGAACGCAAGAGCGATTGACTCTTTAATAGCCATTTATTTATTCGGAGGCGCGGAAAATGACAAGGATATTATCTGTATTCCTATCGATTGTTGTGATATTGATAATTGCTTTTGGATGCTCATCCGGCAATTCGAATCCGGTAACATCGCAGAAGGATTCAACCATTGATTCCCCCCTGATACTGCCTGAAACCAACGCAGACAATTCCAGCCGTACTCCGCTCGGTATGTGGACACTTCACTTTGACACAGAATCCCTCACGGCATCACTCGAACCAAACCGTGAATTGAACCGGCACTATTCGGTGCGGTCTCACATTGAGCCGCCTGTAATCACGGTGACTTATTGGGACCCGGTAACTGAAACGGTTCATGTCAACGTTACGATCAAAAATTCATCTTTTTTAAATGTATTCGATGTCCGACTGATTATTTACACCGATGACGCGGGGCATACGCTGTCAAACGCTGATGGCATGACTGGATTATGGGACATTCCTGATGGATTGCCATTTAACCCTTTTATGGCGTATGCGAAAACCGCCACACGACGGAATTTCCAAGCCCAGGCTGAATTCACCGAAAACCTACAGATATATTGCCCGGATGAGAATTTCAACATCCAATTTGCAATTGATGCTTCTTATCCTGGAAACTGCGAGGAGCCGTACGCATTTGAAAATTTCACGCAGGGCGTTCTTTATGACACTCCAGGTTCGCAGGCAACAGTTACAATCGATGTGTTGGACTGGCAGGATGATGTGAATGAGGTTTATCTTCATTGTCCTTCGATTACAGGACCAGCTTTGCTGCCATTTGACAATGCGGGTGGAAGTACATGGCAGCTGGATTTTGTTAATAGCATCGGTGCGAATCATGGTGAATACAAGGCATGGCTTTTGGCTAAATCCGCGAATTCAGGTTCGCTGGCTCTTTATAATTCAGTAATAATCACAGTCACACCCTACAGTTGTACTCCCTTAAACCCGCAGATTGTCGGGGCAATTTATTATCTTAATGAATGCCTGAATGTTACAGTAAAAGGAAACTATGCATATATTGGTGATGAAGACACCGGTTTAAATATAGTAGATATAAGTGACCCCAGTGAACCTGAAGTAATTGGAAATATTGCTCCCAATAATACCTGCATTGACATTGCCGTAACGATAAGAGGCAATTATGCGTATGTTTCCGATGGCGATGAATTTAAAATCATTGATATCAGCAACCCGCAAAAACCTGTAACGATTGGAAATGTTAGTATAAGATATGCAGATGATATCGCTGTTTGGGATAATTACGCTTATGTTCTCTATAATACAATAAATGAAATCAAAATTGTAGATATCAGTGATCTATACAATCCGGAGATAGTTGGTACCACACAAGTTAATGATTGGACGAATGCTATCACGATTGAGAACGGCTTGCTTTATGCCGGCGATAATCACGGTATTTCAATTTTTGATTTGAATGATCCGGTTCACCCTCAGATAATCGGTTCTTTTGAAACAGAGGATTCAGTAAAGGATATAGAGGTATCGGGAGATTTGGCGTACATTGCAATAATGTGGCACAATCTGGTTATAGCGGATATCAGTAATCCTGAAGATCCACAGGAAGTTGGTTCTCTCAGTTTCAGTGATCCGGAATTTTCTCCCAAAGACATCACAATTAGTGGCGATCTTGCATACATCGCAGCACGTAAAAGCATGTTAATCTGTGATATAAGCGATCCGTCCAATCCGCAGGAAATCGGTGTGTTTGAGACAGATGGTAGTGCACGCGGAATAGATGTTTCCGGCAATCTGGCTTTTATCGCGGATGGTGGGCATGGCTTCGCAATTGTTGATATTACCGACCCCCAGGCAATTACTGAGATTGGCGCTGTTTATGAAGGTACCGTGGCAAACAGCATTGCTGTTTCAGGCAACTACGCATACGTTGCCCACTCCTGTCATATGTCAAATACCATGAGTCAGGGTTTGACCACAATAGATATAAGCAATCCACAAGAACCAAAAACAGTTGCCGCGGTTCATGAATGTTACTGGGCAAAAGATGTTGTTGTCGAAGGAAATTACGCTTATATTGCAGCTGGATTTTATTTGGATGAACACAATCATGATGGCGCTTTCTACATTGTTGATATCACCGACCCGGTAAATCCCGTTAAGGTTAGCAACAAGTGGCTTGAGGTGGGTTATGGTGTTGCTGTTTCAGGTGATTATGCCTGCATTGCAGACAGGAAACAGGGATTAAAGATATTCGATGTCCATAATCCATTTAATCCTCAGCGTATTGGTTCCTGCATTCCCGCCGAACTCTCCAAGGGCGTTGCCATAAAAGATAATTATATCTATGTTGCATCCTGGGATGATGGTTTGGCTATTGTTGACGGGAGTAATCCAACATCACCGGAAATACTCAGTTTAACTGACATGGATGGTTATACGGTTGATGTTGCTGTTTCAGGAAATCTTGCATACATTGCCAATGAACATATTTCCAGTAGTGATGCAGGATTCAGTATAGTTGATGTCAGCAATCCAACTAATCCGGAAATACTCAGCAATACTGACACTGGCGATGCAAAAGATATTGAGGTTTCAGGTAGCTATGCATATATTGCTGATGGGTATGAAGGTTTAAAGATATTTGATATCAGCGATTCATACAATCCGGTTTTTTACAGTTCGCTTGATACTCATGGTTTTTGCTGTAATGTTATTGTAGTTGAAAACTATGCATATATTGCCAATGGTCTTTTCGGTGTCAGGATAATCAAACTCTGGTAGCGATTTAATTCTTATTAGTTGTTTATTAATTCGGAGGTACGAGTTTGTGACCAGATTATTTTCAGTTTTGATATTGCTGTTGCTGATTATTACGGGATGTTCATCGAACCAGCAAACGCCTGTAACACCGCAGGATGCAGGTTCTGATTTTCCAGTTGGTATCTCGGCTGATAATAAACCGGTGGAGGGAAGCCGTTGCTTGCTTGGCGTATGGGAATTGGAATTCGATGTTGAATCGCTTGAGGCGATTGTTACGCCATCTCGATTGGCAAATACTCACTATCAAGTAAAATATTTAATCCCAACACCGGAAGTGGTGATTAACGCCTTCCATCCGAATTATGTTGTGGATGCTGATGTTACTCTCACGAATCCATTTACGTTTGACGCTTATGATATTCGCCTGATTCTCTTCACCGATGATGAACCCCATATACTGGAAAATCCTGACTGCTGGACAGGCCTTTATGATATTCCTGTGGGGCTTCCGATAAATCCGTTTAAAGCTTATGCGAAAGATGAGCCAAACCGAGTATTCGCCGGAGGGACAAATCACACGGAAAACCTTCTCGTGTTTTCACCGCCGGGCAGCCATCCGATTCAATTCGCAGTGGATGCCTCTTATCCCTCTAATTGCGAGGAGCCGTACGCGTTTGAAAATTTCACGCAGGGTGTTCTTCATGAATCCATTGGTTCACAGGCAGCGGTTACAGTTGATGTGCATGATTGGCAGGATGATGTGAATGAGGTCTATCTGGAATGTCCCGAGATTACAAATGAGCCACAGTCTCAGCTTGAGCATGTTGCATTGTCCAGATGGAAGCTGAATCTGGTGAATAACACCGGCGTTCTTTGTGGGGAGTATTCGGCGTATTTGGTTGCCAAATCATCCAATTCCGGTTCACTTGCGTTATACAACAGGATTTTGATTAATGTAACCTCAGGCTCAGGCGCCCCAGATACCGATCCGCCAGTTTGGTATTGGAATGTTGGAATTGAACAAGCTCGAGCTGGTTACGAATACGTTAAAATTGAATGGGGAACAGCGACTGATACTGAAAGTCCACCTGTTGAATACCTGCTATATATGGATGAAGATGACAATCCGTGGGACCAGCCGCCTGTTGTGGCAATAAACTGTGAACCGTACACATTTACAGGGCTTGAAAACGGACGGACATACTGGTTCGGCGTACGATGCCGGGACAGCGCATCGCCGCCAAATGAGGATACAAATACAAACGTGCTATCCGTAGAACCTGGAGATGTTCCAGGTGACCCCCGGATTGTGGGAACAATAAAGAAATGTATTCGTAATACATGTGACATAGCATTTTCAGAAAATTATTCATATTATACAATGGGTAGTGCATGTGAGATTTCTAATGGATTTGGAATACTGGATATCAGCAATCCTGAAAGACCTGAATTCATCTCATCTGTAGCCTTGCCACCTTATGATGTCCCCATACATTACCAAATTATCCCGGATGGTGAGATAGTATATCTTGCAGGCAGTAGTAGTTCTGATACGTATTGTTTTACCGTTATGGATGTCTCAGATATATTCAATCCACATGTAATCACATCATTTGAAGGAGCGGCGAAAATATATCATTTATCACTTGCTACAAATACAATATGTATTTATGGGAAGTTTAATGGAGATTTCGGTTACATGCTTATCGATGTTTCCAATCCGGGCAATCCTGAAATTAAGTCAATTACTCAAACACCGGAACGGCGCGATGTTTACGCATCAGGCAGCTATGCATATTACTCGGTGGAAAAGCAAATATTTGTTATTGACATCTCCGATCCGCAAAATCCTGAAGAAGCGGCTATATATGATTATGACTACATTCTTGGGGATGTTATAGGCTTTGTGCCGGGTTATTTGTTTACTTGTGGCCATACAAGCCGGGAAGCATTTTTTTATACTATTGACATCAGCGATCCATTAAATCCCGCGGTAGCTGATAGTATGTGGATTGTAAACATGACTATGCATGATGTAGTCCAGGTACTTGATGTTTCTTTCACATCTGAACGTTTGTATGTGTTATACACCGAAGCCAGTCGTTGTTACGTGAGAATTTACAATATTACTGACCCAGCCAACGTGGGGTTCGAAATTGGAAACAACCATCATTGGGAATTTGACATTGCTGCATATAATAATTATTTGTTTGGTACAAGTCCCGATGGATTAAGAATTACTGATTGCAATGACCCTGATAATATTGATTTCGTTCGTATATTTTCCGGATTTAATCCTCATAGCATCGTTACAAAAGGTACATACGCATATTGCGGAATCAAGGATCATGACCAAATTGCAGTGATTGACATAAGCAATCCCTCTGCTCCATATATTGTTTCTGAAATGTATCTTGGTGACAACTACCCACATTCAGCTTACGATGTGGCTATTAATGATGACATCCTTTATGTTGCTGATGGTGCAAGCGGTTTGAAAGTGGTGGATATCAGCAATCCGGGATTTCCAGAGTTAATCAGCTCACTTGAAATGACCGAGGATGCCACAAGCATCGATGTTTCAGGTGATTATGCATATATTGTAATGGAGTATTATGGGTTGGGGATTGTGAATATAAGCAATCCTCAAGCTCCCACACTTGACAATTTTTACGAGGAATATGACATTCGGGATGTTGATATACAGGGGAATTATGCATATATCACCATGTATAATCCCCATTATGATCCCATGTTGGAAATCCTGGATATATCTGATCCATTGAATTTCAATGTGACAGGTTCAATATTCAATACGCAATATGCATGTTATATGATAACTGTCAATAATAACATTGCAATCATTGGTGGTTACAATGAAGCATGCGTGGTTGATATTACCAATCCTTATGAGCCGGAGATAGCATCATCACTGCAAATTAGATCTGACTTGGATGCCTGCGCAATTAGCGGGATTTATGCATATCTAGGAAGCGGTGATTTTCATATATATGATATCAGCAATCCGGGAAGTCCTGAGTTGGTCAGCAAAACGGTCATTTGGTATATCGAAGATATAGAAATCGATAATAACCATGCTTATCTGGCAGTTGGCGGGACAGGCATTCAAGTCCTTGAACTCTGGTAATTTTTCAACGTTTCTCCAGATGCACAATCAGGAGCCAGACATCCGCGGGACGGACGCCCTCTATTCTGCCAGCCTGGCCTATTGTTACCGGCTTGATATTATTGAATTTCAACCTGCCCTCGTAACTTAATCCCTTGATTGAATCGTAATCGAAATCAGGGGAGAGTTTGACTTCCTCCCAACGTCGCATTTTTTCCGCCTGTTCGTTCTGGCGTTTTAAATATCCCTCGTACTTGATTTCAACCTCGACGCTCTCAACAAGGTCAGGCTTGAAATCATCCTCGACTAATCCCCTGTCAATCAGGTGTTTTAGTTTCAATTCAGGACGCCGCAGCAGCTCAATTAAAGGAATGCGTTTTTGTGTCTCGTTT
>CBDURE010000143.1:0-8685 GCA_965369605.1 uncultured bacterium
GACATGTGTAAACCATGTCCCTGACAATGTGTAAACCTTGTCCGTGGACAAAACACCCCCCGCGAGCGGGGGGAGATTTTTTTTTACATTTGCAAAAACAATATACCTGGGAAGAGATTTATTTTCATTTACAAACACAAAATATCCAGTCTATATACTTGCGAAGGAGATATACAACATTCTCCCTCCCCGCTCGCGGGGAGGGCTGGGGTGGGGGCATCATGTTGTCGAAGCACGAAAATGCGCGAAGACCGGTTAAATTAATAACCGGCCTTCACTGGTGGGTGGAGATCTAACTAAATTAACTTACTTGGTTCCCCTGGAATGCCCTGGACTAATATGGCAGGAGGGATCCCACCTCTGTGAGGTGAATCCCACTATTATCCCTCCTGCCAATCATTTTTTGCCCTCCCCTTTGGCAGGCAAATCCTGTCTTGAATATGCCCCTTCGCCAGAGTCCGATACAACTAAACCCGATGACCTTTTAACGGTAAGGACTGTTGTTTCCTCAGCAACATTGTCGTCTAATTCAAATTGAAATCCAGAAGAAAATAAAGAAACAGCAAAAGTCAACCACATCTATCTTCTGGTTTTCTCTTGCTATAGGAGTTTTTTTCAGATGTTAGTAGTTTCTAAATCTTTATAACAATTCACATTATACCTTTAAATCCACAAAACCGCAATGATGCCAATTGGAAAATTGTGTCGGATATTTCATCGTATCAAATTCAGAATCCCATCAGAGATTTTTTCCACTTCGCCATCGCCTTTGATATCAACCAGACCCAGCGCTCTGACTCTCATGCCAAGATATCCGGCGATAAGCGATTCAGGAACAATTGCCCGTCCAAATGTCCCCGCTCCCTCATGAATTGCTTTCGAAAGGATATCCTCCGATGTGGATTCACTTGTTGCCAGATGCACTACTGACGGATAATCACTCAGATTGTCGGAAATGTAAAGCGATTTCGCATCCAGGAAAAACTCCTCCGGTTCAGCAGGCATCATCCAGTAATCAAGCGGGTTTATGCCTGTCATGTTGATATGGTCATCGATTCGCA
The DNA here is from genome assembly GCA_965369605.1 of uncultured bacterium. Taxonomy (GTDB): domain Bacteria; phylum JAJVIF01; class JAJVIF01; order JAGGVT01; family JAGGVT01; genus JAGGVT01. The sequence goes on from CBDURE010000143.1 coordinate 1,062, forward strand.
CAATCGCGCTGCCAATTTCACTGGACGCTTTTACACCGTCGATAATCATCACCGATTCAATCTCAAGCCATTTGAAAACGTGAAGCGCGAACGACATCTTTTCAAGGATATCATCCGGCTCATCAGAATTGCATGAATAACAAACGGATGGCGGAGTTTTTCCGCAATCGATTAACGAAAGCCCCATTGATTCATTCTCTTTTCCGATTTCCAAAGTATGCTTTCTGGATGTCAGATATGCTTTAAGTTCATCCGGCAGAGATGCACCGAGCAGGATTGATGAACCAAATTCGCTCACGCCCGCGCCAACCCGCACTTGTTGGGCGATCATCGCGGGGATTTCCGGTGGATATTGTGATGGCAGTTTAATTGGCAATTTTAGCGCCTCGGTTCAGTATGTTCAGGAGTAACACCTGAAACATCCTCAACACCAGTGGGATTGTTTAAAAACGTCGCGTGCATTGTATCGCCCTGAGTTGAAATGTTGCAAATCCTGATTCCGGTTGGATCCCCGGGATTGTTATAAGCACTGGGATATGTGTAATCAGTGAATCTAAAATTTCCGCTTTCGAAATAAAACGGATCAGTGGCATCACCGTAATTTATCTTGTGGTCAATATCATCCCTGCCGTCGGCCTCCTCAAGATCAACATATCGGAAATCATCGTTCTGCTGATTGCCGTTATCGTAGCAGTGCCAGATTAAAACGCCCTCGCCCGGAATATGAGCATCATAACCGCTCTTTCTTCTATTTTCGATAAGGAAATATTCCAATCCCATTTCACCATCGGTCCACAACCTGTATGTGTAATTGATATCCGGAATTGTGATAATCGGCGCGTTTCTCATATCGGTTGTAACATTTGCGGGATTAATCCAGCCAAGTTTGTATCTGCACCATGCGGACATCTGAACCGGCCAGACGCCATTACCCTCTCCCCAGCATCCGTACGACATCAAACACCAGTACCCAACGCCGTTTGAGGAACCGTCATAATCATACAAATCGGGAAGACCCATCGCATGGCCGTGTTCATGGGCAAATGTCCCCATGTTTGAATCTTCCGTTGCAAGGAAATATGGATATACCCAGACATCATCCACTTTTTTGTGAGACCACAAACTCCATTTGTGAGGCCAGAATGTGTCCCAATCTTTCTCGCCGGCGACAACAACCATTAACGACTCAACTCTACCGTAGCCGTTATTATCAAACTCACTGAAATCGATATATGGGTCGGCAAGATCAATAGCCAGATTCACAACATCCGGCGCACTATTGAATCCGAAATAGTCAGACGCATTTGCATCGATTCTGAACCATCCGCCGTTCACGCCGGAATCCGCGACAGTGCCAACGCAATCAAGCATATTTAACGAAAGCGCATGATAGAAATCGCGCATGCTCGGTGTGGACAGAACATCCTCACTAAAAAGCAAATCGGTAAAATACTGCGTGCCTTTTGCGGGATTCCCCTGACGGTCGTTGAAATCAACCAGGATCACAATCGATTTCTGCTCGCCAATTGATGGCGCATCCCAGTATCCCTGCGCATAGCGTACCACCGGATATCCAAGTTCGAGAAAATCACGTTCATCAATTACGTTGTTTGAATCAAAATCGATATCCGTTTTCAATACGGGTGAATCGCTTATAAGAACGCCCTTTATTTGCTCGATTTTTTCCGGGATCAACAGCATTTCATCGGGATTATAATCGCGTGTTGGATTCTTCTCAATGTAATCGAACCACTGCTGCATCATCGCGCCATATTTACCCTCAGCCTGATATTTGGTGGCATCATCGGGATGCATCGGCAGGAGCGCAAACGATGGCGTTTGAAATGCGGCAAGGAAAATCGCTGTTGTGATTATTATAAAAAGTGGATTTCGATTCATTTACGCTCACCCCCCGTCAATTCATGGGGTTCAAACGGTTTTATATCAAGCCTGTGATGCCTGTGGTCTCTAAATATCAGATAATCGGGACGGTTGAAAATGCGAAACGGCATCTCTGTCGCGCCGCACTTAAGCTGGAAACGAATTCGCCCGATAAACCGCGGTGATTTAATATCTCCCATATCGGGAAATGGCCTGCTGACCGCAATCGCAGCCATGCCATTTGACGAATCAAACATGTCCGCTTTCAATTCAGGCGGAATGAACCTTATTTTCTCAGACAGCATCAGCGGATTGTCGCTGAAACCCTCCGACGGCTCAAACCCTATAAATTCAATACACCGATGATTGAATTCAAGGCGCATCGAAAACTGGTAAAGCGCAGCGATATTCTCAACCGATAAATCGACATAATGCTCCCCGTTTTCCATGTACGGGTCAGACAAACCGACTCTGGCAGATGTGTCATCGACGGGTACCACAGCATCATTCGCACCGGAGGAGCATCCGGCAAGAAGGATAAATAAAAACACGATTGATATAATTCTCATGAAATAACCTCATGATTGGAATGAAAACATACATTAAGCATTATACTATTATTTCGTGGAAGTGCAAAAGACAGGAGTTGCAACCCGGCATCCCTTTGCCGGGGCATTGCGTGAATCATGCAAAAGGATAGTCAGAAGTTGGATTTGTGGTAAATCTGATTATTCAAGGTTATAATGAGTAAAGATTAGGATTAACTGAATATAGTTATCATGTGTTTCTAAACGAAATAAAGGAAAAGCAACAATGGATCTATCTAACCATATTAAAGATATTAAAACCAACATTGAAGCCGGACGTTTTAATAGTGAAGCTGAAGTCTCTCAAGGTATCGTATTACGATTGCTCCAAGCTTTAGGATGGCAAATTTATGATTCAGAGATTGTTTGTCCTGAATATTCGGTGGAGGGTAGACGAGTGGATTATGCCTTATGTCATCCACGCTCTAAACCTATTGTTTTCATTGAAGTTAAACAGATAGGTCAATCTGAGGGAGCTGAAAAGCAATTATTTGAGTATGCTTTCTATCATGGCGTACCAATGGCTATTTTAACAGACGGACAAGAATGGCATTTTTTCTTACCAGCAGAACAAGGAGAATATCAGGACAGACGAGTATACAAACTCGACCTACTTGAAAGAGAGATTGAAGAGAGTGTTGAGATATTTGAAAAGTATCTTGAATATAATGCAATTTCTTCTGGAAAAGCAATTGATACTGCTAGAAAAGATTATCAAAATGTGGCAAGAAAACGGCAGATTTTGGACACACTCCCTATTGCTTGGAGAAAGTTGATTGAAGAGAAAGATGAATTACTTATAGAATTAATTGCCGATAAGGTGGAAAGTCTATGTGGTTATAAACCGGAGTTTAATGCTGTTTCTAGTTTTATGTTAAAACAAGATTTAATAATTGAACCTTCTGAGAAGCCAATAATTTCTCAACCAAAAAGAAGAAGAACTCGAAAGATAAAACTGAACAAACATCAATTAACTGAAGAATTTAGTTTTGTGTTAAAAGGTAAAACGTATAATGCAAAAAATGCTAGGGATATTATGGAAAAAGTTTTTAAAACACTTGACAGATCAGATAAGACCTTTCTGAAACGATTTAATGAACAAAAGCATGGAAAGAAAAGACGTTATATCGCAAGAGATAAATATAAACTCTATCCTGATCGTCCAGATTTATGCGAGCAGAATTCTGTGCAATTGAGAGCAGGTTGGTATATGGGGACAAATTATAGTAGAGGAAATATTATTAGAATTCTCCAATTAGTCTGTGATGTTGCTGGCTTAAGATATGGAAAAGACCTAATTATCAACATGTAAAATGACTAGTTCTCCACTAAGAGAAAACACTAATTAATGTTGTCAAACTCAAATCATCGCCAACGATAACAAACCGCATACCCGCATTCATCGCCCCCACAGCGTCATACTCCTCCCTGTCGCCTATATATAACGCCTCTGATGCCTGAACGCCCAAATCATCCAGCGCTTTTAGAAAAATGCGCGGATCGGGCTTTCTTATTCCCATTACACTGGATATAACAACCGTTTCAAAATAATCCTCTATTCCGACCTTGCGCATCAACAGCCTTAATCTGTTTTCCGAATGTGATGCGTTTGACACCAGTCCGATTTTGTAACCGTTATTTTTAAGAAAATCCAGCAATTCGATTGCGCCGTCAATGGCAATGGTGCAATCAAGTTCGAGTTCGAATATCAGATCATCAAATGGTGTCGCCAGTCTCTTTGCCGATTCATCCGAGAAACCGAGTTGTGCAAAGAAAGTTTGATTGAAGTCGGTGATTTTCAAATTCAAGTCAGCGGAATAAAACTCATCCTGCATCGTCACCCAGTATCGTTCGATAATCATGCGGAAATCGGGATATGAGATTTGAGGGTCGCCATCGGTGAGTTGATTTTGAAATTTCCTGTACACGTCCGGCGATGGATTATTGATGTATTCAATCAAAGTCCCGCCGAGGTCGAACAGTACCGCTTTTATGCCTGTTATATCGATTGCCGGTTTAATCATACAGCAGGATTATAGCCAATGGGGGAAGAAAATACACTACTCACGTTTGCCTTCCCATTTTCCCTCGATACCCTCACCCGCGGACCATGTCCCCGAGCCGGTGCATACGCCATCCTCAATTTTGAATGCCCCTTTCCATGTAGCAAACGACATCCTGTCCGCAACATGGCCTTTGGTTGACAGAGACATTTCACCAGTCGGATCGATTGTCCCACGGCCGTAAATCTCACCCATTGAACTGTCCTGTATTGTCGCTTCCACCATGCCATCGGCGGAAAACTCGGCTGTCCATGTTCCGGATGCTTCACCCGAATATGTTCCGATGTAGTGTCCCGCAAATGATTTGACAGTCTCGTTTTGCGGTTCACAACCGATAAAACCTGCAAGAAGGATGATACACAGGATATTTAAAAATAATCGAAATAGCATTTCGCCATCACCGCCATATGTAGTTAAGTCTGGAATTATATCCCAGATGCTTCGATTGTTAGACTCGGATTAATTGGTGCCAGGTACCAATTAAAAACAGCTTAGTACGGCTGCTTATTGTTGATAGGTCATAATGCGCGATTCCCGCATCCAATGCGCAAAGCGAGGAAGATAGTTTAAATCCGTTTAAGGCCCGCAAATTAATTGGTGCCAGGTACCAATTAAATACTTCAAATTGCATCAATCGCAAAATCCTGATATAATCATATCCTGTTTGACGGATACAAGTATCACCAATAATCTGACAATCTTTAACAGTTAATGAATCAGGCTATGCTGAATCAACAACAACTGAGAGGTACGATAATGAGATATTTACTGGCTTCAGTTATGCTTCTTACACTACTTGTTTTAGGATGCTCCTCAGGATCATCCTCACCGACAACGCCGTCTGAAACGGACGACATTCAAACGACACTTAACCGCGCTGCTGATGCGCTTGAAAGCGGAAATGTCGATGAATGCCTGAAGTATTTCCATAATCCTGACAAATTTGGCGATACTCTCAGAAAGATGAAAAAGCAATTTCCCCTGCTGGCGAAAGCGATTAGAAACGCAATCGTGGAGGAATCGGATGGCGATCAGATACGCTTGCGAATCCGCATGCAGCGACCCGATAATCCGAAAGCGTTTATCGAATCAAGAATGTTCCTTCTAAAATCGTACAATGACGAATGGCTGATAAGCGCGGTGCCCATTCGCCATAAAAAGCCCGATGAGCGCAACGCGGAATGGTGCACCAATAGCACTCACGGCTCATACCTGACTCGCGCGATTATCGAATACTACATTCGAAATTACCCGAACGACTGGGAATTCACCGGCGCCGACGGCCTGATGTACCAGAAAAATCATCTCTACCAGACAACGGGAACACATCCGGGCGCAATCGATACACTTCTTGGAATTTACGATATTGATACTTACGACAACGTCCCGCCTGAAGCGATGATAGTCGGCAATGTTCCCTCCGCGCTTTTGCAGATTGGTTCAATCGACGAGGATGTTTTTGTCGGCGAGTATGATTCCGGGATGAACCTTACTTTCAATCGTGATATTCAACTCGATACATCAAGCGGATTGAAATTTACAACATCCAACAGTTTTGGCGAGGATGATGACACTTTCCTCAAAGGCAGCGCTCATTTCCTGACACCGCTGAATCAGGATTATTGCCAGCAATCCTTTATCGGATTCAACGACATCGGATTTCTCGGAGATATATCTGCCAAGAGCGCGCCGACATACAAATGGGGCCTTGGCATGGAGAATATCGGCCCCTTCAACATAATTGACATCGTGGAGATGCGTGAAAACTGGAATCGCAAGACATGGCAGTACGCTATCCAGCAATTCGAGGATTCAAAAATCGAACCGGATATTTTAGTCAAGGCGAAAAAACTCGCTGATTCATTCTATGCGATTGGGCATATCCTGCACCTGTTGGAGGATTCAGGGATTCCGGCGCATGTTCGCAACGACATGCACGGCGTACCCCTGCTGCACTACATTCCCGGTTTCGATTATCTTCAGCCTGACCCTCTTGAGAGCTGGTCTGGCACATTCGAGGGTAGTTTCATCGACAAAACAGTCGAAGTATGGCGGGAACTCTATTTCGATTTCGACCCGATAACACGTTATCCCGATGGATTTTCATCACAGGAACCGCTTTTGCATTACTACTACAACAATGCTGAAATCCCGGAACACGCCGGGTACGAAGCCATTTTCAAAAGTCTCGCATTTATGACCAACAGAACATTTTTCAGCGAGGACACAATTCCTCGCTCAACACAGGATTACGCCGACACGACAACATACCCGCAAATCACCGACTGGGAATTCAATTACGGCGGACGCACAGTACTTTACGGTCACGCCGGACTGCCGTTTTACAACGAGGAACACCCGCTTGCAGTTTCGACCTTCTGGTTCGATACATGGTGCACGGGATTCTACGTAATCCACTGGCGATGGCCCACACTTGAGGAGGTCATCGATGAACTCGAAGGCGATGACGATCTGTTCACAATCTGGGATGAATGGGACGAGGATTTCTTCTCCGACGGCAGAAAGGGAATATGCGAAACCGAATGGGAAGTCCAGTTCAAACGCTGCGTCCGTCACGGCGCCGCGCTTTTGCATGAGTTCTATCTGGAGACGCATAAGTAACACAGGGATCACGGACAGCCTTGTCCGCCTTGTCCGCAATTATGTAACCCGGCAACGCTTTGCCGGGCGAAGTTAAAATACGACAAAAGCCCGGGGAGGCGTCCCCGGGTTACAAATTAAATCAGCTTTATTCTGGAGATTAAAAATGAAATCAAAAATAATCATTATTCTTACTTTGGTGTTATTCACCACATTCATCATTTCCTGTTCGACCCCAGCTCCTCAAACAGACGAAACGGACACCGATGCACCTGTGGATATCACGTTGCAGGAGGATTCAACTAATACGCAAACCCCTGATCCGCAGGATGATGTTACGCCTATGAAAGGTTTCAAGATGATCGCTCCTGAGAATATCCCCAAATGCCTTGCCCAGTTGGAAACTGTTCAAAAGATACTGGAAAAAACCGCGGCAGAGGTCGCTGAGTTTGGGACAACAAAATACATTTTCAATGCCAACGACCAGGTATT
>CBDURE010000144.1:0-8639 GCA_965369605.1 uncultured bacterium
TTGCAGAGTAGATTCACATTTTTATATAAAGGCATTCCGGGTTACGGTGGAAACTTACCTTTTTCAACAGTCCCGAAAGCGGGAATGACGTGTTATCCGACCTGATGGGTTAATCGAATGTAAGAAACAAAAACCGACCATTCACTTCTCGAAGATCCTGAGCGGAGTCGAAAGGCGGCAAATGTCTGAATGACGAAATATATATGTTTAGATGTTGTTCTGAGATAGCTTCTTCGTGTTGCCCCGGAGATAAGCTAGGCATAATAGCCGATGTGCATTATAATAGGTCAGCTAATCTTGATGCTAATCCCGTGAAGAGGTGTCTTTCATGATTCGGGTGAAATATTTCGTTTTTTTAGTACTGTTATGTTCAATGGCATTAACAGGAACCGCAGCCTTTGCGGCTGCTACTACGGATGATCTTCTGTATGAGCCATCCGAGCAGTTCCTGGATGATTTCTTCCTTTCGCTGACGACAGACAATTATGTCTATCCTGAAACAGAGGATGCCGCGCTGGTACTCAGAAGGCTTTACAGGATTTCTGAATGTGTCCAGAATAATGATTACATCACCGCATGGCAGACACTTGTAAACCTTCCGGCACATGAGCATTTCCCGGTTATCTTTGAAATGCGAAATGAGGCGCGCGCGATTCAATCCATTGTGCCGTGGTTCTCCGACAGGAAATTGAAATCCAATTTCATCACGGCGTACGATGAAATCTGGCTTAAATACAATGATATTCAGGATGACTACAAAAAGTTCGAGGATGTTTTCTCGGGGTATTCATCCAGAAGTGACAAAGATAATCCGGCGACTTTCATTCGTAACCACCTTGGCTATTACGGCTACAACAAAACCAGCTCGCAGCCATCAAGCGATATCGAGTATATCTGGGACCTGTTCAGGAATTTTTCGCTCTATGCTGATGCGTCATCGAAACAAGGTCTTGACTATAGAACAGCCAACCCTCAGGAATATGGCAAATCGTTTGTGAAAAAAACAGCGACACGGATTATCGATGCGTGGGATGAAGCGCTGATAGCTGAAAAGATTAGAACCGGCGAGGCGCCAATTCCCAATCATGGTGAATCTGCTTCCTCAATTGCTGAAAATAAGACTGAACCTGAAACCAAACCCATCCAGCGGATTGACTATTCCAGGATTAATATATTCAAACTGCCTGATAATGCGGAACCCGCGTGGCAGAAAACTGAAATAAATAATGAACCTGAATTTACACCCGTGGATTCGGTTGTTGAAATTCCCGATGAACCGGATGAACCGGAAATTGAGGTGGATACAAATCCCATTACAAATGGAGAGGGACTTGAGCCGCCTGAACCGATAACTGAGAGACGTTTCCCCGAGGTTGTCGATATTCCTGTAGTAGAGTCTGAGGATGAGATTGTAATAGAAGATGTTCCCATTCTTAATGAGGATGAGCCGGTTGAAGTCGAAATCGAAATCGAAGAACCGATTATTAGGGAAGAACCTGTGGAATCGGTTTTTGTCGCCCCTGATGTGATAGTTGTGGACATCGCTGAAGATGAAAATGCCCCTGATGATATTGTTACGATTCCCCCGGCGGAAAGTGAAATCGAAGAACCGGTTGAACCTTTGGTTGAAGATAAACCTGTCGAGGAGGAATCGGATTCGCTGGATGAAATAATAACACCGGTGAATTTGCTGCAAGATGAATCTCTTGAGCTTGGGGATACTGATTATCAACCTCAGCCCGTTGAAGAAGTCGAAGAGAATGAGATAACAGATGAGCAGAAACTTGAAAAGATTGCGCAGAGATTAACGAATCGCCTGCATGATGTCGCGGAAGATCTCGGTGGGTACGCGGTTGATTTGGTCGTCCTGTGGTCAACTGACCCCGACAAGCTGGAAAATTACGAAGAAAAGGAAGCTGAACTGGAGAATTCTTTCAGGGTACATAAAGAGGAATTCCTTGCGCTTTTATATCTGAATGACGCTTTCAGGCTTGAAGAGAATCTGGGAACCACTTATGACGCTCTCAACGGAAAGATAATCGATTCACTGATGCAGGGGCTGAAGGATTTCAAAGCGGGCGGCGGATTGACTGACAATCCAAATGTCGATGAAGAGGAATTGCTCCGCGCGATTGGCCAGCTCACACAGGGGGTAGAGGCGCGGCGTGAATCGCTGAAAATTCAAACGGCATCGCTGAAAGCTTTCAAACTCAGAAAAACCCAGCTTGAGGATGATATTAAAATACTCAAGCAGCTGAAAAACATTGAGGTAAGCGATTGAACCATAGAATAAATTCGTTGTTGTAGTATTAAAATTGTAGAGATTTAAAAATAGCAGAGGGTTTAAACCCTCTGCTATTTTTTATCTGCATTTACTTTGCAAAACTCCCTTAAGCTTAATCAAATTTAATCCGATGCAATATATGATCGAACCTTCGATCAGGGAGCTGCTATGTTAAGAGGCTTATATATCGCCGGAAGCGGCATGACCGAAAGAGCGGCAAATCTTGAGGTCGTCGCGAACAATATCGCCAATATGCAAACCGATACCTTTAAAAGGGACAGGGTTGCGTACTCCGAATTCAAAGAGATGTTTCTTAACCGTATCCAGAACGGTGAAAAAAGCGAACCGGTCGGGAAACTCGCTCTGGGTTCACTTATTGACACAAACAAATTCACCGATTTTACGCAAGGTCCTCTTGCCTCGACGGGTGATGATCACGATCTCGCGATTACGGGTGATGGCTTTATCAAGGTTGCAATGCCGGACGGCTCAATGCGATACACGCGTGACGCCCACTGGAATTTGACACCGGATGGCCAGCTTGTCGATGACAGGGGATTTGCCATTTTAGACAGCAAGGGCGACGAAATCGTTCTTGGCACAAAGGGGAATATTGCAATCTCTGAAGATGGCACTATTGCTCAGGATGGGCAGATCTCGGGTAAAATCGGCATCTTTGAAATCGATGACAGAACTCTTCTGGTAAAAGAGGGCGGCTCGATGTACCGCCTTGACGGCGACCCCGCTTTCCTTGAAAGAGATGCTGAAAATACATATCTCCAACAGGGATATGTCGAGAAACCGAACTTCTCCCCACTGAGTGTGGTTACTGATATGATTCGAATTCTCCGTGAATATGAGTCATCGCAGAAAGTGGTTCAAGTCTATGATGAAACCATTAATCAGGCGATTACCAAACTCGGCAAGGTTCAGTAGTGAATTGAGATATTAAAAAACCCCCACCCCAGCCCTCCCCGCGAGCGGGGAGGGAGAATGTTGTCTCTTCCCTTCGCAAGTGTATAGCTGGATATATTGTTTGAAAATACAAAAAACGTCTCCCTGACAATGTGTAAACCTTGTCCGTGGACAAAACAGGGGATTAAGGGAGTGGAAACAAACATCTCCCCCTGCTCGCGGGGGGATTAAGGGGGGGAAACTCACAACCTGGCAATTGATTTCAATCGAATATATTCCGAAACAACGGAAACGCTCAACTCCTCGGGATAGAGGTCAAGTGTCATGGCGCCGCCTCGAGTTAATTCCCTTAACGCCAGTTCACGCTGATACAGAATATCCCGCGCGACAGCGACATCGTAGATCTCACTCTCACGCTCCGGCACCTTGTTTGCCTGCGCCGTGATTTCAGAATCCCGAAAAGCGATAACGAGCGGAGTGTGGGTCGGATGAAGTGCCAGCAGATATTTAATTAAACTCTTTGATGATTCCGGGTCAACTAAATCCGTGAAGAACACTACAAGAGAACGTTTGCGCTGAACAGTCGCCATTTTCAAAAACGCGTTGCGGTAATTCGATTCAACAAGTTTCGGTTTCAAACTGTAGAGTGTATTAACGATTCGTGATATCTGCCCTTTGCCTGCGCGGGTTGGAAGGTATATTTCCTCTTTGTCGCTGAAAGCCATCAAGCCGACTCTGTCACCTTTTGACAGCGCGACATAACTCAGCACCAAAGAGGCGTTCACGGTGAAATCAAGCCGCGTTGTTTCCCTCAGCGGATTTTCCCACGGCAGAAGGTTCTCCGGGTAGAGATCAGTATCCAGAAGTGAGCTGCCCTCTTTTTTACCTCTTGGAACAAAACTGGTCATGAGGCGCCCGGTGTCAATCATGATCATCAGATTCTGGCTGCGCTCATCCTCATATTCACGCACGGTAAGTTTGTTGCGGCGCGCAGTAACTTTCCAGTCAATGCTGCGGTATTCATCGCCCTGCGTATAATCTCTCAACTCCCGGAAACTGGAACTCCTGCCTTTAAATCGAAGACGCCTTTCACCGGATGCCCCGAACGGATGGCGTGTCAGCAGTTTGTATTTCGTTATCGCTTTGATACTCGGCACGACGCGAATGTTCTCAGGCATTTTTAATACTCGCTGGACTGTCACGAATCCCATACGGGATTTAGCGCGGACGTTTATGCTTTCGAATTTGAAATCACCTCTCGTAATCGGGGTTAATTTATAGGAGAGAGTTTTCCTTGTCCCGGGTTGGAGATTTGTATGAAGGATTCTGGGTGAGATAATAAATTTATCCAATCCCGCTTCTGTGAGCTGTATCACCAAAGGGATTTTTCCGCGATGGTTAATCTCAATTCCAACGGGATTTTTATCCAGCAGCGAAAGCTGAACTTCGACATCACGATTGATAACCAGTTTCAGATTGGCACGGATAATCATGTAATCGAGAATAGCCAGAATGGCAATCATGATGATATACACGATGAAAACGCCTGTGAATGCAGGATACCGCACCGATGGCAGCAGAATCGCGGCGGATAATGACAGAAGGAAAAGCGTTTTATTTGTTGGAATCGGCATTTAATTAAATATGTACGCCGGGAGCGCCGAACGCCTGTGCGGCGTGACCCTATCTCGGCACCGTTACCTGTTCAAGTATTTCATCAATGATATCATCCGGACTGATGCCCTCAATCTCAGCCTCAGGCTTTAGAATCAGCCTGTGGCGCAGTATCGGGCGCGCGAACTCTTTGATGTCATCCGGCATTACAAAATTCCGTTTGTGAATCGCGGCGGATGTTTTGGCGACGGCAATGAAGGAAATTCCCGCTCGCGGCGATGACCCCAGCGCGACAAACGGGTGATTGCGTGTCGCTGTAATAATTTTAACAATGTAATCGGCGATTGAATTTTCAACCCGGATCTTTCTAATTTCCTCGCGAACCTTTTTCACAACAGTTTCATCGGCAATCGCTTTCAGGTTGAATTGCTCGATGTTGAAAAAATCACCATGCTCATGAAATCTGAGAATAATATCCCTTTCCTCGTTCGGCAATGGGTAGTCGATGATAAGCTTCATCAGGAAACGGTCAAGTTCCGCTTCAGGCAACGGATATGTCCCCTCGTATTCAATCGGATTCTGTGTCGCGACAACGGTAAACAAATCGCCAAGCAAATACGATTCGCCATCGATTGTAACCTGCCTTTCCTGCATGGCTTCTAAAAGAGCTGACTGGGTTTTCGGCGGCGTGCGATTTATCTCATCGGCAAGGAGGATGTCTGTGAAAATAGGCCCTCGCCTTAATTCGAATTTCCCCTGCGCCGGATTGAAAATGTTGATGCCTGTTAAATCACCGGGCATCAGGTCGGGAGTGAATTGAACCCGTTTGAAATCGGCTTTTGCCACTGATGCCAGCGTTCGAACCATAAGCGTTTTCGCAACGCCCGGAACACCCTCCATCAGCAGATGTCCGCCTGCCAGAAATCCGATTATCAATTCCCCCAGCGTTTTTTGCTGGCCTACTATCACCTTGGATAGTTCGCCGAACATGCTGTTAAACAGTCCAGCGGTTTGTGATAGCGTTATTTCCTCATTTGATTTTTCCTGGTTGTCTTGTTCAGTCATTGTTTTACCTTTTTTTGCGTTTTGTTTATTTAGATCTCTGAAAAAGAATGGATTCCGGGTGGCGCCCACAACCAGTTGGAATCGCTGGCGATTTCAACTGGTTGTGGGTGAAATGCGTGACTTCATCGGCAATCACCCGCGCTTTTCCTGGAAACATTATTATTACCCATGTTTGTCATTCCGTAGCGAAGCGGAGGAATCTCTTGTTCTACTGACATTATCCGCCAGCCGCTAAAGCATAGTGCTATTTCACTAACGATTCTCCAGCTCCATCAGTTTTTTAATTCTTGAATAAATCCTGCTTTCTGATGGCCTTTTCTTTAACGCCTCATTCTCAATCTCTGATTTGAAATTATCCGCGCTGTCGCTTTTGATTTTAGCGCTGCCAAAATCCCGAAGCATGATTCTGGATACGACTTTAAGCGCTTTTGCTCTTCTCAATATTTGAGCCATGCTGCGAAGATATTCAACCTGGCTTCGCCGTTGCGGAGGAGGCACAGCTCTTGGCGGGACGAATCGCACAGCTTTAGAATATATGGCGATAATCCCCGCAAACAGAAGCATCGCGAGAGCTCGTCCCCACCCCGTTTCTAAAATCGATTTTTCCTCAACCGTACTGAATCCGTGATGATATTCATCAATGAGAATCACTTTGTCCTCAGGAATTGAGTTCATCAGATTATAGGCGAATAGAATGTTGTCCCCGGCTTCCAGGAATCCATTTGAGAATATCAACGGATTCGCAATCGCGATAATCCTGCCCTCGCCTGAATTTACGCGCACAATCGACGGTATATCGCCATAGGATGCCAGCACTTCGCATTCAACGCTTGTTTCCTCGCTTTCGTCCGGCTCATTTGCAGGGACATCATAATATGTTCGCTTGAGGGAATCATCATGGAAAAAGAACGGCGAGTAAATCTGCTGGACATCCCGCAAAACCAAATCATCCGATTCAGATTTTAACGCGGCGACTTTAACGCCGTCGCCAGTATCCGACGGCTGGTAAACAACCGGTGTTTCATCATCGGAAATTTTCTTTGTAAACATGAAAAGTTGATGCTCATCCAGGAGATTTGCTTCTTTCGGTTCAAGCAAATCCGCGAAGATTGAATGTTCGATTAGATGCCTGATATCATTGCCGTAAACAAGCGTACCGCCATCCTGAACCCACTTGTTTAACGTTTTCTTTTCTTCCGAAGCTAAAGGAATTTCAGGGCAAAGAATGAAAATGATTCCAGCATCCTGTGGGATTTCATCGCTGAGATTAAGTGTGTGTTTCTCCGCGTTGAAATTTAATTTTTGCGCGAGAACCATCATACGGGACGCGCCATAGACACCCGATTCATTCGTGGAAAGGTAATGAATCACTTCCTTTTCTTCATCATCCTTCGCGGTGAGCATGAACAAAGCGAAGAAAATCAGAAACAGTGTGAGTGCAACCACAATCTCAACAGGTATTTTCCACTGTGGCACTTTCATCGGATAATGATTTTAGCATAATAACATGCGGTGTTTGAACGTATCCAACTTTTCATCATGCGAAGTTGTCTGATATACTTGGACAGAGGGGATAGTTACACGTGAGGTGAGTATTGATGAGAAACGGATTAATCCTGATTTTCCTGTTATTCGGAATGGCATTTCTTTCATCCGGCGTGAGCGCTGAAAAGGAAGAGTTTGTTGATCCGGGAGAGCTGCTGCCATCGAGCAACGTGATTGGCAGTTTCCAAATGGATCCGCCTGACTGGCACAGATTCGGCGATACGGGGCTTTATGCATACATGAACGGCGCGGCGGATATCTTTCTGGAATACGGCTTCGACAGGGGATGCAGCGCGGATTATGAGGCCGACGGGAAAAATCTGGTTGTTGAACTTTTTAAAATGAAGGATGGAGACGCCGCATTCGGAATCTACACAATCAGCAATTACTCCTCCAACATTGAAGAACAGGATGAGATGAAATACAAAATCAATGATCCTGCAAGCAAAAAGAGAAGCAATCTGAAAAGCGACAATTACAATCTCATTCAGGATGTCGCGATTGAATTTTTCAAAGGTAACATTTTCGGCAGAATCGCAATGAATACTGAGGACAGATTCACGCTGATGAGTTTCGCCAACAGGATAATGGCTAAAATCCCGAAACACGCATCAAGGCCCAAGGTGTTGAGCAATCTGCCTGTCATGGATAGAATTCACGGCAGCGAGCGGTACGCTGTGGGGATAATCGGAATGAATCAGATTCTCGATTTGGGCCGCGGCGATATCTGGGGAATAAAAAGCGGTGTTGAAATTGTCGCGGGTGAATATAGAATCAGCAGCGGTTCATATTATTCCATGCTTGTTATAGTTTACAGAAATGAGAAAATCGCCGAGAGCAGGTATCAAAGCATCAAGCAAATGTTCAACAACTGGGAGGGATACAAACCAACGGTGATTTCAGCGATTGATGGCCAGCCGAATGTTTTTCTCGTCCGCACTCCCGATAACGATTACATGGGATTCAGATGGCTCGGTGATCGGATGGAGGTTTTTTACAACATGAAAAGCCCGAATAATTTCAAGATGATTCTCGCGAAAGATCACAGCATTTCGGTACGGCATCCGTAGTAGCGCTGGCGTCCCGGGCTTGTTGAAAAAGGTTGTTTTTATACTCCATCCCCCCCTTAATCCCCCCGCGAGCGGGGGGAAATATTTTTGGATTTGCATACGATATACACGGTCTATACACTTGCGAAGGGAAAAGACAATATTCT
>CBDURE010000145.1:0-8503 GCA_965369605.1 uncultured bacterium
ACTGCCAGTTACCAGAGGAATCGAATTTACTCAGGAAGGCATCTCCGAAACCATTGGATGACTGAGTTCCGCCGCCATCTGGATTAAAATCAACTGTATTCTGGAAATACCCAGTGACATACGCATTGCCTGACTGATCCAAAGAAACCGACCAACCCTCATCGATACCTGATCCACCCCAGGTTTTTGTCCATTCGTAAGAAGACACTGCAATAGTAAGAACATCATATAGCTCAAGGCTGCCTGAGCCGGTTGATGTCGCGCTTATCATGGCAAGGTAATCTCCCGCTTTAACGCCGTTGTTATTAATAATATTCAGACTCCATGTGTTGCCTGAATCGAAACTGAAACTATCCGTTGGATTGCCTGTGATTGCCGGACAGTGTAGTTTTATGCTGTCAACATCAATCTGCCAGTCAAAGACATCGATTGTAATATTAGCGTTTGCCCCAACACCTGAAGCGAGATTTTCCTGAGTGAAATTACTTATCAAATACGGCTCCTCGCAGTTTAATGGGATTGAGGCGTCGATTGCGAGAAGAATGTTGGGGTATTGCATTCCCCCCGGAAGATAAATGCTGGCGGTTTCAGTGTGCGATGCCGCGTTTGCGAATCTCCTTGACGGTTGGGTTGTCGCATAAGCCTTGAACGGATTTATGAAACTCCCGCCGGGCATGTCGTAAAGAGCTGTCCAATTATCTGGATTTTTTAGCTCTGTACCGTCGTTGTCCGTATATACAATCAACCGGACATCGAAAGCATCCTGCGCCAGGCCAGTATTATTAATCGTTAAATCAAACTGATAGATTTGCGTGATGCCGTCGTATGATTCGTTGGATACAGTTGGGTCGGGAATGTCCTGTGTCACATCAAAATGAGCAGCCAAATCACGAGCGAATTCTACTTGCGTGGCTTGATTACCCAAATCGGGTTTCAGTCGCCAAACCCCCAGCAGTTCCCTTTGCGGTTCAGAGGAGATATCCGGATCATTCACCAGCGGAGTCGTGGCGTTGTTGTTGTCATGATCTGATGAACAACCAATCAGAAGCATCAGCAATAATGCTGTTGTTAGCAGTGGCATAATATTTCGTTTCATCTTTTGTCTCCCAATCCATACAACGGACAGATAAATTAATTCACAGACTACGCCCGGGGAAAAGAATTCCCGGGGCTTAATTTTAAAATTAGTTATACGAGTACCTTGTGTAAAACACATCCGGGTCGCCGCTGGATGTTTTCTCATCAACGCCTCCGAAGGGGTTAAGATCAACCGTTCCGGAGAAGCAACCTTTTACGTATATCGCGCCTGAATCATCGATAACGATTGCGTGACCTTCATCCCAGAATTCAGTTCCGCCCCAGGTGACTGTCAGGACATAAGCGCCATCATTAGTGAATTTGCTTACGAACACATCCTGTCCGCCATTCGATGTAAACTCGTTTACGCCGGGACCGGGATTGAAATCGACTGTTCCCTGGAAGTTGCCAATGACATAAACGAAATCAAAGGAATCTATTGCCACTCCATGCCCTTCGTCCCAGATGCCATCTCCGCTCCACGTAAGAGCCCAGGCAAAATCTCCAGTGGCGCTGAATTTACATAAATAGGTGTCAACCTGGCCCGCTGCGACAACAATATTTTCGCCGGGACCGGGGTCGAAATCTACGGTTCCTTCAAATCTTCCGGTTATGAACATGTTGTCTGAGGAATCCGCGGCGATGTCAAAACCGTCCTCGAATATAAATCCTTCATAACTGCCCCATGTTCTGGCAATATCAAAAGTCCCGTTGGGAGCGAATCGACTGAAGAATATATCTTTGAATCCATTCGATGTGTGTGAATCAGTTCCAGCGCCGGGGTCGAAATCGACAGTATCCATATAGAAGCCTGTGATGAGTATTCTGTCTGAATTATCGATATCAATTCCATTAACGCCATCTTCATACAGTCCGCCAAAGGTTTCTGTCCAGATATGGCCACCGCTTGGATTAAATCTGCTGATGAACACGTCATCATCGCCAATGGATGTGTGCGGGTCATTTCCCGCTCCGGGGTCGAAATCAACTGTGCCGGAAAAGATGCCTGTAACAATTATATCTCCCGTGGACAACATCCCAACTCCGTGCCCTTCATCCCAGATGCCTACTACTGACGTGCCAAGTTCTCCCCATGTTATCGCCCATTGCAAATTACCATCCAAATCAAATTTACTAAGGAAGATGTCACGTCCGTCGCCAAGCGCAGTGTGATTATCAATTCCAGCGAGACTGGGATCAAAATCAACCGTTTGCTCGAAATGGCCTGTAACATATATGCTTGTTTGATGTATCGCAAGCCCAAAACCTTCGTCCCAAATGCCCACTCCTCCCCATGTGATAGTCCAAAGGTAATTTCCATCCGGGTCATATTTTATTAAATAGGCGTCATATCCACCGTTGGATGAGTATGCATCAATGCCGATACCGGGGTCAAAATCGATATTAACACCGTCAAATGAACCCGTAATATATACGTTGCCTGAGCTATCTACATCCATACCCTCCCCTTGATCTCGAATTCCATATCCGGGGATTTCATCGCCATGGTCGTAATCGGGAGGAGGCCCCATGACCACAGTCGCGACAAAAGTCTGATATGTCGCAAATTCACCCAGTGTATATGTATCCAGTTGCATCCCATCAGGAGTATCGATTAAAGTGTCAGTTCCAACAGGAGTTGTTGATGGCACCCTTGAATCCATAACCTTGACCAGCCCATTATATTCTCCAACACCAAGCGAGTTCTCGTTTGCGAATGATCCAACATAAGTCATCGGGTCATCCCATCCGTTGGTTGAAGTATCAGTTGTGGGCGCCCAGACAAGCGCACTTACCATTCCGGGTACTTCAATAGTTACAGATTCGATATCTGATGTTGCACTTAGATGACTTGGGTTTGTCGGGTCGGGGAATTCCGATGCGACAGTCCCGCCGTGATTCCAGTCATAGATATCGATTGTAACCTCATATTCCGTTGTCAGGTTTGCCGCGTTCCATGTGTTTCCTACCGCCGGCTCATTATCCCCCTGAGGAGGCGTAACTTCCACTTTCCATGCCGCTTTACGATTAAACTCAGGGATATAATAGGCAGGATTTAATCTGGTTGGCTTTTTCGCGCTCGCGCCATATCCCATGGTTAGAAAGAGCTCGAAGTATAGTTCCCGGGCGGGAAGAATAATTTCAAAATCATTCCAGCTCGAACCCATTTCGAATCTGTTCATATTTATATTTTCATAACAGATTTTATATGGCGTTGCGGATGGGTAATCTGTAAATTCCTCTAACTCCGTTGAATATCCATCAGCGTTTAACAGATAATCACTCTGTATCTGCGTGGAAGTCAAAGGGTAATCTGCTGGGACTATGCCGTGAGGCGATACAAACAGCGCGAGGTCAAAAACATCAAGATCCAGGCGGTTTGAAGCTGATGGCTCCTCACCCGTATTTCCCAAGGGAAATGGATGCCTTATCGAAAATCCAATTACAATATTTGAATCTTCATCCAAAGCTATGCTTTTCATTTTGAAACAATCCGCACAAGGCGTTATTGTGAAAAAAGGCTTGCCGCTCACAATGTACGATTCACCTAACGCTGATGTTCTCACAGGCATTAAGTCAGCGGATGGCCCTTCAGGCGATACCGCAAGATTATATGACCCGAACAAACCTATTGCGCTGTATTCATCAAGCGTGATAACAGGAGACATATCAAAATTGCCGATATCATCCAGACTAACAGATGATTCACCAAACATCGGGTCATAGCCGCTGGAACATCCAATAAGGATTGTCACAACTAGAACCAATAGTAGTGAAGATAACAATAACCTCATAGCGTTTCTCCCCGGAATATTAATTGTTAAAGATGTAAATATTTGCAATATTGTGTATGGCAGGGATTCTATCAAAAAGGGACAACGATGTCAAGACGAAAACATATCTACAATAAGACACTCGGTGAGATACTTAATGAGAAAACTACTGGCAATATTTCATCAAAACGACGATTATAATAGTATAATTAGGTTTTTGTTATGTTGTCATGCTGCGGGAGAAACGGTTGGTAACTGTCGAGCGACTTGATAATTTTTTTGATATATCCAGCGATGCCTGGAACAGTCTGCTTGCGCAAAGTGAGATAAACACCGTATTCCTCACGTGGCAATGGATTAACTGCTGGTGGGATGTTCTCGGCGGTGACAGCGAATTGCTTCTTCTGGTTGCGAAGGATGGCGTGAAGATTGTCGGCATCGCGCCGTTGATGATAAACCGTAAAGTAGTGCGATTTATCAGCGTCGGTGAAACAGACTACAGCGATTTTATTATAGACGATGAAAAGAAACCTGAAGTCCTGACAGCGTTTTTCGATTACCTGATAAATAATCGCGGATTGTTCATTAGATTATCGCTGGATAATATTCCTGAAAGGTCATCCACGGTTGAGTTTATACGCAGCCTTTCGCAAAAAACACAATGGAAATCAATTGAATCTGTATCGAGTGAGTGCTCCGCGATTGAAATACGCGATAAAGAGGAGCAGGCCATAGCAAGCCTTAGAAAGAACGATGTCAAAACCCGGTTTAATTACCTGAATAAAAACGGCAAGCTTGAATACAGCGTATTGACCGACATCGATGAAATCGACTCCACGCTAGATGGCTTCTTTGAACTGCACAAGGACAGGCGACTCATTGCAGGCGACATCAGTAAGTTCCTCGGCGGCAGGGCGAAAGAGTTTTATCGTAAACTCGCGGACGCTTTCCTGCCGGAGGGATGGCTCAGCTTTAACGTTTTGAAATTCAACGATGAATTAATCGCGTGCCATTTCGGATTCCTGCATGAGAACACACTTCTGCACTACACTCCGACATTTAATATGGACTATTTCAAACGTTCTCCCGGCCTGGTACTGATGAAATTCATGCTTGAGGAATGTATTGAGAATCGTGTTGAGTTGTTTGATTTCACACGTGGCGCGGAAGGATACAAAAAGCGTTTCGCAACAGTATCACGCAACAACATCAAATTTGAAATGTTCCTCGATTCATTCCGTTGGAGTGTATTAAAAAACACGCAATCAATAAGAGCTAAAATAAAAAACAAATCACCGCGATTGTTTAATCTGTTAAAGAAAGTGCTAAGCCCATCGACATATTCAGTGATACTGCACGAAACAGCGTTCGTTATACGTAAAAACGGGATTCCTCGACTTATTATTATGTTCTTCCGGCAATTAATCCCTAAAATATTTTTCTCGATGAGACTGATTATATATCGACGTATGTTTGAGGAGCGGGAAAAAGACTGGACACAGGGCGATTATGTTATCCGCGAGGGGAATCTGAGCGATTTGAAAATATTTGTCGAGGATACAACACTTAAAAAGCAACAAAAGTTCCTGCAACAGGCTTTCGACAGGCTCCGAAAAGGACACAGGTTGTTTGTTGTCGAGACGGATAATAATATCGTACATTATTCATGGGTTGAATGTGCAAAGGTTATATATCTTATGGAAATCGATACATACCACGATTTCAAGCAGGATACATGGTATATATATCACAGCTACACATCGCCGGATTTCAGGGGAAAGGGCATATATACAACAGTATTAAGATTTATTTGTGATACGTTTGCTGATACAGGCGTCGAAAACCTTTGCGGATATGTGTTAATGAGCAATTTCATTCCACACAAGGGAGTCAAGCGAACGGGCGCGACTCCGATGATTGAGTATAATGTAACGAGGCTGCTGGGTATTACGTGGCGACGGTTTAAGGATTATTAAACAGGAACCTCACCCCCAACCCCTCGCCACTAGTGGCTCTCCTGCATCAGGAGAGGGGAGAAAGCAGGCTTGTATTTTAAATACTATACTCAGTTTATTGTAGCCCGGCTTTTCATTAGCCGGGAAATTATGGATAACATTCACGCAATATTCTCGCATTTGGCACCAAGTAAGGAAAAGGATAAAGATTCCGTCATTCCCGCGAAAGGGCTTGTTGAAAAACCTCCTTTGGGTGCAAACCGTAGGGGCAACCCCCCGTGGTTGCCCTGTGTTTATGGCGAACTTTCGGGCAGGCACAGGGGCCTGCCCCTACACGCATAGCTTTTTCAACAAGCCCGAAAGCGGGAATGACGGGTTATTTGACTGGGCTGCAATCTGGCAATAGTATTAATCATCGTTGTAAGTTTCTTTCAGCAGATCTTTTAGTTCAGGCAATAGATAATATTTCCTGACAGGTATTTCCTCAATTTGCTTATCGTGTTCTTCTGAGTTGGGGTTTTCTCCATAACTAAGTGTGGGACGTCTTGGTCCTGATCCTGGATAACTATCAAGTAATACCATTATTACATGATCAAATACTCCATCCTGATTTACATCTAATGCTGGCTCTTCATTAGCACCATAACAAAAAAGATAATAACCATTCACGTTGCCATCAACTAAATGTGTTAAATATGTAAAATTGCCTGGACAATTATCGCTGCCAAATTCGACGTCTTGCATTGGCTTGCCGGTAAGGGGGTTTCCTGGTAATTCACTCAGATAACCAATATCAAGAAGAACCTGAATATTTTCAGGATAGTTACCACCAGCATCAGTACAATACCTCTCCACTGCACGTTGGATTTTATGAGTATTTGATTTCACTTCCGCGCATCTGGACTTATAACGAGCTTCTTCAAAACCTGGAAATAGTATTGAAACAACAAATATAACGAAAATCAACAAAATTATGCCAGATATAACTACTCCCCAGTATCTTTTCAGACTGTGTCGATATAAGCATAAACTAATGAAAACAACAGGGCCTCCTATTAATATGTAAGCGAAGATAGTATGAATTCTGGCATTCTGAGTGGGATTGGATTCAAGATTAAAAAAGGTCAAAACAAAAACAACGACAAGGACACAAGATAAACTTACCTGTTTCAATAAAGTCGCCCAGTATTTGTCCATTTTAACCAACCCGATAATCACACCAATAATCGGAAAAACAAACAGAGAAGATGGTAAATAACTACTGGGGATTGAGGTAATCCCATACGCTTCTAGATAAGCAATAACAAAAATATTGCCCGTACTGAGAATTTGAATTCCCAATACAAATAGTCCTATTAACTCAAGGCTGGATGCCCAGTTTCGACGTCTAAAAAAATAACCTGTTGTAATGGCGATGATTGGACCAATGCCGATTAGAGGAAACATCGCAAGAGTCAGCAGGAATGCGGTTTCCCATTGCAGATGATTGTTATTTTGCTGGTTGGCTTTCAATGCGCTGTCTCAGAAATATCTGGCGAACTTGGGCTTGCGCCGGAGGACATCGATTACCGTAAGGCCATCGCAGAAATTAACAGTGTGAACACCGCAGATATTCGGCATCCATGTTGGTAAAATCCTCGCGACTTTTTCCTCGGAATATTCATCAACACTTAATTTTACCATCTTGTTGAATGTTATCCCATAGCCGTAACGGGCTGAGCAATCCTGGCCGGGACGATAGATATCGTTGTTCCATTGGATTAGTTTTCCCGCGGGGCGTGTTGATCTGATATCAACTTTAACAGGATTTTGTTTGTGAGGTTTCCATTCACCGAAAAGGTCATCGGAGTAATAAATCGACAGTTTGTCATTCAGCGATGATCCGCCATCCACGGTGTTAAGGAACATCCACAGAAGATTATCCTTTTCGAGGATGGTCGCATCCACGACTGAAACATCCTTCATGATATATTTCTCGAATTTCCATTCATAGGGAAATGATACGCATCGATAAAGCTCAACAGATTTGTTGCTGCTTGTTTCCGGTATCATGAAAAGCGAATCATCCCACTCAAACAAGAACGGATATGACAGGTGATAATCGGTTTCGAGAATACATTTTGGTTTCGACCAGCCGCCATCATCGTTTGGGGATATTACCGAAATAACTCCCTTGCTGTTGTGGTAGAAATACTCCTCGAGGAAAACGTGGAATTTGCCGTCAACCTTCACCGGAAAAGGGTCAGCCCACTGGAGATCTGCCGTTGGTTTAAGATATTCAAATGTTTGCAGGTCATATTGCCCGTTTTCTGCTTCACCAAATTTGTATCCGATAAACCACTGCAGATCCAGCAGTTTGCGTGAAAGGTATCTCAGGATATTTTTGTAACCGGAGCGTGTCAAATTGGATGACGGTGTTGGAGTGTCATCTACAGGAGTCATGTTCTGGAAAAGGTCAAACTTAGCGTCTGCCATTATGAATAAACCTGTCGTCTCGATTCTTGTTTCGCTAGTATCATTAGATGTAATCAATCGGCGAAATAATACGTTTGCGTATGTATCACGCAGAAAGATTATAGCATGTGAGAAGAGGGATTTACTCCCCCCTGGGAGCGCCGGATTTCATCCGGCGCATTGAGCGCTAAAGCGCTCCTGTAAAAAGGCGAGGACGCCGTTTCGCGCCGGCAAGATTACAGC
>CBDURE010000146.1:0-8468 GCA_965369605.1 uncultured bacterium
TTTATTATAGCCGATCAATGAGTTTTGAGACAGCCTCCTCATTAACCGGGAAAAATCGGTTCATGAGATGCCAGGCTACATACCAAAAAATAAATTCTAACTCCGAACGTAACCGAGCTCCGAACGTAACCGAGCCCCGAACGTTAGTGAGGGGTAATCTCGAATCTGATACAAACCCACAGTTACCCCTCACTAACGTTCGGGGCTCGGTTATGTTAAATTTTGAACCTTTTTCCAACTCCAGCGTTTTATATCATGAGTCTGAAAATTACCAGGCAATAGATTATAATTAAGCCGATTTAATTATTATTAAATCATATCAGAAAATTTCCAAATCGCTGGAGGCGAAATATGAAAACATCAATTCTTAAAACAGCACTGGTCATAATGACTTTGGTTGTCGTATCGCTCATTTTAGGCTCAGTGAACACACCTGAGGCTATCGCTGAATCGAAAATCCTGGAGACATCAATCGATGACCAATCCAGTGTCAGTGTCACGGTTTACAATTCGGGTTCGAGTTTGGTTCGCGACGTACGCGACATCACTTTCCCCGGCGGGATGGTCGATTTGAAATTCATGGATGTCGCAAGCGGAATTGATCCCACAAGCGTTCATTTTTCTTCCCTCACAAATCCCGATGGCATCTCAATCTGGGAGCAGAACTATGAATATGATCTCATCAGCCAGAGCAAGCTGATGGAGAAATATATCGGCATGGAAATTAGTTTCAGGAAATTCAATGCCGAAACAGAGCAATACGAAATCGAAAGCGGAGTTCTACTTTCGACTCAGGGCGGGTATGTAATTCAAATGAAAGACAAAATCCATTTGGGATATCCGGGAGAGGTGATTCTACCTGAACTGCCGGATGGATTAATCACGCGGCCAACTCTTGTCTGGCTGCTGGATACAGCATCCGGTGGCAAACATGAAGTCGAGATGAGCTACCTGACATCCGGATTGTCATGGAGAGCGAATTATGTAGCGGTAATAAATGAAAAAGATGACGCGCTCGATTTAAACGGCTGGGTTACGCTGGATAACACATCCGGTGCGACTTACAGAGACGCGAAATTGAAACTAATCGCGGGTGATGTCCATCGCGTGCAGCCTGAGCGGGAAATGATGATGAGTATGGGAAAGGGGCATAGCCGTGTCAAACCTGATGCAGCGCCGTCATTTGAGGAGAAATCGTTTTTTGAATATCACATGTACACGTTGCAGCGTCCCGCAACACTGAAAAACAATCAGCAGAAACAGATTTCACTTCTGGAGGGCAGCGATGTCGCCGCTGATAAGCTTTTCATTTATGAGCCGTCAGGCGATTACTGGTACGGCGGCGATTCGCAGAAAGGCAAAATTCAGGTCAAGATGGCGTTCATGAATTCAAAGAACAACGGGCTTGGAATACCCCTTCCAAAGGGCACCGTGCGGGTATTCAAGGCTGATACTGACGGCTCGCTCCAATTAATCGGCGAGGACAATATCGACCACACACCAAAAGATGAGGAAATCAGGCTGTTTCTTGGCGAGGCGTTTGACATTGTCGGTGAGCGAATTTTGAAAAATCGCAGGAAGATTTCCAATAGGATTTGGGAATACGATGTTGAGATAATTCTCCGCAATCACAAGGATGAAAGCGTTGTTGTTACCGTCGTTGACCACGCCCACGGCGACTGGTCAATCCTGACCGCGACATCGGACTGGAATAAAAAGGATGCCAGCACATTTGAATTTCCGGTGAAAGTCGCCAAAGACGGCGAAGTTAAGATTAATTACACGGTTCGTCGCGAGTATTAATGATTGATGCCGGGAGCTACGGTTTTTATATTTCAGGACGCAGAGGGTTAAAACCCCCTGCTATTGTTGATATTGAAAACTAAAAAACACGGGAATAAATTCCCACGTTTTTTACATTGTGATTCACTTGCCCAAACTGTGCATTACATCTATGATATCTAACCATGCGACTCAAAGATGAATTAATGATAAACGTTTTACGCTCCGGCACGTTGGAATCGCAGCATATCGGCTCGATTGTCGCTGTCGATTTCGACGGCAGAATTGTTGCGAAACTCGGCGACCCCGAACGGCGCTCATATATGCGCTCATCAATAAAACCAATGCAGGCGATGCCGACATTCATGGATGATGGCTGCATGAAACAGTTCAAATTCAACGCTCGAGAGAGAGCGTATCTTGTCAGTTCACATAATGGGGAAAAACGCCACTTGCAGGTTGGCGCGCGAATTCAGGAGAAACTCGGCATCACGAATTCCGAAATGGGATGCGGAATACATCCGCCGATAAATCCGAAAGCGCGCGCTGAAATGCGAAGGAACCGCGAGGCGTTCACGCCGCTTTGCAACAACTGTTCTGGTAATCACCTTGTAATGCTCGCGCTGTGCATTCACAAAAAATGGGATATCACGAATTATATCAATCCTGAACACCCATGCCAGCAGGAGGTTCTGAAATGGGTGTCGCTGTTTAGCGGGATGGATAAAAGGAAAATTAAAACCGGAATGGACAACTGCTCGCTTCCCGCATATAACCTGACCCTGCGTGAGATGGCGCACATATTCGCCCGATTCAGCGCACCGGAAAGGCTTCACGAACTGCCAAATCCTGATAATCTCGACATCGAAAAAGCTGAAGCCGTAATTAAGCGCACAATCGCCGATTTCTGGGCGCATCCTGAGATGATAGGCGGCGAGCGTCGCCTGTGCACATACCTGAATAAAATCGGTAAGGGATATTTATACTCAAAAGCCGGCGCGGAGGGAATGCAGCTTACTGGACTCCCGGACAAAGGCATCGGGATTGCGGTTAAGATAGTCGATGGCGACCCGACCACACGCGCTAAAAATACAGCGGTGATTGAAACAATGTACCAGCTGGGATTAATCAGCGATTCCGATTTGAAAAAAGCCGGTTCGTTTTTATATAAACCCGACCTTCCCAATCTCCGCGGTTTCGACGCCCAAACCATCCTACCCCGATTTAAGGTGAAAAGACTGAAAGGGTGGTAAACAACAATTGACCGAGAATTACTAGTAGTGTATAATCCAAATCAACCTTAATAAAATGCTATCAATATCGTTTTCCATACAAATACGTGGGAAACATGAAATATATAGTTCTGCAATTTTAATTGAATATCTATCTATCTGGAGGCTCATCATGAGTGTATTACGACCACTGGCTATCATTGCATTAATCTTATTATTAAGCACTATCGTTGCCTGCTCAAGCAGTAAATCTCCCGTATCACCTGATAATCTCAGCTCATCGGACACAATTCCACAATCAGATATTATTGGTGAAAATGGAACTTTCAATGCTTTGGGATTGATGGGAGCATATGAACTCATCTTTGACCCCGATTTAAACAGCGCGGATTTAATTCCGAAACGGTCATCCGCCATTGGTGAAAGCTGGGTTGTGAATGGAATAAGCTACTTCACCATATCACCATGCGGTGATTGCCTTAAAATCAAGGGAATGTATGGCGACAAATCCGGTATTAACGTGGAGTTTGAATTGAAGCACCCGTTTGAGAAGGGCAACGACGGATTGCCGCCTTCAGCATCCAATCGTGAGGACCTGGACATATTCGATGTCGCACTCGTTGTCGCGCCACTGAATGCAGCGCCAACAGAATATCTTCTAACAAATGCCACTGCGTACGATAATATCTGCGTCGGGCAGGATGGCTACACAACTGATCTGGCTAGCCTTACCAGCGATGATGCGGCTTTACCGTATTTTCTCGTAACAGATGACAGCATCTATGGTATCAGCACGTGGAATATTTTTGATATGGGATGCGAAAAATCGTTCAATGCTTTCTTCTCATCCAAATCATCAATCCTTCGATTTGACCTGTACCTGACATTTGGGTATGGATCTAGCGCGACATACCTTACACGTTTCGATACTAAATATTACAACCCGGAGTTCAACAAAAAAGCGGCATGGAAAGTTGATGTCGCTCCGCAGGGATTCTGGATGGACACTGACAACACCACTCCGGTTGATATTGAGGTTCGAGTGTACGATTGGCAGATTGGAGCGACAGTATCCACCGCTCCCGACTTTGCTGACGCCAATCCGGGACATGTGTATGCAGCCAGTGAAGTCGCGAATGTCTCGCTGGAAATACCGGAAATGATTACAACGCTCCAGGAGCAAACATCCGCTTCGAGTGGTAATGGAAATCCAACCAATCCATTGGTTTATGATTTTTCTGTGATAAATGAAAACCTATTACCCGCGGGAAACTATAACGGTCTTGTCAAAGTAACAGATGAGCGCGGCGTTGGCGCATTGCCGCCCACTGGTGATCGTGATTTTCTGGTGCACACCGAGGATGGAATTACGCTTGAATACCTGGCAATTTCCGAATATGCAACCTACCAGAGTTTCACTGTAAATGTAAATACGAGCAACGCTGGTTACTGTTGGACCAGAACATGGGGCGGTGCGGATTATGATTCTTCCGAAGCTGTCGCTGTTGACTTGCAGGGCAATGTCTTTGTTGCAGGTATTTTTTACGAAACCGTTGGATTTGACACTTCCGGCGGCGCTTATCAGGCCAGTAACGGACTTAGTGATATTTTCCTGAGTAAATTCGACACAAATGGCAGATGGGAGTGGACAAAAACCTGGGGCAGCGCCACTTATGACCATGCGTTTTCAGTTGACACTGACCAATATGGCTGTGTTTATGTGACTGGCAGTTTCAGCGAATCAGTGGAATTTAATCCGGACGGTGGCGGCTTAATAACATCACAAGGCGAAAGAGATTCATTCCTGAGTAAATTTGATACAAACGGTAACTGGATGGGCACTACAAGCTGGGGTGGAACTGGTACGGAAATCAGTCATGACGTCTGCGTGGACCATAACAACAATGTTTTTGTGGCAGGTTATTTCAGTGACTCAGTTGATTTCAACCCGTCTGGCGGTGATGTTCATACTTCCGTAGGAGATGGTGATTTCTTCATAAGCAAATTCACCTCATTGGGTGCCTGGCTATGGACAAAGAGCTGGGGAGGTATAGAGTGGGATTATTGCACGGCTATGGCTGTTAATGATTTGGGTTATGCCCATGTTGTGGGATCTTTCGAGGGTACAGCGGATTTTGATCCTGATGGCGGCAACCCAATTTTATCGAATGGCGACAGGGATTGTTTCCTTTCAGTTTTCGGTCCCAATGGCGTATGGCAATCAACCTCCACATGGGGTGGAACAGAATTGGATTTCCCTTATGACATTGCCTTGAATACTACTAACAATATATATATCACTGGTTATTTTGAAGGCACTGGGGACTTTGATCCCGCTGGCGGCGGTCCGCAAACATCCAGCGGCCAAAGAGATGTTTTCCTGACAAGCTTCGACGCAAGCTATAACTGGCAGTGGGCAAAAATATGGGGCGGACCGGATTATGATCATGGTTATTCAGTTACAGTGGATGCTTTGAACAATGTTTATGTTGGCGGACGTTTCAGAGGCACTGCGGATTTCGATCCGGGTGGTGTTCATAATGAAACATCAAACGGTGATGATGATGTTTTCCTGAGTAGTTTCGATGCAAATGGCAACTGGTTCTGGGTAAAAACCTGGGGCGGCTCGGAAATGGATTATTGCAACTCAATGGACACGGATATTGACGGGAATATCTATGTTGCAGGATATTTTAGACTGGCTGTTGATTTTGATCCCGCCGGTGGAAATGTTAAAACGTCAAATGGCGATAGCGATGCTTATGTCTCGAAATTAAGCTATTAAAAATAAGCATTGATTCTTTATAAGGCAATTCGCAATCCGGCATGACTCCTGTCATGCCGGGTTTTTTCATGCGCAAGCCGGATTCTGAGACTCTGAAGGAATAATTTGTGCTGCAAACAAGAAGTGATATAATTGATATGTTA
The DNA here is from genome assembly GCA_965369605.1 of uncultured bacterium. GTDB lineage: Bacteria > JAJVIF01 > JAJVIF01 > JAGGVT01 > JAGGVT01 > JAGGVT01. The sequence continues at coordinate 5,943 of CBDURE010000146.1, forward strand.
TTCTTAACTGCATAAATTGCCACTAATATATTAGGAAATATAGCACTGGGAGAATCAGCAATGTTAACAAACCGACTGTTTTTATATCTAACTGTATTGGTAATACTCTTGGCAGGCTGCTCAAGCTCGACAAATAACCCCGTCAATCCGGATGAGGAAGCAGCGTCATTTCCGAATTTCCAAACGGATGTCAACGAAGAAAATACAAACCACAACCTGTGGGGAGTCTGGAGCGTTAGTTTCAATCCTGATACTATGGATATCATAGCCGCGCCATCGCGTGAACTCGCCGCGAGCTACAATATATCGACCATGATTCCCGCACCCGGAATTGCGATTAACGACTATGATCCCGTTACACGCGTTCTGGATGTGGATGTTACTTTAAATAATCCATATTCGATTGACGGCTATGATGTCCGGCTGATTATTTACACGGACAACAACGGGCATAAACTTGTCAATGATGATAACTGGACGAATCTGTTTGATATCCCCGGCGGATTCATCGGAAATCCGTTCAAGGCATATGCCGCAGCTCAGCCAAATCGCATTTTTGCAGGTTTAACCCAGCATACGGAAGATCTACAGATATACCTCCCACCATCAGGCGGCGATGTACTCTGGGCGGTAACGGCATCATATCCGGGAAACTGCGATGAACCCTACCTGATTAACAACTTTGCCCAAACAACTCTATATGAAACAACAGGCGCAAACTGTGAAATTTCAGTGGACGTATTCGACTGGCAGGATGATATCAGCCAGGTTTTCCTGTATGAAACAGAAATAAGCGGTGGCGAATTCATTCCGATGTCTCACGATTCAGCAAATACATGGAAACTCGATTTCACCAACATAAACGGAGCGCAATCCGGCGATTATGAGGGCATTGTAGTTGCATATTCAGCCAATTCCGGCAACGCTGTTTTGTTCGATTACTTCACAATCACAGTCACCAAACAGGAGGAAACCGGCGGATGGGCGCGTAACTGGGGTGGATGGAGCGCCGATTACGGGCGAGGTGTCGCGATTGACAGCCAGGATAATTTCTATTGCTACGGCGCTTACAAAAGCGATGACCTCGATGTTGACCCCGACCCGATAGGCGAGGATATAAGAGGCAACGCGGGATCAATCGACCTGTTCCTGAGTAAATTCGATACAAACGGCAACTGGTTATGGGCATATACATGGGGAGGAACATATGTGGATGATACCGATGAAAAGGGAACTTCAATCGATATAGATTCCGATGACAACGTTTATTTCACCGGCAGATTTTATTACACAGTCGATCTCGACCCAACTGAAGGTGTCGAAATGTTCACCGCCGATGGTTATGAATCATACGCTTTCGCGACCAAGTTAAACTCGGATGGCGGGTATGAGTGGACCAAAACATGGGGAAGCGATGAGGCTGACTGGGGCATGACAGTCGCTTGCGATGGTTCTGACTACGTTTACATCGGCGGAATCACATGGGGCGATATTGACCTTGACCCGGGTCCCGGGGAAGACGTACATTACCTGAACGGCCCATATTCAATCTTCAACTGGGACTTTTACGTTATAAAACTTCTCCCAAACGGCGATTACGTCTGGGGCAAACACTGGGGAAGTTCTGATGCGGACTGGATTGAGGGAGTATCCGTTGATGACGATTCAAATATCCTTATCGCGGGCGGATTCTATACAACAGTTAATTTCAACCCGGAGGGTTCACCCGAACCAAGAACATCCAACGGATACAATGACGCTTTTGTCATGAAACTCGACCCGGACGGTGTGTTCCAGTGGGTAAATGCATGGGGCAGTGACCGCTACGACCATGCCCACCACGCTGAAGCGGACAGCAACGGCAATATTTATGTGGCGGGTAATTTCACCGGCACAGTCGATTTCAATCCTGACCCGGCTGAGGAGGATTGGGTGTCATCAAACGGAACTCTCAGATTCGATGCCAGCATCAGCGCATTCGCTCCCGATGGCGATTACCTCTGGGGAGGCGGATGGGGCGGAACTGAGCGCGATCAAGCCTACGATGTCGCGGTCGATGGCTTCGACAACGTTTATGTAATCGGAAAATGGCAATACACCGCCGATTTTGATATCACAGACGGCACTGACTATCGAACATCAGCGGGTTACGAGGATATTTTCCTCAGCGTTTTCCGACCCGACGGCGAAAGATGGTACACACTCACATGGGGCGGCGAGAGTCTCGAAATTGGCTCCAGCGTTGACGTCACCGAGGATGGCATCTGCGGCCTAACCGGCTGCTTCGCCAGCGATGATCTCCCAATCGACTGGGACCCGGGCCCCGAGGAATACACCCTCCTCCCAATAGGCTCAGTCGACCCAATCCTCATGAAACTAATGCCCGGCGGTGTTTGGTAATAACAAGAAAAAGAACTCTTTTTCCTTTTCGAAAACTTTTCCTTTTCGAAGTTTGTTGATACATACATTTCAACCGTAACCCGACATGCCTTTATTCGATAATGCATATCCACCCCGCCTACCTTC
>CBDURE010000147.1:0-8397 GCA_965369605.1 uncultured bacterium
CACGCTGTCCAGAAGAGATTCTTCGCTTCGCTCAGAATGACAGAACAAGACAAGTCCTGAGACAGCTTCCAAGCGGCGCCCCTACATCCAGACTTTTTCATCAGCCCAAAGATGCCCGCACCACAAATTTGCTGGAGACTATTCAGTTTGTTACAAAATCAACTTGCGAAAATGTTTCCCATATTCTATTCTTTTGGACTTAAATTGCTTGAATCAACATGTCCAATTTGGGTTAATATTACTTAAATTAACACGATAATACTTAATGAAGTTCAACGGCCATTCAAATCGTTGGATTTTTTTAAGGAAGATGATTGATTGACTGAAAATGATAATTAACATGGAGCTAGCGCTTTAAAATGGCATATTCTCTTCAGGTACTTCTAGTACTTTGCATAATAATCGCAGCCGCTAAAATAACGGGGTCGTTGTTCGTTCGATGGGGACAGCCGGGAGTGCTTGGTGAAATTCTCATTGGGCTGATACTTGGTCCGACTCTGCTTAATCTGCCTGCTTGGGGCATTTTTGCCGATCAGGCGACATACAGGCATGAGTTGGAAGCGCTGTCGCACGCGGCTAAAAACAAACAGTTGATAGCGTATGTGGAAGAATCCCATGTTGAAGGTAAATCTGAGCTTGAGCAATCAGGTTTGGAATATGATGATGGGAATGCCACGAGCATTGACAGTGCAGATGAAACCGAACCTCAGCTGACAAATATCGTTGAGGGGCATGATGAGCATTACTATCACGTTCTGCATAACGCCTCATCGCATGGTGGACTTCTATCGCTGATAAAGGAGCTTGCAGCTATTGGGGTAATCCTGCTGATGTTTATAGCGGGAATGGAAACCGACTTGAAACGTATGAAGAAAGTCGGGATGGTAGCGCTTTTTGCCGCTATTGGAGGAGCTCTTTTGCCCTTCTTATCCGGTTGGGGCATTGCCGAATTCATGGGGAATTATAATATTTATGAATCGATTTTTGTCGGAACGATTCTGACAGCGACATCGGTGTCAATCAGCGCACAGACATTAATCGAGCTCAAGGCGCTGCAGAGTAAAGAGGGAACCACAATTCTTGGCGCGGCTGTTATCGATGACGTTCTCGGAATTATTATTCTGTCGCTGGTAATTGCATTTAAGCCAAGTGGAACAGGAGCCGGGGGACACGGCGTTGCGCTGCCTGATATCCTTTCAAACGGAATCGGCGGTTTGATGAACATGGATGACCCGGCAATCTCCAAGATGAAAGTCGCCCTTCTAATAATTTTCATGATCGTGTTTTTCATTGCCGCGTGGATAATCGGCACAAAGTATTTTGAAAAATGGACAGAGCGAGTCAGCAAATGGCCCACCGCTGAGGCGATGACCGCATTCGCGATTTTTGTCTGCCTGTTTTATTCATGGGCCGCTGAATGGGCGGGAAGTGTCGCGGCGATTACAGGAGCGTATCTCGCCGGACTGCTGTTCGCGCAGACGAAATTTAAACACGAAATTGAAAAAAACTTCTCGGTTGTTACCTATGCGATTTTCGTACCGATTTTCTTTGTGTCAATCGGGCTTGATGCGGATGCCCGACCGCTTATCGCTCCGGTTGTTCAACTTGTCAACGGCAAGGGAATTCCCGGTGTTGAGAATCTCGGGATGGGAATATTCTGGTTTACTGTGACAATCGCATTTGCCGCTATTGTAACCAAGATATTGGGATGTTATCTGGGCGCGAAGATGAAAGGATTCTCAAATTTGAGCTCAATCAGAGTCGGTGTCGGAATGGTCAGCCGTGGTGAGGTTGGATTGATTGTGGCATCAGTGGGATTAGCCGCTGGAATTATTACACGCGATATTTTCACAATCATGGTTGTCATGGTACTTGTTACAACGCTGGTTACGCCTATTCTGTTGAAAATCACGTTCGCAAAATCAGAGCCAACCGATAACGGCAATAACGACGATAAACTGAAAAAATTGTCAGACGTTTGATTATAAGATTATTAAACAGAGGTTGAGATTATGTATATTTTAATATCGTTTTTAAGTAAAACCGAAAAAGCAAATGAACTTATTAATAAAATGAAAGAACATGGGTTTACCGGTGGGACTATTTTCGATGGAGTCGGCATGAGAAGAGTCATGCCTAAAGCTTTTGATATTCCGCTTGTAGCATCCCTTCATTCGATATTTGAGGAAAAAGGGCAGATCAACAAAGTATTATTCTGTGTTCTTGAAAACATGGAAGAGGTTGAGCAACTGTCAGAGATAATCGAGGATGTGATGGGAGACCTTCACAAGCCGAATACCGGGCTTATAATCGCGTTCAAACTGGATTATGTAAAAGGGTATGACCGCTGGAAAGACAGCGATCTGTAAGTAATAATCTCAAACGTTTATACGCTGAACAATATCTGCGAGTTCCTGTAGGAAATTTTGTGTCCAGTATTGAAGATTGTTGAAGATTGAGAAATTCGATGGTGGAAGTTGGCCCGCGACACCCCAGGGAAACGCCATCCCGATTATCGCCATGAGCACAGACAATCTGAATCCCTCATAAAACCAGCCTTTTAGTTTTTCACTTGTGGCATAGCGAAACAGATACGCGTTGAAGAAAAACAGCATCGGCATCGCAGCAATGAAATAACGCGACCCGTAGGAGGTTCCGCCGTAGTTCTTTGTCGCGAAGAGAAGGTAAATCCATGCTGGAATTAGGAATATCAGGATTAATTTTGAAAGCAATGCGAGCCGGTTTCGCCTGTCGCGCGCGACTTTTATCATGAAATAAAAACTGAACAGCATAAGCGGCGTGTAGAGAAAAATGCCTCGTATTCCAACCAGTGAATTGACAATGTATCTGAATCTGTTCTCTGAGAAAAAAGGTTCTTTCGAGCTGATAACCTCGCCGTAGTACCCCTCAACAGCAAGTTTGTTGTATAGAGCATGTTTGGTGTATATCGGTTTCCAGTCACCGGTAATCTGATAGTTGAAATAAAGGTGAGCTACGACGAAAACGAGGAATCCGAGAAGGAAACTCCCAATCAGCGCTACGCCATACATGCGAACATGCTTGTGCCAACGCCTGTTGATTCCCATTGTGAGAGTAAAAATCAGGAAAGCCGCAGCGAACGGGCCTGCGCCGGCAATATCTACTGTTAATGCCAGTCCGGAAAAAAGTCCGGCTAGAAACAGGTTCAATCCGCGAGGTCCCCTGTGTTCAATCGCTTTGTAGAGGAAATAGAAACTTATGAAAACAGACGCGCCGGCGAATGTATGATTGTTAAATACAAGAGTATATGGCAGCATCAGGCTTCCGAAGCCAACAGCCACTGTCAGAAAAACCGCGTGTTTTTTCGATAATCCAAGACGGCGCATTAAGTCATAGAATAGCGCAAGCGCCGCAGCTGTAATCACGCCGATTAAAAGAAACGTAATTATGAAATAGATATCTTTTTCCTGTTCAGGATTGGAGTAATCCATCTGAAACCAGTCGTGAAGGAAATAGTAAATCCCGGCTCCCAGTACGGATAAAACCGGAGGTTTGGTTGAATAAAAATGCTGGTTGTCAAATATTTTATCTCCGGTCCACCAGCCGTATGTGGTGAAGTCAATCGCGAATCGAGGCAAGCTGCCAGGATTTTCCACGAGCGCTTCGATTGTCGCGAATCTCGATTGGTCATTCCAACTGGCGCCAACATGTTTTGTGAAGATAGCGAAAAAGAGCAGGAATAGTACGAATACGGCAATAACCTCATGGCGATGCAGGATTACCAAGCCCATTGTGGGGGCTTCATCCAGATATACGGTATCCAGCATTGCTCGTTTCTTTGCCACGACGATTATTATAGCAAAAGAGGGGTGAGTTTATCAGCCATGTTTGAAAACTCACTTTTTTTCATTTCAGGTTAGTTTAGTCAGGTGCAGGTCAGAGGGGACTCTTGAAAAAAACCGATAAACAAAAATAACAAAACCATCGTAGGGGCGTTGCTTGCTGCGCCCTGAAGTTACCATGTCTAATGTGGCACACCGGGGCGCAGCAAGCGGCGCCCCTACACATAATGGTTTGTCCTCATAGTTAGAGACCAGCGCTCTCAGGCGAATCGGCGCTGTTCATTGTTATGTTGCCGTTTGTGGTTTCAGCGTTGATCTCACCAACTCCGGCGCCAATCATTCCCTTAAGTTGATTTTTTGCGTTCGTCCCTGATTTAGCCATTGATGTGTTCACGACCATGTTTGTAGTCGCTTTACCGTTGGTTGTTTTCAAATCAATTAAACCGCTGAGCCTTTCGCCCATAGTCATGGTTATATTTCCATTTACTATTTTTGCGTTTATTTGCGGTTCAACAGATGATGGCATGTTGATTTTAATTTGCCCATTGGTTGTTCTGAAGTCGTATTTGCCGTACTTAGCGTATGGAAGGTTAAGCGTGTGCGAACCATTCTGTGATATCTGCCTGAGTTTGATTTCATAATCCTGGTCGTTGGAAACCTCGGTGTTTCCGTTTGTGGTAATGGCGTCTATCGAGCCTGTGTTGTCTCTGATGGTAACATTGCCATAAACAGATTGCCCCATCACCGATGCGTTTGCGCCGAGAATCTCGACATTACCGTTGGTCATAGCTGTTTCGATGTCCAGGCCTTCAGGAATCGTTATTTTGTAATCGACACTCCACGACTTCGGCTTTTTCGCCTTGCCCGGCATTGTCCATATTTTTGGCACTTTGCTTTCGATAACGAATGCATCACCCTCTCGCGCAAAGTGAATGTCAATTTTGTCCAGAAATTCCTCCGCGGCTTCCTCGGATTCCGCAACGACTTTTAAAACCGCGGAAATAGAAGCAGCATCACCGGCATCTGCACTTGCCTGAATAACAACTGCTCCGTTTATGTTCTCCACCCGTAATGCTGTCTCGTTATTGTGTTGAAGCGTGTTCTCGTAATTTCGAAGTTTCTCGACTTCGATGATTTGGCTTGAACAGCCTGTTAGAAATGCGAATATCATAATTGCCACCATAAATGAAAATCTCATTTTTACCTCAAATGAAAGAATCAGTAATTTCCCTATAAATTCGAATGTAAGTATAACAAAACTTAATCGAATTTATTCATCAATTTAGACACTGATACGCGCATCATTGTTTCAAATGATATACTGTATTTCAGATTATTTTCGGAGGTAATTATGAAAGTAGATCATCTGGCAATAGCGGTAAATGATATCGAGCAGGCTCGTGCGCTGTGGTCGAAAGTTCTTCAAATGGAAGCGCCTGAAGTTCATGTTCTTGAGGATAGAGGTGTCATGGCGTGTCCGTTTGAGACAGAGAATCTAATCATCGAACTAATCCAGCCGATTGATGAAAACAGTCCGATATGGAAATTCGTACATGAAAAAGGCGGCGGACTGCATCATGTCGCGCTTGAAAGTGATGATATCGAGAGTGATATCGAGAGTGGGAAATCGAATGGATTCAGGTTTCTGGGGGATAAGCCTGTTGATGGGTTGAATGATACGAAGGTAATATTCATGCATCCGAAGAGTCTTGGCGTCTTGGTTGAGCTGGTGCAGGTTAAGAAAAGTTAGTAGGTTAGTAAGTTAGCAGGTTAGTAAGTTGGTAGGTTAGGGTTACTTCGGTTGAAATAACACAATGCTTATGAGCCTGCCGGAAAAGCATGTTGATTTTTAAACATGATACTTTATTGATAACTCTCGGGTGCCGCCCACACATCACGTCTTTTTGTGATTTGTGGGTGAAACGTGCAAATTCGCAGCATTTCACCCATAAAGCCGAGACGGCTGTATGGGCGGCACCCGGCAAATTCGCAGCATTTCACCCATAAAGCCGAGACGGCTTTATGGGCGGCACCCGGGTTAGTATGATGTTGGCAACCATTTAACCTGCTAACTTACTAACCTGCAAACCTACTAACTTACTAACTTACTAACCTGCTAACTTACTAACTTACTAACCTACTAACGTTCTTATTAATACAATGCTTAATATGCTGAAAAAAGAAGAACGGGAATTTAAGCTTCATTCGAGCTATGAGCCTCGCGGTGACCAGCCTGAGGCAATCAAAAAGCTGGTCGATGGGCTGAATCGCGGTGACCGTTTCCAGACACTTCTTGGCGTTACCGGAAGCGGGAAGACATTCACGATGGCGAATGTAATCGCGCAGGTGCAGCGTCCAACACTGATTATCGCCCATAACAAAACTCTTACGGCTCAACTGGCGCAGGAATTCAGGGAGTATTTTCCTGAAAATTCTGTTGAGTATTTTGTCAGCTATTACGATTACTACCAGCCGGAAGCATACGTTCCTCATAAGGATTTATATATCGAGAAGGATTCAGATGTCAATCTGGAAATCAACCGCCTTCGTCATGCGGCTACACGCGCGCTTTTATCGAGGACTGATGTCATCATAGTCGCATCCGTTTCGTGTATTTATGGCCTTGGTTCGCCTGAGGATTACGCGAAAATATCGATTTCTCTCAGCGTTGGGCAGAATGTCGAACGCAGAGAGCTTCTCAGGCGGCTTATAGATATGCAGTTTTTGAGAAACGATGTCTCGCTGGAGCGCGGCACTTTCCGAATAAAAGGCGATACTCTCGAACTGCATCCGCCCGATGAGAATATGCAAATCCGGATTTCATTCTTTGGGAATGAAATTGAATCGATATGCCAAATCCATAATGTTACCGGTGAAGTTCTTAATATTCTGGATAACATCACCATTTTTCCAGCGTCGCATTACGTTGTCCTGCCGGAGAGGCAGGAACTGGTGGTTAAGAATATCAGCAAGGAACTTGAGGAAAGGCTGACTTATTACGAGAAGAATGAAAAACATCTTGAGCGCCAGCGAATATTGGAACGCACGAATTATGATATCGAAATGATTCAGGAGATGGGATACTGCTCCGGGATAGAGAATTATTCACGCCATTTTTCCGGACGCCGTCCCGGAGAAACGCCATCGACGCTGGTTGAGTATTTCCCGAAGGATTTTCTGCTGTTCATTGATGAATCGCATGTTACAGTCCCGCAGATTGGCGGGATGTATAAGGGGGATTTATCGCGTAAACAGAATCTGGTGGATTATGGTTTCAGGCTTCCAAGCGCGCTGGATAATCGTCCGTTGAGATTCGATGAATTTGAGAAATATATAAACCAGTGCATTTTTGTCAGCGCGACTCCGGCGAAATATGAGATGGAGCATGCAACGCAGATAGTTGATCAGGTTGTGCGTCCAACCGGGCTTGTTGATCCTGCGGTGATAATCCGTCCGGTGGATAACCAGGTTGATGATCTGATGGAGGAAATAAGAAAACGAGTTGAGAAGGATGAGCGTGTTCTTGCCACGACATTGACAAAACGCATGGCGGAGGATTTGTCGGAATATCTGACTCGCCTTGGAATGCGTGTCAAATACCTTCATTCCGATGTTGACACGATTGACCGTATTAAGATTCTGCGCGATCTTCGCCTGGGTGAATTCGATGTCCTTATTGGAATCAACCTGTTAAGAGAGGGTCTGGACCTTCCCGAGGTTAGCCTGGTGGCGATTCTGGACGCTGACAAAGCGGGATTTTTGCGAAGTGAAACGAGTTTGATTCAAACCATGGGCCGCGCCGCGAGACATATTAACGGTATGGTTATTTTATATGCGAATGAAAGCACGAAGGCTATTGAAAGCGCTGTCAGGGAAACCAATCGCAGGCGTGTAAAGCAGATTGAATATAATGAGGAGCACGGAATAACTCCGCGTAGTATTGTTAAACCGATAAAAGATATCGCCGCGCAACTTGAATTCGATTCAGAAGATGACGAGAGAATTATCAATTTCGAGGGAATTGACCTTAAACCGGACGAAGTGCCGGGAATAATCGACGCTTTGAGAAGTGAGATGTTCGAGAAAGCAAAAGGGCTTGATTTTGAAAAAGCGGCTAAACTTCGTGATGAGATAAAACAGCTTGAGGATATGCTAACAGAGAAAGCATCGCAGCCGGGTAAACGCGGTAGGAAAAAGAAGAAACGCGGGGGGAAACATCGAGCGCGGCAGAAGTTGTGAATTGAAGCTATTGCGGTAAAAAGTAGCAGAGGGTTTACGTAACCTAAATAACACGAATTACCCGAAACCTGAACGTTAGTGAGGTGTGGGTGGATATTGTTACTACTTCTCACTTACGAGCCTGTCGGAAAAAATAATTATTTCTACAATTTTCCTCATCTTAATCCAAGTCGGGTGCCGCCCACAAGCAGTTGAAATCGCTTGCGATTTCAACTGCTTGTGGGTGATTCGCAGCAAAGTTACGCATTTCACCCACAATCACAAAAAGACGTGATTGTGGGCGCCACTGACGTGCCCCCCGAAAACCGTACCAGCGCGAGTTTTGGGTTTCGTGTAA
>CBDURE010000148.1:0-8387 GCA_965369605.1 uncultured bacterium
CTAACCTGCTAACATGCTAACCTGCTAACATGCTAACCTGCTAACATGCTAACCTACTAACTTGCTAACCTACTAACCTGCTAACTTGCTAACCTACTAACCTGCTAACTTGCTAACCTGCTAACCGTTTTCTATTGAACCTTACCTGATAACAACGCGTTCCTCACCATCATCGAGTGGCGCGCCGTTTGCTTTTGCGATAGCGTCCTTGTAGTCATCCATCTCCATGACTATCTTCTCGCGCCTGAGTTCGATCTCGCGCAGTTTCCTTTCGTTCAGCTGTGATTGGTATTTTTGGACATCGCCGGTAAGGCGTTTGATATAGCTAATTTCATTTCCTATCTGTAAAGCGAGTACAAAGAATGCGAAAATCGCAAAACATGGTAAAATAAACCTGTAGAAGAAAAATTTTATATAACGGTGTGAGGGACTCATATTTTTTATCCCTTAATTTTTACTGACTCAGATACCCTCCCCGTAACAAAAACAAAAGGATAATGGCAAGCCAGCATATTAACGGAATACCTGTCTGCCCCAAAGAGATTGAATCAGCAATTTGTTAGAAACAGAACTTGTAACCAAAGCGTATGTTATATCGACATTTTAAGCATGTCAAGTCGACAAATTACGCATGCCCTTAAGACTGTTAAAAATCTGTTATAACTATTGCGAAAAAAAGGTAATTCAGATATAATGATATTCCTTTTATGCCAGGTTGAATATTGCTATGGAAAGCAGGGTTTCCCATAAATATGAACTAAACGGGCTCCCTTTACAGAGGTCTCCCTATAAACCATTCTATGAATTCTCCAAGAGGATTTTTGATATCGTTTTCGCGGTCGCTTTTTTAATTCTCAGCGCTCCATTTGTATTGGTAGCAGCAATTCTAATGCAGTTGGAATCACCGGGACCAATCTTTTATATCCAGAAGCGCGTTGGATTTAACGGCCAAATCTTTCATCTGGTCAAGCTGAGAAGCATGCCCCCGGATGCTGAAAACAACGGGCCTGTTCTCTCGCGCGAGGATGGCGATGGACGGATTGGCCAGGTCGGCAGTTTTATCAGGAAAGCGAAAGTCGATGAACTTACACAATTTGTCAATGTTCTGCTGGGACATATGAGCGTTGTGGGACCTCGCCCTGAAAGGCCATTCTTTGTTAAATTATTCAGCGCGCAGTATTCCGAATTCGACCGCCGCCATGCAGTCAAGCCCGGAATTACCGGCCTTGCTCAATTTAAAAAACTGGATGCTTTCCAGGCATATAACAGGCTCAGATTGGACCTGTTCTACATTGAACATCGGTCATTCGGATTTGACATGAAGATCATTCTTCACACCGCTGTATATTGCATAGAAAATCTGTTCGAAGCGCGTGAGAAATTCAATTCCCCAAATAATGTCTTGGACAACGGCACGATTAAATCGGTAAATGGAAGCCTTAAGAAAGAAGAAAGCGCTCAAACTCAGAAAACCACTGTTTGAATAATTTAATAGCTGGGAAGCCTGCAAACCGAAATTCACATCCTCCCCTTAATCCCCCCGCGAGCGGGGGGAGATGTTTTTTTATATGTAAACCATGTATCAGGTCAAAACGACCACGAAGAATAGATGCTATTTTCTCCCTCCTCGCTCGCGGGGAGGGCTGGGGTGGGGCATGTTGTTATTTGATGTCGTTCAGGATTTCGACAAGTTTGACCAGAGTCGCCTCGCGGCTGAAATCGCGCTGCACAGCCAATCTGCCGTTTTTGCCGGATTCCTCACGCAGTTTGGAATCGCTTTTCATGCGGATAAGCGAATCAGCCATGGCATCGATATCACCGGGAGCCACTGCCACTCCACCATTTACATTTTCCAGAAGTTCCCTTTCCTCGCTGCCTGCACTTGCCGCAAGGAGAACCGGTTTTGACAACGCCCAACATTCGAACATCTTCACAGGCAATCCGCCGCTAATTCCGTTATGAAGGCGCTTTCTGGGAATAAGTCCCATGTCGGAAAGATTCAGTGTAATGTTGAGATCATTCAGTTCCTGATGAGGAAGAAACCTGATATTGTCCAGATTCTTTTTAGCGGCATCATCACGGATATCCTGGAGGTTTTCGCCATCGCCAATAAGGAAAAGAACAATGCCGTTATCGTCCTTTAATTTCTCCATAAGGGGAACAAAAGAGCTGACGTCATTCATCCCCTGATTAAAAGAACCCGAGTAGCATATTACGAATTTGTCATCGATGCCCAGTTTCTCCCGACCGGAGCGACGCTGTTCATTCGGTATCGTGTTAAAGGTTTTAAGGCTGGCGCCATTGGGGATTTTAATTATTTTCTCTGGCGGATAGCCTTTATCAGCAATCAGCTGGCTGTCGGTGCAGTTGGTAACAAGAACACGATCACTTTGTTTGAGGATGCGATTGTTAATCGAGTCAAGCCAGCGTTCAGGAATGCTGCCTTTTGAAATCATTCCCATGTTCACAGCGATATCGGGCCAGACATCACGAATGTCAAAAATCAGTTTCGCTTTGTGCCTTTTAGCAATGGCGCATCCTGCTAGTCCGGTAAAAATTGGCGGCGATGTCGCTATCACAATATCAAACGAACCGGGCGCAAAATGCTTTTTGTCGCCCGCCTGCGATGATCTCAGAAATGTGTAATATGTAATCATTCTGAGTAGTGATGATCTGCGCTTGAATGGGCGAATATTTGTTCGTAGAATTTTCTCAGATTCATCCCAGTATTCGGTTTTGTCCCTGAATTCAGGAAATACTTTTCCGGTGGGATAGTTTGGAAGGGCGGTAAGGACAGTAACATCAAATCCACGTGATTTCAATCCGCGCTGGAATTCAAACATGCGAGTCTGTCCCGCGCCGGTTTCAGGCGGGAAAAGTTGTGTTACCAGAAGTATTTTTCCACCTTCTGCTATGGCACAATCTCCATGACAAAACAGTTAATCAGGCAAGCACTACCCCGGTTAGTGAGAAACCGGGCTACAAGTTCCACAAAATAATAATGATGTCCCTCTAATAATATCATCGTTTAATTAGCGCCAGAATCGACTGATTCCTCAGGCGGCCTGGTTTTCCATCTGCGATGACCCCACAGCCACTGGTCGGGATATTCCCTGATCAACAGCTCAATCTGGCGCTGGCATCGGAGAGTATTTTCATACAGGTCGGCATCGTCATCGCCTGTATCCACCATTTCAATCGGTGGAAATAATTTCACTATATATTCGTTATCCTCCCACAAGGCAGCAATCATAATGATTGGAACTTTTTTCTTCATTGCCAGTTGAGCGGGACCTTTGAAAGTGGCCGCCTGCTTATCGAAAAAGGGCACGAAAATTCCGCTTTTACCGCCGTTTTGATCAGCGATTAATCCAAGAACTTTCTTTGAGTTCAGCGTTTTAATAATGGCTTTGTTGCCGCTTCTGGTACGGGGGATATGTTCAATGCCAACATCCGAGCGAAGTTTCAGCATGAGTTTTGTGATTCCGGCATCCGGCTGTTCTTTCCCGACTGCAGCGAGGGGAAATCCGTTTGCGACAAGCCATGCTCCCATATATTCCCAGCTGCCAATGTGGCTGGACATTCCAATTACTCCACCCGGTGAGTTTTTCATGGCGTTTTCAAGATGTTCCAATCCCTCGACACGCCGGGCTAATGCAAGTAATTCCGATTGAGAGTATTTCCCGAAACGCACGAAATCGATCATTGTTTTCGCGAGTGTGCGAAAAGCGCTTCTTGCGATTTCCTTTTTTCTTTCTTTTGTAATTGAATCTTTGAAAGCTGTATCGATATTCTCAAGCGCGACACGGCGGAATTTTCCCATGCAGTTATATGCAATGTCGGCAAGAAACACCCCCATACTCAGCGCCACTTTTCGATTTAACAGATTCGCCATCCAGAAAACGAAAAGCGCACCGTAACGTTCCAGTCTTTTTCTGATACGGATTGCCATTAACTTTATTATATCAGAGTTCGGGAATATGATTAATAAGGAACTTAAAAGCCTGTCGAAAAAGATCTCTTATTACCAGTGTTTGTCATTCCGTAGCGAAGCGGAGGAATCTCTTGTTTAATGGAGGATTTACCCAAACAGGCATGAATACAGCCAAATGAGTATATTTACGACGCAACGAGAGATTCCTCCATTCGCGGAGTTTATCCTGAGCTTGTCGAAGGGCTCATTACGGAATGACAAAAATCCTAGTTCTTATCAGCTTTCCCGAGAAGTTCTTAAGCCCCTTATCTGATTATGCATCCTGCCCGGTTATAAAGGAAAACCGAAATAAAAAAACCCCCCGCCGGATGACGAGGGGAACCGCTGAGTTTTCTTTTTTACATTTGTAATTATACTTAAAATCATAGAATATCGCAAGATGCGAAACGCGGATTAAAATAACAGCTACCGCTTCCTGCGATAATCACCGGGATTATTCTTCCTTTTCTTCCTCGTCCTCTTCCGATTTGGGTTTCTTGCTGGCTTCATAGGAATCCAATTCCTTGAATCTCTCCATATTCTCATCTGTTAGATAACCGTAGTCGCGAAGAATAATAAATACATCCTCTGCCTGGTCTTTTGAGTTAAGGAGATAATGAAGTTCGCCTATAATATTGAGAATCTCCCAGTTCAGGCGGTTAATCTCATACGCGCTTCTTGCCCATCTGAGTGCATTGACAAGATCATCCTTTGCTATAGATTTGTTCATGTGATGAACATCATACTTATAGAGCGCATTGCCACTCGCATTTTCGTATTTTCCTTTTTCAGTATGGGACAGTTCACTCACCAGATAATATACTGTGAATTCATACTCGCCCCATCCGGGTTCCTCATCCAGTATCTGCAGCCTGATTGTGTTATCAGGTTTCTGCCACCACTGCTTTCTGACTGCGACATCACCGCGGCCTTTTTTCACTTCGACTTTGGCGGCGCATTCGCTTAACGGGTCACCCTCAAAGAAAGTTATTTTCATGTTCCTGAATCCGCTGCCGACCGGATAATCAACCTTCACGGTTTCATTCTCAAGCCGCATAATAATCAGCTCATCCACTTCCCCTTTCCAGGTCATGTATTTGACCCATTCGCCGTTTTCCTCAGCTCGGATATCCGGTGAATTCGCAAGAGCGCAAAAAACAAATAATGTCATGAATAATAATGTAATTGAAATCCGCATTATAAACCTCCCACAATGGGTGATTGTGTTTTCGTAAATAATCTCCTGATACCACAAATTGTATGAAAAACATTGCAGTTAATCAAGGGGCTTTGCATATTCAAAGTCAGGATATTTTTACGGCGCTTTAATATATTGTGTGGATTATTTGCCCTCCGTAAAAAAAGGGGCATTCCCCAATAATGGGGTACGTCCACATGAGGCTTCAAATCTGATGTTATTAATATACTATGCTATAACCCCTGATTTATACTGTATTTATTCACCTGCTTGGGACAGTCCCCTTTTTTTTCTCAATCTAAACTCAACCCACACAGTTTATTGAAGCCCTATTTTTTACTTGTACACTTCGCGGATAAATTCCCTTGCCGCAGCTGAAAGAAAAACGGGGTAGTAATCGGATGCTTCGCTGTCTGTAACCTGTGTTTTGCCGGAACCATCGATGCTCATGAACCATACATCAAGATTGCCGGTTTGCTTTGAGACATAAAGAATCAAGCTGTCATCCGGTGAAAAGCCTGATATCCAGTTGTCAGCAGAGGGTTCGGTCAGTTCTGAAATTTCCCATGAGTTCAAATCAATAATGCGAATTTGGCTTTTGCCGTTGTTATCATGATTCCATACGATATGTCTGCTGTCGTTTGAAAAAACAGGCGAATCATCCATGGGAGCATCATTTGTTATTTGATGGATTGATTCATTTTCAAACTCGAACAAATAAATATCCTGTGTGCCGTTGCGGTCAGATTCAAACGCCATATATCTTTCGTCCGGTGAAACCTGCGCAAAATGTTCGTTTGAGTCATGGTTGGTCAGGTTAGTGTTCGCGCCGCCATCCACAGATCGCATGAATATTTCCCAATCACCGGTACGGTTACTTTCAAAAAGGAAGGTTTTGCCATCAGGCATCCATACGGGGAATGAATCAGTGGCTTCATTCCGTGTCAGGTTTCTGGGGGGGAAACCCTCGCGGCTGTAGAGGAAAATCTCCATGTCGCCATCGCGATTGCTGGTAAAGAGCAGATTTTGATAATCTTTTGAAACCGATATCTGTTTTTCAGCTGACGGGTTTAAAGTCAGATTTTCGAATAGCAGAGGGTTTAAACCCTCTGTTACTTTATTATCCGGATTAAAATGGGCATAAAAAATATCGTGGTCGCCATCGCGCTGTGAAATAAAAACACCGCCATCGCGAAACGGCTTGAATCCGTAGTCTTTCGATTCGTGTTTTGTTATGTTGATACCCGCTGAGTTTTGAGCAAATGAGATGTAAATTTCGGTGTTGCCGTCTCTTTCGGATGTATAGGCAACTGGAAAGGGCAGTGGGATTTCAGATCTTAGATTTTCGTGGACAGGCTCTTCAACGACAAAGGTTTTAAGATCTCTGCCTTGATTTTTGTTTTTTGCTGATTTGTTATCAGAAGAATCATCGGATGGGCATCCCGTGAAAATAGCAAGAGAAATAATCAGAGTTAATAATGCAGTCCGGCTTCTCATTAGCCGGGAAAAAATGGGAATTAGCCACGCATTACCCCGGTTAATGAGAAACCGGGTTACATGACTAGTTTTACTTTCATTTTTTGGGAAGCCTTTTTTCAATTTCCGCTTTGATCTCCTCCGGCGACAATCCCAGTTTATACGCGTTGTTGATGAAGTCTTTTGCGAATATGTCAATCTGGCGCTTTCTTTCCTCTGATGGGAGATGGTCGCTTGCGCCGCTGACAAAGGTACCCCTGCCTTTTTCGATTGAAATAAAGCCCTCGCTTTCCAGCATCATGTAGGCTTTGTCAACAGTATTGGGATTGATCTGAAGTTCCTTCGCGAGTTTTCGTACGGATGGCAGCCGGTCGGATGGCAGCAGTGTGCCTGTGGCAATCAGATACTTGAAAGCGTTTTGTATCTGGACAAAAATCGGCACACTCGCGCGCTTGTCAATCTGGATGCCAAGCTCGGAAATCTCACGCTCTTGCGGTTTGTCGGTTGAGTATGTTAGTCCATCCGCCATAAATCCTCTCACCTGCCCCTTTTGATTTTAACATTAATAATGAAATAATTTCACTGATTCATTTAAAAATGGCAGATGGTACATGCCGGAATGTATCTATTACATTATCCATGCATGTACCAACTTGCTTGCAACTGTCTGCTGAATTATGCCGCGGCTGTCGCTTCACCATAAATCCGCTCCCTAAGAATCGCCTTTCCGCGATGAATCAGTGATTTAATCGTGCCCAGTGGCTTGCCCAGAATGTCAGCAATTTCATTGTATGACCTTTCCTCGAAATAGAGCATCCGGAGCGGTTCACCATACGCGCGGTCGAGAACTGAAAGTTCCTGCTTCAGTTGCCGCGCCATTTCCGCAATGCTGATTCGTTCGGATGGCTCCACTGCATTACTCGGACGGTTCATCAGCCATGAATCGAAATCCCATGTTGAATCATCGATTGGCTTGTTAACATATACGTTCTCACGTTTTGCAGCGTCAATCGCCATGTTGCGAACAATAGTCAGAAACCAGCTTCCGAATTGTTCACGTTTTCTCAGTCGATTAAGGTTCAAGTACGCTTTCATAGTAGCTTCCTGGACAACATCATCAATCCTGCTTGTGTCGCAGTGAAGAAAGCGCCTTGCAATTGATCGTGCGCGTACATCGTACGGCTTGAACAATGCATCCACCAACTGAGTTTCGCTCTGTAAAATCCTGTCAATCATCTCC
This sequence comes from uncultured bacterium, assembly GCA_965369605.1. Taxonomy (GTDB): domain Bacteria; phylum JAJVIF01; class JAJVIF01; order JAGGVT01; family JAGGVT01; genus JAGGVT01. Next base: position 7,888 of record CBDURE010000148.1, read on the forward strand.
GTCTCACTGAGACAACTAATACCGTTTGGGTAAGTTGTACAGTTTCCCATGATAGGTTTCACCTCTCCTTGAACAGATATTTTAAGGAACTTCATCCCACAAGAGGGATTTACAACCCACCATTTTTTGCATTCGCCCCTATTCAGGTACCTTTAGTGTTGTTAAGACGTTTTGCGTTGTGTCTTAGTACACTAACACAATATTACCATAAGTGTATTAGTGTGTCAAGACACTGGGCGAATATTTTCAGGAATTTTTGTGGAGGAGGAAATTGAGTAGGATTCGCTTTATTTTAAATAACTATATTTTCCTCCTGGGAGCGCTGGTCTCTGCGGGCTGTTGAAAAAGGATAGGTTTTAATGTAACCCGGTCATGCCGTCCCGTGCCAGTTGACAATTTTCTATAATGTATATTAGGCATGCCGGGGAGGTGGCTAGATACGCGGGACCCCGGCATGCCTGCGAGGATTGTCGGGTTTGATTCACATTTTCATATAAAGG
>CBDURE010000149.1:0-8349 GCA_965369605.1 uncultured bacterium
GCACAAACACCCATAAAGCCGGGACGGCTGTATGGGCGGCACCCGGTTTAATGGCATATAGGCAGCATAAAATGTCGAAAGTCGAGTGGATGCCCGCACCACAATAATTAGTTTCCCATATCAATCAGTTTTCGAAAGTACTTTCAAACGGTAAACTCCCGATAACCTTATTTAGAGAAACGCTGTTTTTTTGAACGGTACAAATTATAATTCATATTTTCCATTATCAAGCCGGGCAAATGTGGTATATTTTGATTGACAAATAAAGCTACTCGCTTTATCCATTCGATAAATGATAACCAGATAATGTTTAGAAATCATATATTGAATTCATATTCAATTTTGGAGAGCTTGATGCCATCAAACAGAATTGTTCTGCTGAAAGGCGACATAACTGAAATGGACGTTGACGCCATTGTAAACTCGGCGAATACAGAACTCTGGCTTGGGAGCGGTGTCGCTGGCGCGATTCTTTCAAGGGGAGGAAAATCAATTGAGGATGAAGCGGTCAAACTAGGGCCTATTCAGCCCGGAGAAGCTGTAATCACGCATGGCGGAGAGCTTAAAGCAGCTCATGTAATACACGCGGCGGCGATGCGCCCCGGCGAACCGGCTTCCATTGAGAGTGTTACTAAAGCCACAAAAAACGCTTTTAAAATCGCAAGAGACAGGCAAATGAAATCAGTTGCTTTTCCCGCTTTGGGCGCAGGTGCCGGAGGAGTATCAATGTCACACTGTGCGAGAGCCATGCTCATTGAAACCGTGAATTTCCTGGATGAAAATGAATATCCGAAATCGATTTATTTTGTGTTATTCGATATCGAATCGTTGAAGCATTTTCAGAGCGTTTTTGATAACCTTGAGGAATGAGATCGTTGAATCATAGAATCGTGAACCCTCTCAAAGTGGTTTGTATATTACTTCTCACTGGCTTGCTAACATCGCAAATCGTATGGGCATCCGGAAATGAAAGCACCCAAATAAGCGAACAGGAGGGCGTGTCTGTCCAGATGGATGTAACTGTTGGATTCGACGGGCATTACCGTACGGAGATTCCAACACCTCTCACAGTCAGAATATTCAACGGCGGAGAGCGTTTCTTTAACGGAAAAGTGGTTATCAAAACAAAAAACTGGATTCCTGATGCAATATACTCACACAAAGTAAGCATCCCTCCCGGTGAAACAGAGATTCTGGACATGTTCATTTATGAGGGAACGGCAAGCGAATCGGAAGTGATTCTGCTGAATGCAAGGAACAGAGTTGTTCAGCAGAGGACGGTTGAAATTCGCAAAACGGATACCGACAGGGCTGCTCTTATCCTTCTGATAAGCGATAATCCTGATGATTTTAAATTCCTTGATTCCCTTTCCATTCAGCGATTATGGGAGTTCAAATCAGCGCCTAGGGGAATTAGCACAGGTATCCCCAAGCAGTTCGATTTATCATCTGTCAACATTGCGAAGGAAATACCGCCGTTCCTGAATAACAAAACAAATGCATGGGATCAGCTTAGCGCTGTCTATTGCGACCTTGGAAAATATATTAACCTCGATGCGGATTTGAAAAAAAATCTGCAGGCGTGGGTGAATTTTGGCGGCGAACTGCTGTTATATCCACCTGCTGCCAAACTCAACGAAAGCGAAATCGAAGCGATTAACAGCGATTCATTTCTGCCTTTTAAGGTTTTGGGATTCAGCTCATCAGGCGTCGCGATTGATGATAAATACCAACTGATTAACACTCAAAATGCCGGTTTTGTTTGTGATGTCGAATATTCCTCCACGACACTGGTTTATGAATTTGCGTATGAATCATCTCCGCTGATCGCCTCAATGGTTTCACATAGCGGCGGAATTACACTGTTTCGATTGCATCCCAGCGCGATTAACGCTGAAAAAATACAGGAGTGGGTTGAAATATTTTTCCAACTCGGATTGCTGACTCCCACATCGTACAAAGCTGATTTGCACAGGGGCTTTATGCAGAACGTGGAATTCAGGAGAGGGAGGGGAAGCCATGTTCGAAGTGAGGAGGAGAGAATATACAGCGGAGTTTATTATCTATGTGTAAAATACCTGCTTAAACTGGTTCTACCTCTTGTTGTGATATGGCTGGTCGGCGCATTCTGTTTGCAGCGCGGCCGGAAAATGCTTTTCCTGTATTATATCCTGCCTGTTTTAATACTCATCGCGGTTCTTCTGCCGCACGCACTAATTCGAAAAAGTTCGTTGGATGAAAGGCAGTTCGAAGTGTATCACTTTGTAAACCTTGCAGGAAAAGGCATGCCTGCCGCTGTTAGCAGTAATTATATTATCGGGAAAAAATTTCCTCAGAGTGGAAAACTGGTGATTTCATCTCCCGATGGTTTTACATTCTATGATGAAATGGTAATCCCGCAGCTCGGAAAGCATCCGGTTCTTGAGGTTGACTGCACACCGCCCGGAAGTTTGACAACGGATGAAATAACTCCAGAGAATTATCGATTCATGATGGCGTCGTCAGAATCCTCCGAAATCGGCAGCGTTGATGGCGCTATCCGAATATCGGCAAATGGCGATGCTGAGTTCGAAATAACAAACAACACGGAATTCAAACTTGTCAACTGCGAGGTTTTCCCATATAAATTGCATTTTGGGATGTCACGAACGCCAAGAAAAATTCCGGATATGAATCCAGGGCAGACTGTTAAAGGTTTTATCACTGGCAAAAAGGATGACAGTTCAATTGACAACGATGAGATCAGAAAGTTTGTCGCGGAGATTGATGATGGCATATTCTCATATGCAACGCGGGAGGAATTGTTTTACAGATTCGAAACGCTGGTATCCGCTTTAGCGTTTAAACTTAACCGGCCATACTACGCCTATTCTGATGTCGCGCAATTTTATGCATCCACTATGGATTTTTCCAAACCCTTGATTGTTAACGGTAGTCCAATAAACGGGCCTGAAGTGACGTTTGTGATAGCGAAACTCGATATTGAACTGCCTGACGAATATCAGAACGTTCACACGAGGAATATATTAATGCTGCTCCCGGATGCCCCGAATCACTTCAAGAGTTTTATGCCGGGGGAAATTCCGGATATCCCATACTCGGGAGCGTTTTTTGGTTTAAAATAACGTGCATGATGTAGAATATATATGATAGTAAAACAAGTGTGGGGCAAATTTCTTTATGGCGAGAATTACACAATATGGCGGCGGTGGGGGGATGAGATTCCTCACGCCCATTCAGGGTGACTGGTGGACAGGCGCGCGATTATCCCTCGGGATAATTATCCTCAACTGCGCAATATGGTTTCTGCTGGTTATCGGCGGCAAGTTCAGCGACACATTACACAGTGCGATTATTCACTTCTTTGCAATTGCGCCTGATACGACATTTCAAAAATCATACTTCTGGTCGCTGATTACCTACTCGTTTCTTCATTTCAGTTTCATGCATTTATTATTAAACATGCTGTTTATTTTGTTCTTCTCACCGCAGATGGAGAGAGATTTAGGTCCCAGGAAATTTGTAATTTTCTATCTCGTTTGCGCAATCGGAGCCGGGCTGGCATCGATTCTTGCCAAGACAATAGGCGGCATCGACTTTCCAACTGTCGGGGCGAGCGGCGCTGTGATGGGGATTCTGATAGCTTATGGACTGTCGTATCCATATCAGACTGTTTACGTTTTTGGAATGTTCCCAATCAAGATATGGACCCTGGTATTGGTGATAATTGTTATTCAGATTGCGATGGCGATTCAGGACGGGCTCAACAGCTACACGGATTACTGGGCGCATCTCGGAGGGCTCGCGACCGGGTTTGTCTATATGAAACTGCCGGGGCCATCCAATCGCGGCAAAAAGCCGCCTCCTAAAAAACCCAAACACTGGCGCGGCGAGAAAACCAACGGTGAACGCTCATATTACCTTGAGCTTTAAACCGTAGTTTTAAGCAATAGTAAAAGACCTCACCCCCGGCTCCTCTCCTGCATGCGACACATATTGAGTATTGAGTAATATCAGATATTTAGATATAATGGCTTCACTGAATTGAATAGTTATTTTATTAAGAGGTGTGAAATGAAAGCACAATCAACAATAGTAATTTTAATAATGGCAATGTTATTTGTCATTGGATGTAGCAGTGGAGCAATTAATCCCATAACACCTGCAACTGAAAGTGATTTTCCCGCACAGGCAAACGAAAACTCATCACTTGATGAGTTAGCAGAGGTTGATGGAAATCTTCCAATACAGACTCCTGAAAGAATATTGTCATCAGAAGACTTGTTTAATCATCTTGTCTTGGGCGTATATGATGTATTCATAAATCCGGAAACGTGTGAAGTTGAATTTTCACCATCACGTGAGCTCGATGCAGTGGGTGATGCTTATGATCTTGAAATAATCCCGTACTTATCTGCTCAATGCCAGCGTATTGGCGGATGTGCAAAAGAAGTTAGCACTACCATAGGACCTGATGGCAACTTGCACATGGTTATCGCGCTTCGACACCCGTTTCCTGAATCTACAATGTTGAACAGGCTTGATCTTCACCTGTTCGATATCAGGATAATTCTTATTCATACTGGAGAAACAGAATTTCAGAATGTTATGGTTTTCGACTGCGACGAGGAGACATCCGCGGTAACTGACACTAATTTTCTACTTAATGCAGATGGTTACACCACACATTTTGACGACATTGGGATTATAGGCAGCGAACGTATACCGGGCAATCTGAATCCTTATAAAATGGCATTCAATAAGCCAAGTAACTGGTTATTTGATCCTCAAAGCCCAACTGGCCATAATGTGATGAACATGGCAGGTGATTGGGCGGAAGTCGAATTTGTCTTTCCGACCACTATGCCCCCAACGCATACTAAATGGATTGTTGATGCTGCATACGGTCATTCTGCAACAAAGAACAACAGGTTAACGCCCCAATATTACTTGCCATGGTTTCACCGGAAAGAGCCATGGAAAGTTGAAATCAATGAGCTGGTAAATTACTTGAAAGCAGGAATAGACATCCCAGTTTGTAGTGCCGCTGTAATTGAAGTTAAAGTATGGGATTGGCAGGGGCAGTATATCGTTGATCCTGCTTACCCGAATCCCCAGAACCTATCTGGACTTCCAATGCTTAGCAATTTAAAAAATATCCAGGTGGATGTTCCGGGACTGAATTGTAACGTCACAAAAACTATCCCGAATCAAACTCCGGATAATACGGCTTACGGACCATGTGAGCCTTTTGTTTACAATGTTAGAATTGATAACCTGTCCGCTGCTGGAAGTGGCGAATACACAGGTCTAATCGCAGCACGGGATACACTTCATGGTACTGTGGGACCTGAGACATATAAGGAAAACCATTGGGGAATGTGTGAGGTTTATGATTACAGCACATATCAGGTCTTCCAAATAACGGTAAAAGCAAATCAAACGCCGGTAATCAACAGCGGAACAGCAGTTCCGCCTTCAGGTACAATCGAGTCAGGAACACGTGTTGAATTGGATGGATGTGATGCGTCTGACCCAGATGGTGAAATCATTACTTATGAATGGTGGCAGTCTCCACCAACCCCAGCAGGAACATTCGGAAATAAGAATGAATGCTCAACACATTGGATTGCTCCAGTAGTAACAGAGGATACACAATTCAATTTAAATATTAAAGCTATGGATTGCGCTGGGGCAACAGGCAACAGGAATATTGCGACATTTACTGTTGAGCCCGTTGAGGGCGATCCACCACCAGCTCCAACCAATGTTGAAGCTACAGATGGAATTCATTGCGATAATGTCGGAATTTCATGGGATGTTGCCGCAGATGCGACAGGATATAAGGTCTTTCGAGATGATGATCCAAGTATTCCTATTGGCACACCAGCAGCATCTCCATATTATGATACAACAGCAATTCCAGACGTTCACTACAACTACTGGGTAAAAGCATTTAATAATTACGGTGATAGTCTGGAATCTAATCATGATGAGGGGTGGAGAAAAGATGTTCCCGATACCCCCATAAATTTAACTGCTACTACCCATCTTTGTGGCAAGGTTGAGATAAGGTGGGATCCGGTTGATGATTTTGATAAGTATTGGCTATACAGGGACGATTTTTGTATTAATCAAAATATAGAGGATAACGAGTATGACGATATCCCCCCTCTACCATTCACAAATTATCCGTATTATGTTGTAGCACACAACATTTGTGGTCCAAGTGGGCAATCGAATAATGAAATCGGTTCTTACAAAACCATCCCCGATATTCCGCAAAACGTAAGAGCATCCGATGGTACATATGACGACAGAATTGAATTAACATGGAATTCAGTTACTGGAGCTGAAAATTATGTGGTTTATAGAGATGGTGACTCCGAAGGGGAGCAAACATCACCCTATATTGACGGTTCTGTAGAACCTGGTAGGCATTATAGCTATTCTGTTAAAGCTGGCAATATATGTGGTGATAGCGATGAATCAACTTCTGACGATGGTTGGACAGAAGAAGAGACAGGTGAAAGAGGAGATTGGTGGATGTATGGACATGACAGGCAACACACGGGCAGAAGTTCTTTTATTGGACCACAGACCAACAGTATTGGTTGGACTTTTACCACGAGCGGTTCATATTTTGCTTGTAGTCCAGCAATAGATTCAAATGGAGTTATCTATGTTGGCAGTGATAAGCTTTACGCAATTAATGCGAATGGAACCTTAAAATGGTCATATACTCCAAGCTTCCCATTTGTTCTCTCTAGTCCCGCGATTGCTTTAGATGGCACTATATATTTTGGATGCAAATATAAATTGTATGCAATAAACCCAAACGGTTCATTGAAGTGGACTTACACAACAGGTGGTCATATTGAGTCAAGTCCTGTTATTGGCTTTGATGGAACAATTTATGTTGGAAGTCTCGATAGCAAACTCTATGCAATTAATCCAGATGGAACTGAAAAATGGAATTTTATGACTGGTGATAGTATTGAAGCAAGTCCTGCCATTGGTCTTGATGGAACCATTTATATTGGAAGTTTTGATGACAACGGACTCTGTGCAATTAATCCAGATGGAACGGAAAAGTGGAATTTTTTAGCTTGGGTTCAATATTCAAGTCCTGTTATTGGTGCCGATGGAACTATATATATTGGGCTTGGTTCGTTATTATATGCAATCAATTCCAATGGCACTTTGAAATGGTATTATTCAATAGGGTCAAGTATATATAGCACTGCTGCAATTGGTTTAGATGGAACAATATATATCGGTTGCTCTGACAAAAAACTTTACGCAGTTAATCCTAATGGTTCGTTGAAATGGTCTTATACAACCGGTGATGTGATTTACGCAAATCCCATTGTCGATGCAAATGGCGATGTTTACATAACCAGTAGCGATGGTTATTTATATGCATTAAACTCAAATGGAATATTAAAGTGGTCTTCATTTATAAATTGCGATCATACAGAGAGTCCTGCTATTAGTTCTGATGGCACACTTTTCATTGCTGGAAGTGAATCTAGTAAACTATATGCTTTCTCTGATTCATCCCCATCGCGCTATATTAGAGTAATATCTCCCAATGGTGATGAACAATGGGAGGTTGATGATTACGAGTATATAACCTGGTCATCACAAAACATAACCGGCAACATTAAGATCGAATACTTCAACGGCACATATTGGGATAATGTTGACCTTGATACGCCAAACACTGGATCTTATCCTTGGCACATTCCGAACACCCCAACTGACAATGCTAAAGTTAGAATCTGCTCCATAGAACCACCAGTTGTATGCGATACATCAGACAATAACTTCAGCATTGTATCAGGTAGTTGTATAGTCGAAGAAAGCGAGCCAAATGATATTCTTTCTCAAGCAGATGATCTCCCGGCTGGATGCAAGGGAACCGGAACATTAACCGTACCGTCAGATGGATACGACTATTGGACATTTACTATAGATCAAGCATCTGATGTTGAAATTAACTGGCATATAATTGATGGTTATGGCGGCGGTATAATAAAACTATTAGACAAAGATGGATATACTATCGATGGGGATAGTATTCCAGATAACGGCTACTTTTTTGCTCAAGCTTATCTTCCACCAGGAGATTATTATATTGAATTGCAACTATATTATTCTACTTGTCATTATGAAGTTTGGTATGATGTTGAAGCACTAACTCTCGATGAAACAGAACCTAATGATGGCAGACCGGCTGCTGACAGTATAACTGCTGGTATTCACAAAACCGGAATACTTACTTGTCCTCAAGATGGATACGACTATTGGACATTTACTATAGATCAAGCATCTGATGTTGAAATT
>CBDURE010000150.1:0-8347 GCA_965369605.1 uncultured bacterium
TAAACAAGAGATTCCTCCGCTTCGCTACGGAATGACAAACATTGGTAATAATTGGATTTTTCCGACAGGCTCGAAAGGGTGGGGTGGGGAAATTGTCTCAGAACCATGATCTAAACAGGATACATTGTCATTCTGAGGATACATTGTCATTCTGAGCGCAGCGAAGAATCTATAAGTTGCTGTGTTAGTGATTATATCTAATGAGAAATATTACCGTTTTCGCGAATAGATTCTTCGCTGCGCTCAGAATGACAGAATACGCTCAGAATGACAGAATGCGCTCAGAATGACAGAATACGCTCAGAATGACAGAAAAAGAGAATTCATCCATTTCAGTTTAAACCGTTTTTGGTTTATTATTTACCTGAGACGGAGGTTATAAATGCCCACTATACTAATCAAAAACATATCGCAGCTTCTTACACTTTCCGGCGCAAACATTCCACGCATCGGAAATGGCATGATGCATGTCGGTGAAATCCACAACGCCGCTGTGTTAATCGAGGATGGCAGAATCATCTACGCTGGCGCTGATTCAGATGCTCCCGTCAAAGCGGATTCAATCATCGATGCCGATAACTGCTGCGTTACTCCCGGACTGGTTGACCCTCACACTCATCCCGTGTTTGCCAAAACACGGGAAAATGAATTTGTCATGCGCCTTCAGGGCAAGCCGTACATGGAAATCGCTGCTGAGGGCGGTGGAATCATGTCCTCTGTTAGAAGCCTTCGCGATGTTGAAAAAAATCAGCTCAAGGAAATGACTCGAAAGCGCCTTGATGGCTTTATCAATTATGGCACAACCACTATCGAGGCGAAAAGCGGATATGGACTAACAACCGAAGATGAGATCAAATCGCTGGAAATTATAAAAGAACTCAACGAGGAGCATCCCTTGACAATGGTGCCGACATTCCTCGGAGCGCATTCCCTTCCCGCTGAATATAAAAACGACAGGGATGAATTCCTGAGAATCGTTATCGAGGAAATGCTTCCGAAAGTGGTTGAGAATAATCTTGCGAAATATTGCGATATCTTCTGCGAGAAAGGAGTTTTCGACGCCGAGGAATCAAGGCTGGTTCTGGCAAAGGCAATGGAACTTGGATTGAAAATACGAATCCATTCAGATGAATTCGAACCAATCGGCGGAACTGAACTGGCAGGTGAATTGAAAGCGGCATCTGCAGACCACCTCACAGCGGTAACAGACAGCGGGATTCAGGCAATGAAAGACGGGGGAGTAACTCCGATTGTTCTTCCCGCCACGACATTTTTCCTCGGACACACTCACTATTCACCCGCGCGAAAAATGATAGAGCAGGGACTGCCACTCGCAATCGCGACCGATTTCAACCCGGGCAGTTCAATGACACACTCGCTTCCAATGGCAATGACAATCGCGTGCGTCAACATGAAACTCCTGCCTCAGGAGGCGTTAAACGCATGCACTGTCAACGCGGCATATTCACTCGACCTTCACGAGCAAATCGGCACAATTGAAAAAGGCAAAAACGCTGATCTCGTAATCTGGGACACGGATAATTTCAACCAGGTCGTATATCACTTCGGGGTCAATCACGCAAAGACGGTTATTAAGAACGGTCGCGTTGTTAAATAATCATCTTTGGAACAAGAACAAGGCTGGGCTGTTAAAGAAGGGCACTTTCACTGTAACCCGGTCATGCCGTCCCGTGCACAGTTGACAATTTTCTATACTGTAAATCAGGCATGCCGGGGAGGTGGCTAGTTATGCGGAACCCCGGAATGCCTGCCAATATTATAAAATTGATTCACATAATTAATAAAGGCATTCCGGGTTACGGTTGTGAAAAAAGTGGAACCTTCGTATGGGCGTACCAAGCCTAAAACCTCTCCGCCAAATACAAATACTCGCCGTAAATATGCGCTGTCGGGTACGATGCTATCCTGTAATCAATCCAGCTCATGAGCATTTCGATTCTGTCCGGGTCAGGCATGAAAACACCCGTGCCGATGAGTGCGCCGACTTCAGTTGCGCCGAATATGTGAGCGATATCATCATGAAAAGTTACACCGTAATCATGGCTGTAATAATACCTGTTCTGGTAGTTGCTGCCTACCAAGTCGTATGTTACAGGCACAATCACCGTTTTACCGCCATTCATTCCGGTTGGTGAAGCGAATATATCCACTTCGTTCATGTCGCTTCCGATATGAGTTATTTGTATTGCAACCTCCAGTGATGGCGATGTTGAAAATGTTGTCCTGCGAAAATCCGTGCCACCGAACTCATCGGCATAAACAAAAAACGCGCTGCCATCATCTGTCGCGCACATAGCGCCCTTATGGACATACGAGCCATAAGAAATTTTTATATCATCATGCCACGTAACACCGTTGTCATCGCTCCAATCGTAGTAATAATGCGGCGCAGTGTCGTAAAAATCCTTCCAGAATGTGTGGACAACACCAGCAGTTGCGGACACCGCGATTGTCGGATCACTAACCAGTTCCGAACATACATTGCTGCGGCACTGCCCGCCTCCGCTCCACGATTCACCGCCATCGGTGGACCGCTTGACAGTGCAGTAGTAATTGCCCGATTGCAGATGCAAATAGAGAATGTAAAATTCATCGGAACTCACACCTTCGCAAATGTCAACGTAATTGATAGTATTTGGTGCAATTTGCGTGAAAACATCCGTCTCACCTGTCCAAGACCTGCCGCTGTCGAAACTGTTTATTGTTTTCAGAGTATAGATATAACTCGGCCCTGAAGTGTCAGTTTCGTTCCATGTGACATTTATTGTCTGTTCATTTCCCGCAATTCTCGCATGATTCGACCAGCCATCCGCGAATCCGGGTGAGATAACCTGATGGTTGCTGAAATCATTCGGAGCGCCACGGTTGTTCGCGTAATGGATTTTATTGTCGTCCTCATCAAGCCAGACAACATGATAGACAGGGTTGCCATCCTCAATAAGTGCCATGGCATCATGCAGCTGGTAATTCGGATAATCCTCATCGGAGTCATCTATCTTGAAATCAGCGCTGATACCCTCCTGAATTAGAATCCGAGAACACGTTGCGCTTAACGGGTCAATTGTTCTGTCCTCGGTCATTTTACACGCGACATTGTAGAATCCCTGATCTGCAAACGTGAAGTTGGAAATTAACTCGCCTGTTCTATCGACCTGGAAATTGCCCGGGTCAAAATCCCAATCCATATCCCATTCGTAATCAAGGTCGTTGCCGTCCGGATCAACCGCATTAATCCAGATATCCATGTTGCTGTATTCTCCAATGATTCCATGGAACGGGTCTGTTTCAATCCACACGCAGACCGGAGGCCGATTGTGTATATTCACAAAGAAAGGAATTTCCTGTGAATCCTCGCCGTCGATATCCGTCACAGTTAGTTTAAGCGTGATTTCAACACCTGCGGGAGGAAGGTCGGCTCTTTGCGGAGCCTGCCATATTGCGTTTTTCACTGTCGCGTCGATAAACAGCCCTGACGGATTAGCCGGCGACACCTGCTCCCACAAGTAGGTTAATTCATCGCCGTCCGTTTCCGTAATTCCGATTTCAAATTCGACAATGTCACCCTCGGTAACTCCGGATGGCGTGTTGTAACTGTCGATGACAGGCACAGAGCCTGTTACGCGAATATTGAAAACCTGATAAACAGAGTAATCGGTTATTTCAGGGCCTTCAAATGGAAAGCCGTTCGGATTTTCAGGAATACCCATCGGTCCCTGCTCGCCGTCAAGGTCATCCCGTACGGCTGCGATGCCGCAATAAATTCCACCCGGCGCTGATTGAGCATTCGTTACTGTAATAAGATATTCGTAAGGATAATAAACACCGCCGTCTCCGGAGTCGGGAGTGTCAGATTCAATCAAACCGCAAACATTTGGAATCTCAACACTGACTGATTTAACATCGCTTTTCGCGCTTATCCAATAAAGGTGATCGGTGTCAGGATATCCGGGATTAGCGTCCAGTTCAGCCTGCCAGTCAGAGACATGTATTCGCAACACCGCTTCGGATGATACCTCCCCGGCTCGAAGGTTATCATCATAAGTCAGCGGATCATCAATTTCATACACCTCAATCAGCCACGCCTCCTTGCGGTTGAATTCAGGCATGAAATAATACGGTGTTGAACGGTTTTGGTATGTAGCGGAGTGGCCATAGGCGCAATCTGCAATAAACGCGAATTCCAAAACGCCGCCGCCGGGATCAAGATTGAAAGTGTAATTCTGCGTATCCCAGTCGCTCCCGGTCGGCATTACATTATGCCCTGCCGGATTGTGCGGGTCGAACGGTCCCGGCGTTGTGTCGTTAAAAAATCGCCTGAACGGATTGATATTCGCATTATAACCGGTACGCGGCGGGTCGAAATAGTTTGTATCCTCCACAAGCTTATCGAAATGATGCGTGTATCCATCGGGATTAGCGACCAGATTCACATTGGCGCTAGCATCCGCTGTTCCGCCTGAACTTAAATTAACTGTTGTGTTTGGGAAAGTGAAATCGCCATCGGCAATGACAATTCCGCGAATATCGAAACCGTGAAGATCTGGGCGCGCTAAGATATCATCAAATGGATGCTTAATCGCAAATCCAACCCTCACCTGGCTGTCGCCGATGAAAGCGATGCCGTCAATTTGCAGGCAGTTATAACACGGGCTTAAAGTCAAAAACTGCGTAAGGTCGGCATCGAATGTATCCCCGATTGCAGATGCTTTTCGAGATGGCACTATCTCACCTGTCAGAGTGTCGGGATCAATTCTCACAAAATAAATCCCGAAGGCTTTATAGGCGAGAGTGTCTCGTGACGCCGATGAATAAAGCACATCGGACGCCTCAACCGGTTCACGTTCATCAATTGTGCCAGTGGTTTCATTTTCGAATGAACTATCCGGCGATACTGGATTGCTTTTACCGGATGAACAGGCTGGAATAATCAGTGTTGCGATTAAGGTAAGCAGGAGAAATAGACGTTTCATTTCAGCACTCCGAGGTAAGTTATTTACACGCAACAATAATTTTAGCACATTGGATGCTGATGAGGATTGATTCATTTCACTTCATTACACAAAAAAGCCCCGAATGGGGCTTTAGTGAGTTTCATATTAAGCGATTCGACTCATCAGAACCGTTCCGCGATATACAGATAACTGCCGTAGATATGCGAGTTGGGAGAAATGCCGATAGTGTAATCAACCCTTGATGTAAACAACTCGATTCTATTCGGATCTTCAAAGAAAGCGCAATCGCCGGATGCGCCTCCTATCTGAAGACCAGAGAAGTCTTTCAGGTAATAATATGTGAACGTATAACCATAGTCGTTCGACACAAAAAACAGTTGCTGGTAAACGCCTGAATTTCTGCAGGTAACTGGCAGGATAACAGTTTTGCCTGATGGTGACATATGAATGTTGGAACTGTAATAATTTCCTGTGGGATCAGTGCTGTAAACGCTGATTGAATAACCTAACGCAGGCAGACTGGTGTAGGTCGCCTTTCGGGCATAAGTGAAATCCGTGATTGAATCTGTCCATGTAAAAATGGCGTCAGCGTTGTCACAAACCGCCATTGCTCCATATTGAGCATTGGATGTTGATGAAATCTGAATGTCAGTATTCCAATTGACACCGCCATCATCACTCCAGTCATAATAAAAATGCGGCACACCTGCACTACGCGAATCTTTCCAGAATGTATGAATTACACCATTGGCTGAGATAGCGATCGCACAATTTAATGCCCATGAAGTGTCCACGACATCTCTAAACTGTCCTGTTCCGGGATTTGGAATATCCCAAGCCTCGCCATCATTATTGGAAACGCGAAGATTGCAACTATAGTTACTGCCTATTTTCGGCTGATAGAAAACGTAAAACTGCTGTGTATCCGAACCGGCGCATATATCCACATAAGTCATCGAATCAGGGCTGTCAACTGAAACGATTGTTCGCTCACCACCCATGCTGCCAAATGATAATCCACCATTTAAACTGGAATTAATTTTTACACTATAAGTAATTGGTACAACGGACTGATCATAATCAATCCAGGCAACATGAACCGTATTGCCGCTTCCGGCAAGTTTCGGGTGCTGAGTGAAACCGGGATCAGGACCTTCCGTGATTATCTGGTAGTTAGAAAATACCATAGGGTCATCAGCGTTGTTGCAATAGTAAATCATATCATCACTGACGCATTCCCACACGACATGGTAAACCGGACGCCCCTCATCATTGCGAAGCATCAGAACATCCTGCTGGTAATATCCGGGGTTGGCAGCAGGTGAATTGTCAACTTTGACATCGCCCATTAGCCCCTCCTGAATAATGGTTCGAGAGCAATATGTTTCCAATGGGTTTGTTCTGTTTTCTGTGATTTTGCAGCCGACATCATAGAAACCATTATCCGACCAGTAGAAATTCACGATATTCGAACCTGTATAATTTCCCTGGAAAGTGAGAGGGTCGCCATCCCAGTTCATATCCCACGCGTAGCTCAACTCGTCTCCATCAGGATCATGAGCGTTGACATCAAAATCGATAGTGTCCAGCAATCTGAAAACGCCGTGATACGGATCAGTCTCGATAGCATCGCAAACCGGCGGGGAGTTCCTTTCGAAAACGGTAATATTCGGATAGATAGTATCCGAACCATCCGCATCTGTCGCGCTGAATCTTAATACAAACGGCACACCTTCAACCGGGACATCAGATAGAGGCGGCGCTTGCCATGATGTATCACATGCCGCTGCGTCATCAAAACTGCCAAGCGGACTCACAGGCGAAATCTGGGTCCACTGGTATGTAACCTCATCACCATCCGGTTCATTGACAGTATTATTAAACAACTGAATTTCTCCCTCGTCCATTTCTCCAAGGTACATCAAAGGCATTATTTCAGGAGGGGAGCCGGCGACACGAATTTGAAATACCTGATATGTTGAATAGTCTGTAATTTCGGGGCCTTCAAACGGGAATCCGTTCGGATTTTCAGGAATCCCCATTGGCCCCTGCTGTCCCTGAAGGTCATCGCGAACAGCGATAATGCCGTAATAGTAACCCGCTGCAACACCATCATCGTTGGGTACAGTCAGATTGAAAATGTACGGGTCCGCATCCGTTCCCGTTCCTGAAGCTGGCGATGTTTCCTCAACCAGTCCACTGACATTTGAAATTTCGGCGCTTACAGAAGCGACATCGCTGTCAGCGCTTATTCCGCCCATGTTATCGGGATTGGGGTATTCCAAATCTGCAGTCAAACCCGCCTGCCAATCGCAGACTTGAACCTGAATCTGCGCGGATGAACCTGTATCGCCCGATTGAAGATCGTTTGAAACAATCGTGTAATCCACTTTCCATGCCTCTTTACGGTTATACTCAGGCAGGAAGTAATACGGTGTCGGGCGATTTTTGTATGTCGCCGAATGGCCGTACGCGCAATCCACAACAAACATAAAATCCAAAGGAGGCTCTGCGGGGTCAGCGTTGAAGATGTAATTCTCGTTGTCCCAGGTCGCGCCCGTGTGCATTACATTGTATCCCGTTGGGCTGAGCGGATCAAAAGCGCCTGATGTGGCATCCACAAAATATCTTTTATATGGATTAATATTCGCGTTGTAATCGCGCGGCGGGTCGAAGTAATTTGTGTCAGCCGCGAGAGAATCGAAATGGCTGGTGTAGCCATCAGGATTAGAAATAAGGCTGACATTCGCACGCGCTTTCAGCGTTTCACCATCGCTCTGCTCGACCATCGTAAGCGGGAAGTTGTAGTTCCCGTTTGCAATCACAATTCCACGGACATCGAACCCGTGAAGGTCCGGGCGATCATTAATGTTAGGAAATGGGTGCTTGACGGAAAATCCGACCTGAATCTGATCATCGCCTAGAAAAGCGATACCGTTGATCTTCAGGCAGTTGTAGCACGGGCTGAGTGTTAGAAACTGAGTCAGGTCGGCATCGAATGTATCGCCGATTGCCTGTGCGTTTCTCGCCGGTATTATCTCGCCTGTAAGCGTGGCTGGATTTATCATCACATGATAAATCCCAAACGCCTTGTACGCTGATGTCTCCCGTGATGATACTGAGTAGAGAACATCGGATGCCTCCTGCGGAACGAATTCATCCGCAGGTGGTGTGACGGGATTACCATTTCCGCTGGAACATGCCGGCAAAACAAACGCCAGCATCAGTACAACAAGCAGGTGTAGTTGTTTCATGATTTTCCTCCGAAGCAGGATTTATTAAAATATTTCTCAGCTATTAACATATCATCAGTAGGGGCGGGTTTAAAATGTACGGTTTCAGGACATACGCTACACCGTGTGTCAGGACATACG
>CBDURE010000151.1:0-8316 GCA_965369605.1 uncultured bacterium
GGGCGGCACCCGGATTAATGGCGTATAGCTAGCCTGAAATGTCGAAAGTCGAGGTTTCAGGGCTGTTGAAAAAGCTTATAGTAGGGATCTGCCCCTACAACATGAGCTGTAAACGATAAAAAAACCCGCATCGTTGCGGGTTTGGTTTTCAAACGGATGTTTCTGCCTTCCTACAGCTGCTCATCGATTTTCTTTTTCAGATTGTTTTTCTGTGTGAATCCAATGATTCTCTCCACCGGTTCGCCATCGCGGAAGATTATGAGCGTCGGGATGCTCATAATGCCGTACTTGGTAGCGGTATCAGGACTTTCATCGGTGTTTATCTTTACAAATTTGACCTTTTCGCCGTATTCATCAGAAAGTTCCTCTACGATAGGGGAGATCATCTTGCACGGGCCGCACCATGGCGCCCAGAAATCGATGAGAACAGGGGATTCCTTCGATGATAATAGAACTTCAGCGTCGAAATTCTCACTGTTAATTTCGGTTACTGGCATTCCAGAACCTCCATTCCTTTATTTAGTAAATTACAGGCCCGTTTTACAGACAACTGTCGATAAATCGGGTTTCTATTTATTGTGGCCTTCAATCGTACTATCAAGTTGACTCTGGCCACATTGATTATCTTAAAAACCCGGATTGCCAAGAAGCCAATTGGACCCCGACTGGTCCAAGGTGGGTACCTGACTGGCTGTCTCGCCAGGGCTTAAAAGCCTACCGTCTAATGGGATTCCGTCTTAATAATTCCCGAAGGAATTACCCGTGTCTTGAACCGAAGTTCGCGAACGGCCTTCACGCCAACGGCAGAACAGGTTCCCAAGGGATAAGTGTTGGAGCAAATTATGCTCCTTGAACATCCCGGGCGTACCCAGCCGAAGCCGGACAATATAATTGTATCATAAAAACGGTGGATTTAGTCAAGTTTTGGCGGTAGCAGCGCGGGAATCAATTTCCCGGAGATTGCGTGGATTAACGCCGTTTTTCCCGAACTACTCAATAACACAAATTAACTGAGCTCCGAAAGTTACAGCCTGTCAAGAAAGGTATCGCAAATAAAATGCCCCCACCCCAGCCCTCCCCGCGAGCGGGGAGGGAGAATATTGTCTTTTCCCTTCGCAAGTGTATAGACCGTGTATATCGTATGCAAATGCAAAAATATTTCCCCCCGCTCGCGGGGGGATTAAGGGGGGGATGAGATGTAACAACAACCTTTCCCGACAGGCTCGTTAGTGAGGGGTTGGTGCGGAATTAAGTGAGGTTGAATTGTAATTCGGACTACCCCTCACTAACGTTCGGGGCTCGGTTATTAAAAGATTTCATCATGGTTTCTCAATAACCGGATATGTGTGGGTTGCTTTCGTTTTTCCCGGGAAATGGATTTCAATCTCATAGATTGTGCTGAGCCTGCCGAAGTGCCAGGCTACGTGTCATTACTCATCATCAGGAGCGTCAGGTTTCTGTTCCTCAGATACCTCAGGTTTATTATCCTCATCCGATTCCTCCTTCGGTTTCTCCTCCACAGACGGTTCTTCAGCCTTGATAATCTTGACATCCTTCGCGATTACCGTAACAAGGTCAGGATATTTCTCATCGGGATATAGTTCCGCTGTCGCTTTTAAAAATCGGGATTTTGAAACCAGTCCGACAATCTCAACCATGTCATCCTGTTTGAGCTCAGGATATTCCTTCACGGTAATGACGAAAACAGCTTTATCGAGGATGAAAACTTCTCCGCCCTGATTCGGTTTACCGGTGGATATATCCAGCGGGAAATCCTCTGTTCCCTTGATATCAGCTTTGCCTTTCAGGCGTATGTATTGTCCGAGGATGCCCTCAGGATCTTTTTTAATCCTGTTGATATCAACATCAGGCGATATAAGTTTTTCGATTTCAGCCAGTTCCATACTTTTAAGCTGTTCGCAATCATGACCCAACTGTGTTGCGATTGTGATCATCCTGCCAACATTGCCGCATCCGGTGGAGAGTAGCAGAGAAGACAAGATAACAAACAGCAATATGTTGATGGAGATAGATTTATTCATACTTCGGCGAGTCAATGCGCACCTCCGAGTGATGATTTCCTGCATTTGGATGCTAACCCAAGAATAAATGTATATGATATGAGCCGCAATTTCAAGAAAGGTTTCATATAGGATACACGATATACATCAGATTTTGCTATCATATCCACATGCGGTCACTTTTTGCCATATCAATTTTCGTGATATGTATCATTGCCTGGTTGAATCTATCGCTTGTGCCGTCGCGAAACAGGCAGGCGAAGGAAATAGTTGACCGCCATCTTCATTCACTTCCGCTGGCTGATATCGAGGAAATTACATATACCGGCAACATGTCACTGTTCAGGAATGATGTACATGTTGACAATCTGCATGTAAAGGCTAAAAACGCGCATTGGAACCATATACAATACAGCGATATAACTCTGGATGTCGCCCGTATCGATTATGATGCTAAATCCGCTTTCTGGCACAAGCGTCGCACGATAAACGCGATATCGGGGATTAAATTCAGCGGATTCACGACATATGATGAAATATCCTCACGGCTTGCTGACGCCAGCGTTAATCTTGTTGATCCTGTCCTGCGATACGATGATGGTCATTTGTATCTTAGGGCGTACTTTTCACCTGTTAAAATGAATTTGGATTTTGATGGCGACATGGTTCTCACTCCAAAGGGACGGTTGGAATATCGAATTGAGAAAATTCTCGATGTTGACGGGAATGAAATATCCAAGAATATGAACAGAACTGTTCTTAACGAACCATTCGATTTCAGCATTCAAATATTAATAATGCGCAGGGAAATAGCTCTTGATGATATCGAGGCAAGCAGCAATGGTGTCAGGATTTCAGGATGTTCGATTGATGATGAGGTTATCGAATAACACAGCATCCGCCGGGAATGCAGCAGAAATCGCAAATCGCCAGATTACATAAACACTCACCAAGATTACCTGCACAGCAGGGACAGCAGCAGCAACTGACCTCGGGTTCCTCGTAATAATCGCCGTGTTCATCCGTACGTTTTGTTCGAAACCTGAAGAATTTCAACACAGCCGGATGTGTCGGATCAATCGACAGCGCTTTTTCAAAAGCGTGTCTTGATTGCAGGTGGAGTCCGCGATTTTGGAGAGTGATAGCTGAATCGATCAATTGCGAAATATCATTTGTGTTTTCATATGTAGTCATTTGTTTGTTGCCTCCTTCTCTTCCCCCCTTAATCCCCCGAGAGCGTGGGGAGAAGTTATATTTTTTCATTTATAATCCATGTGTCCGGTCTATAGGCCTATGATTAATAGACACTGCTTTCTCCCTCTCCGCCTGCGGGGAGGGTCGGGGTGGGGGCATCATTGAGTTAAATCCCCATATTCTATCTAATCACGCAACATCCGCCGGGAATGCAGCATAAATCGCAAAGCATGGCGCAGCACATACAGTCAGCCATTCTGGGACAGCATCCGCATGTGCAGCCGCGCCGCTGATAATACTGCTCACGCATATTTTCCCTCATGTTCTGCTGGCTCATATATATACGCACCGATGGATGTTCCGGATTTATTGACTGCGCGTGATCCGCTACACTTCTTGCCCTGATATGCTGTCCGGCCATATGCAGCGCGGATGCCAGCCCTATCAGATATTGCGGATTATCGACATCGAGATTTGTCGCTTTTTCAATATCCCGAATCGCCAGCCGCGGATTTCGCATTGATACATAACACACGCCGCGATTGAAATGATAAACCGCGTTGTTCGGTTCAATTCGAATCGAGTTGCCAAGTGAAAAAATCGCCTCGCGGAAATTTGACATCTCAATGTTAGCCATCGCCTTGAGATTATGCGCGCCGGCATCATCGGGAGTAAGCCGTAGAATCTGGTCGAGTATATTTATTGACTGAGTGTATTTTCTGCCGTTAAACGAATTCAGCGCCTTGTCTCGAAGGTCGCGCATCCTTGCCGGGTCAGCGCCGTGATATTCAGTCTGTTCGCCCCAGTCATCCGTATATGCGTAACCGGTGTCAGACTGATGATATTGTTTATGATATGTCTCCTGGGGCGCTTGATATGACGGTGGCGGCGGGGGAGGCGCTGAGCGCATTCCGCCTGAATCATACTGCCGCCTGCTCGATGGGTCTTTTAAAGCCGAGTACGCCTCGTTTATCGATTTCATCCGTTCCTCAGCCAGATTAGCCAGCGGATTGTCCATGTGGCGGTCTGGATGAAATTCCAGCGCGAGTTTCTTATACGCCGATTCAATCTCGCGCTGTGAGGCATTTCTGCCGACCCCAAGGATATCGTAATAATCATCCGCCACTATATTGCCGCCTCCTTCATTTTGCAGTATTCAGGTTTCTTCTTCCCAAGCGCTCGGAAAAACGAGAATTCAATCGAACGGCCGTAAATTCCCTTTATGAGTTGACCGTGTCTTTTTAATTCCAAATTTTGAAGTGAGATTGCAAGGTCACATGAGAGCTGTTTGACAAGATAATCGATATCATCCGACGCGTTTTTACGAATCACCGCGGGTTTTCTTGAGCCGTTGGAATATATCTGCGCAAGCGGATTGAATCGATTGCGCTTTAAATCCGCGGGTAAATCCTCCAGCATGTCGATTAAATCGATGCATCGCCCAAGGCTTTCACCTAATTTGGTTAGTTCTGTTTCCATATCCTGCCTGCCTGAAATATGCGAAACCGACTTGCCGATTTCACCAAACAGTTGCGCGGATGCCTCAAGCGATTCATCGAGCCATTCGAAATGGTTTTTATTTCGGTCAGCGACAAGATTTTTTGCCAGTTGATAATCAAAGTTGATCTCAAGCATTTTTTGTTTTATTTCTTCATGGTCGATTTTGAAAGCTCTCTGGAACATCTGAGCGGGGATGCGTTTCAAACCGCGCTCATCATCGAGATCATCGGATGCTTTCAAATGCATGAGGCATAAATAGAGGTCGATTAAATCACTAATCCATTTCTGGTCGAACACGGCACAGTTACGTTTCCCGATTCCCTTCAAGGGGCATCGCAGCGCTGTTTCGTTTGGTGAGGAATCATCAAGAGAGAGCAAAAGCGCGGCGGCGGCAGTGAATTCATACGACAGCACAATACGTCCTTTCGCACCGAATCTATCCGCCAATGCGTTGCACGCGCCGCAATAGACCGACTGGTACAGGTTAAGTGAATCCCTGTCGTTTTTGTGGAAATATCCTCTAAGGCGTCCGAACATACTACTTAATAGACTATCATTGAATCAATTTTGATGCATTAAATAAATAAAATCCTACGAATGTCGTCTCGGAATCTGTTTCTTACATTCGATTATCTCATTATGTCGAATAACACGTCATTCCCGCGAAAGCGGGAATCCATTTTTCTTCTGATTCGAATATAGTACGATGCATAGAAGATTGAGTTGAATGAATGTTTGAATCAGGAATGGAAAGACCTAGGCTATTGCCTGAATAAAGAAATAATTGGATTCCCGCTTTCGCGGGAATGACGTTTTTTCTTCTGTTTGGAGGTTCTAAGACAATCTCATGAAAAGCCGGGGCTACAACTCATCGACATCTAATGATAAAATCATCATGACCCAATTCACGGAGGTTATGCAATTGACATCAAATACAGAATACAAACCAGTTCACCCCCCTCGCGGGAATGAGCTATCATGCAAGAACTGGCAGATTGAGGCGCCGTTCAGAATGATTTCCCACAACCTCGATCCTGAGGTGGCGGAGGAGCCGGAAAACCTTATCGTTTACGGCGGATCCGGCAAGGCGGCTCGCAGCTGGAAATCCTATCACGCAATCAAAAAAGCGCTCACCGAACTTGACCCCGATGAAACGCTTCTCGTTCAATCAGGAAAACCTGTAGGCGTTTTCAAAACATTCGAGCATTGCCCGCGAGTGCTAATCGCGAATTCAAATATCGTACCGCACTGGGCTGACTGGGATAAATTTCGTGAACTCGATAAACTCGGTTTGATAATGTACGGACAAATGACAGCCGGTTCGTGGATTTACATCGGCACTCAGGGAATCATTCAGGGGACGTATGAGTGTTTCGTCGCGGCAGGTGAACAAAACTATGGCGGCGACCTTACAGGCAAACTGATTTTCTCAGGCGGACTTGGCGGAATGAGCGGCGCTCAGCCTCTTGCAGGTGTAATGACAGGCGCGACCTATCTCGGCTGCGATGTCGATATGAAGCGAATCGAAAAACGACTTAAGCAGAAATATCTCGACCACGCGACAGATGATATCGATGCGGGAATCGACCTTGCGCTTAAACTCAAATCTGAAAAGAAAGCTGAGTCGGTTGGAATTCATGCGAATGTGGTTGATGTCCTCCAGCGTATGATTGAGCGAAATGTGATTCCTGAAATCCTGACTGATCAGACATCCGCCCATGATGAACTTAACGGATATGTCCCTCACGGAATTCCATTCGAGGATGCGTTGAAACTTCGTGAGGAAAACCCGTCGAAATATATCGAATTGTCATACGTTTCCATGGTTCAGCACGTTCAGTATATGCTTGAGATGCAGTCGCGTGGCGCTGTTACTTTCGATTACGGCAATAATCTTCGCGGCCAGGCTGAAAAAGCGGGATTCGATGACGCTTTCGGTTACAAGGGATTTGTCCCGCTATATATCCGACCGCTTTTTTGCCAGGGCAGGGGACCTTTCAGATGGGTTGCTCTCAGCGGTGATCCCGAGGATATAATTAAAACAGATGATGTTATAAAACACGAATTTGCAAATAACAAATCACTGGTGAACTGGATTGAAATGGCGCAAAAGCGAATCTCGTGGCAGGGGCTGCCATCGAGAATCTGCTGGCTAGGGTATGGCGAACGAGCGCATTTCGGCGGAATTATCAACGACATGGTTAAAAACGGCGAGTTGAAAGCGCCTATAGTTATAGGAAGAGATCATCTTGATTGCGGCTCGGTGGCATCGCCGTATCGTGAAACGGAGGGCATGAAGGATGGCAGTGACGCTATCGCCGACTGGCCTGTCCTTAACGCACTTTTGAACACGGCATCAGGAGCGACCTGGGTGAGTTATCATCACGGCGGCGGAGTGGGAATCGGATACAGCCTCCACGCCGGAATGGTTGTCTGCGCGGATGGTTCTGAAATGATGGCTGAACGCCTGAACAGAGTTCTCACAAATGATCCGGGGATAGGCGTGGCGCGTCATGTGGATGCCGGCTACGATGAAGCAATTGAATTCGCGAAAGAGAAGGATATCAAAGCGCCGATAGGGGATTTATGAAAAAGCGGATTATTGTTGTGGTGCGGGCATGTTGAAAAAGTTTGTTTACACTGTAACCCGGTCATGCCTTTATATGAAAATGTGAATCCACCCAGACAATCCTCACAGGCATGCCGGGGAGGTGGCTAGATATGCGGAACCTCGGAATGACGTCTATTTACCTTTTGTATGATGCAATGACTAAGGACAGGATAAATCAAATGAAACATTCATTTACATTATTTATCATACTACCATTCATTATAGTTCTGCTCATGGGCTGCGATTTGGCGAATCCTCCGCAGGATGCGCTCAGGCAGTTTTTCAGGGCGGTAAATCTGAGAGACTATGAAAGCGCGAAGCTCCATTGCACTGGAAAAATGGCTCAGGGGTATATCCTTGGACAGGAATTGGAAAATTGGTGCGCCGCCGATGATGAAGGCGACATGAATATCAAAATTCTCAATGTGGATATCAAAGATAAAGAAACCTATGTTGTGTTTAAACTGTTTGTCTTTGGCGAGGATGATGGCGAGAAGGAGATTCGATTAGTCGCGCTGCTTGTTAAACGCAAAGGCAAATGGCTGGTTGATGAGATAAACGAGATATAAAGAGTTGTCATTCTGTCGTATCTGTCATTCTGAACTTGATGAATGGAGTGTCATTCTGAACTTGATGAATGGAGTGTCATTCTGAACTTGATTCAGAATCCATTCTTTTTATTAGGTTGGCAGATGGATTCCGGGTCAAGCCCGGAATGACACTGATATACCCGGAATGACACTAATATGCCCGGAATGACACTATTTACAGAATTACACAATTTTAGATGACATTAGATTTAATAGCGGATTTATAAAACCTGAAATATCGTAAAACGTGAACTATTTATACTCAAAATAGCATCTAAATATACTGTGTCAACTATCTACTCTTGACACAGTGGATTGTTTTTTATAAATTTGATATGTAGAAGTTCCGATGTTTTACTCATATTTTCCTGACGCAGCTTAATTTGCGGCGGGAATTTTG
>CBDURE010000152.1:0-8238 GCA_965369605.1 uncultured bacterium
ATATACACGGTCTATACACTTGCGAAGGGAAAAGACAATATTCTCCCTCCCCGCTTGCGGGGAGGGCTGGGGTGGGGGTTTCTTGTTTGCGACGTCTTTTTAACAGCCTCGAAACGCCAGCGCTACGATTATTAATGAGTGGATTCTATTCAAGCAGCTTCTTCAACGGCAGCGTTTTTGACAGGCCTTCAGTGTTTCCTCTTAGAACGATAAGAACATTGTCATGCGTACCGTCCTTGTCAACATCCTTGTAATAATCAGGCTTTGATGAATATTCAGGATTGTTCGCACCGTAGCCAATCAGATAGTAATTTGTTGTTTTGCCTTTGCTTATCATCGCTATATATGAAAAGTTGCCCTCTTTGCCGGATGATCTGAACTCGATATCACGCATCGGAACTTGGTCATCAGACAATGGATTGCCGGGTAACTTTTTCATGTAGCCTTTATCAATCAGCGTTTGGATATCATCCGGATAATGGTTCTCATTTTCGTAGGCGTAACGATCCACCGCGTTTTGAATTGTAAGCACGTTATTTTTAACCTGAATTTCATTGCGTTCAATCTCATCCCACGCCATTCTGGGGATTATTGCTGCAAGAGCGATGTAATGCGGGATTAAAAGTGTCAGTCCGATTGTTTTAACCACTACGGCCCATGATTGATTCCGAGCGGCAAATCCGGCGATGATGAATATTATTGGAAAAACGGCGAGAATCGCGATTGGAACGATTGGGGGAATTCCGATTGATGGTTTTGTATTTACCATATAACAGAGAATGATAAGAGCGTGAAGGAATACTGCCGAGAAGCCGATGATAAGCACCTCGCCGGAGCCTCTTCTTTCCCTGCCGGCGAAGCCCATTATAAGGCACCCGATTGAACCGACAATAAAAAGCAGGTAGGACATCAGGATAAATCCAATCCGCGTGCCTGAATCGAGGTCATCCGCCAAAACAACCGGTTCGGTGGTTGTTGTGGTTTCGGTTTGCTTTTGCTTTTCGCGAATTTCCTGCTGGAAACTTTTTTTCTTTTTCTTTTTAGGTTTCTTTGCCATGATAAACTCCAGGTGAAAATATAGCATATTGAGAGTGTTTAACGGATGATTAATTAGTCGTTATGCCCCCACCCCTGTTCGCGGGGGGATTAAGGGGGGGAGCAAGCAATATTCCAACTTGCCTGAAAGCCAAGCGCCATTTAACATATTGCCATGAAATCCAACTCGAAAAAAATATACATGAATAACGCAGCGACATCGTGGCCAAAAGCTCCAGGAGTCGCGCAGGCTGTTTTTAAGGAACTGGAGCAGCCGTCGGTTCATTCAACTCGGACAACATCGAAAACAAAAGGCATTTTGGATGAATGCCGTGAAAAACTAGCCGACCTTCTCGATATCGATGATCCCAACTGTATTGTTTTAACAGCAAACGCAACGCAGGCGTTAAATATCGCGATTTACGGTTTATGCTGCCGGGGAACGAAAAGGGTAATCACAACTGTAATGGAACATAGTTCAGTGATTCGCCCGTTGTATCATCGCGCGGAGTCAGGCGGATTTGAGATTTTGATTGTCGGGCTTGATTCAGAAGGGGCGTTTGATGCAAGCCGGTTTGACAAGTTACTTGAGAGCAAGCCGGATTTAGTCGCGATGTGCCACGCGTCGAATGTAACCGGGCGAATAAACGACATCGCTCCCTTTTTGAAAAAAGCGAAAGAAGCCGGCGCGATAACTCTTCTGGATTCGTCACAAACGCTTGGGCATATTGCAGTTCATCCGAAGGAGATTGCTGCGGACGTTGTCGCTTTCACCGGCCACAAGGGGCTTCTGGGACCTGTCGGGACAGGCGGTTTGTATGTCTCATCTGATATAGAACTGTCACGGATATTTGTCGGCGGAACCGGAACGTGTACTGAGGACAGGTTTCATCCTGAGGAGATGCCGGTACGCCTTGAGGCGGGTACGCCAAACATTCCGGGATTCGCAGGTTTGCTAACTTCGCTGAAATGGCTGGATTCTGATGTTGAGGATTTTCACAAGGCTGAAAGGCAAAATGCGAAACGTATGAGGGATGGTGTCGCGGAAATAGAGGGGGTGCATGTTTTTGATAACAACAAGGTTGTTGACAGAATGCCTCTGGTTTCATTTCGAATTGAGGGCGTTGCAATTGAGGATGCGGGCCATATTCTGGATTCGGAATATGGAATAATCTGCCGTACGGGAATGCACTGCGCGCCGTTGATTCACAAGGCAATTGGAAGCAGTCCTGAGGGGACGTTGCGGTTGAGTGTGTCGGGATTTAATACGGCGGATGAGATTGAATATGCGATTGATGCTGTGAGGCGGATTGCGTCGGGGTAGTTGACATGTCACCCACAAATCACAAAAAGACGTGATGTGTGGGCGGCACCCGGTTTTTTTGTTTATCCAAATATGTCATTCTGAACTTGATTCAGAATCCATCTTTCTTTGCCTATCAATATGGATTCAGGGTCAAGCCCGGAATGACAATATCAAGCCCGGAATGACAATATCAGGTTTGGAATGACAATATCAAGCCCGGAATGAAAATGTCAGGTTTGGAATGACAACGAGTTCAATCGTGGACTTTTGGATATTATCTCCTTTGAATAATATGCTAGGTTTCTGTTAGTTTTCATCGTCGCCGCTTTTAATAATTCATTTCTGATATAATATTTAATCCACTTAATTTATTAAATGACTTTGGAGTGATTGTTATGTTTAAAAAGATGTATTTTCTAATGGTAGTGCTTGTATCAATTATCGGTATTGGATGTTCAGGCGGGACGAACCTGTTAAATGACGCTTTAACACCGGATGTTGCATTTGGAACTTCATCATTGCCGGTTGGAGTAAGTGACTGGATATCCGATGGCATACCCGCTCAGGGAATGGGCGCTCTTGGCCTATTTGATGTAAGCGTTGACGCTGATAATCAGACAGCGGAAATTACATCTCTTCGTGAAGGCGCGCTGGTTGATGTTCTTGAGGTTGTGGATATCACTAATTTTCTCAAGATGAACCCATGTTACGATTGTGTAAAACTCCAATCGATTGGCGTTGACGCTGACGGGAATATTGTCTTGTCAATCGGAATCAAGCACCCGTTTGATGTCGGCGATTTACTTAAGCCGATATCCGGACAAAATCGTGCCGACCTGCATATATTTAATGTCGAGGGAATTGTGATTTCAAATTCAACTGCGACATTATTCAATGGCATTGGCGAATCAACAGCTGGATTTATTCTTGTCAACGCTGATGGTTACACCGGATATCTTGATTCAATTATCGATGATTTCTATCCAACAGATGCGTCAGTTCATCCGTACATAACTCATTGCGATGACTATTCCGCGGGGAATTATCTGCCATCGAATCCAATGGGATTTGAGAGTGTGACAGATCCGCCGCCATCCGGGAACCTTGTCATGGCGATGGGGAGCGATTATAACAACCAGGATTACGTTTTTGATCTTGATGGCCAGTTCAGTTTTATCTTTGCGGTCGGATGTACATACGCTGTAAGCGCCGCATCACAAAGCGATCGGTTCACTCCGGAATACCGAGTACCGCAGCATAACAAGAAAGCAGCGAGCGAGGTTTCCGTTGAGATAATCACAAATGATCTCGCAGCCGGGATTGACACTTCTACTGCGGATATCGAAATTCATGTTGTGGATATCAGCCACGGCGTTGCAGTTGGTGATGAACTAAACGAAATGCTCGATGATTCATCAGTGTCTCAAATTACAGTTGATGTTCCTGGAGTTACATTAACGCCGGTTATAATCGATGGAAGCGCTCCTGTATCAGGGACCGGGCATAATCCGGCTGATCCTCTTATTTATGCAGCAACAATCACAAATACTGATGCTGTTGGTGAGGGCATCTATCCGGCACTTGTTAAAGTTACAGATTCATATTCATCAGGACAGAACACAAATCTATTGCTGAACGGCATGGATGGAATCGAGAGAGTTAATCCCACAGTCAATCCGCTGATGGGATTATTCGCGATTGATGAATTTGCCACATATCAAACATTTGAAATCGCGGTGTTTGCAGGCGTCTTAAACAGTGTTGGCGATTTGACTGTAACAGCGATTAACAGGGGCGAGGGCGGCGCTGATCCTGAACTGATAACCTCCATAGATATCGACTGGGATGACAGCCAGCCCGGTGTCGCGGAATACGCGATCGAACGCGGCGACGGCTGGGATGGTACCGGTTGGACAGTGATAGGCACAACAACAAACACCGATTACAAATTCGAACCATCCGGCAACGACTGGGATGATGACATTCGAATTAGGGTTATCGCGAGGGCTGAAGTCGGCGGCAATCCGGCAACTGATTCGGGCCCTTCATACGAGATTTTCCTGTTATTTGTAAGCAATGCCGGTCATGAGGTTGCCGGAAATGAATGGATAGTGATTACAGAGGGCGGTGATCCGGGTGGTCTGGAAGGATGGGGATTTATCTTCTGGGAACTTTACTCGAATACTTATATTGACAGCTGGAGAGGCGAAAATGCAGTTGGATATCATATTGGACCTCGTTGCTGGGGCACCAATGCCGATACATTCAAATGGTCAATTGCTCAATGCCCAAATCCTGTTCCCGATCTTGAAGGACAGAAAGAGGCGTTCTTCGATGGTTATTGTCGATTGGCTGGAGTATGGCCCTCCAGTGGCATGGCGCAATGTTACGGAACTCTTTCACAACCCAATCCGGCAGAATCTCTATCCGAATTAACTGATTTCGAACCAGCCAACGATGTCTATGGCTCAGGGATACCATATACAGAGTCAAATGTTGAGGGCTTGAACAGTGAATTCGGTGAAACCGATCAGGACGGGTATGGTCGTATGGGATGGGACAGAGTCGGTTTTTACCTGAATGATCTTCTTGATGATGACAGGGATTATATTGCGATTGGCCTGGCTGTAGGTTCAATACCTGTTCAATCAGGATATCAGGCTACAGGTTGGAGTGACGGGTCTGTTTATGTCGTACATTGAGCCGGAGAAATTTTGAAATATTAAATCACCTCCATTGTAATTATGGGGGTGTTTTTTTTTGAATTTTACCGGAGTCTGACACCTTGATAATGGTATTGTCAAGGAGTCTGACACCGGTATCCCAAGTTAATTTGAAATGCCATATATTGTAAAGTTAGTCTACCAGCCTATTCATGCCTCACAGTAAAATTGTGCGAATAATATGAAGGAGTCCGACACCCTACATTAGGACACTCAAGGTGTCTAGACACAAGGTGTCTGACACCGGGTTATTGCCCATTTCAATCCTTTTGATTTTACCGAGATTTATAGCAGCAGCGGGTCCAAATCAAACACAAAATAAAACCACTTTCAGTGCTTGTTTCAGAAGTCGCGCTGTTTGAACTATTCGGAGGTTCGTGCTCTCTTCATCAATACAAGAGCATAAGCGATCATCATCAAACTTGCCATTACAAGCGCTGAGGTGATTCCGACTTTTGCCAATTGCGATGCTCTTACTTTATCCCAGTTGTTGAGCCTGAAAGTGATATCCGCTTTTTTCAACTCGACAGATTCAGCATCGGTTTTCAGCAACAGCTCTTCATTATCAAGCATATCCACGAGGCGTTTGTCTTTTATATAGATATCCACTCTGTCATCGCTTTCCTCCATTGACAGTTTCATTGAGGCGGGAGTCCACCAGATATCATCAGGTTGAAATATTACAATGGCAAGCTGGCTGCCGAATACAAACAGCATGATAATACCTGCGATGAGGATTCCATAATTCGGATTTTGTTGAGCGTTCATATTCCGCCTCCGGATGATTTGTTACATATATATACTATCGTGCTTATTATATTAATGCTGGATTGAAAGAGTGAAAAATGCATTTAAACCACAAAATCAAACAACAACGTATTCCCCTTTCTACCGACCTCCTCAATCGCTCCCATTTTCCTCAGGCAATAGGTCATTTTACGCACGACATCGATTTTCATATCCGATTCATCCGCAATCGTTTTATTCGTAAACGGCTTTTCTATATTTTTCGGAATGAACCGGAGGAAATCATCGCGAGTTGAGAATGCGACGCTGTCCCGGACATCGATTAGTTTTCTGTCCACAATACTGGCGCCGCGTCGTCGCCAGCTGCCTTTGCCATCATCGCACCAGATATCCTCCGATTCAATCATCAGAACCTCAAGCGAGAAATTATCCTCGCGAACCAAATCGGGGATTCTGACAAGCTCAGTGAATAAATCGGATAGCTTTCCCTTTTTAGGGGAACGCCGTCGGCTGATTTCCTCGCCCTCAGATGTTATTCGCACCACCCATTTCAGTGCCGATATCGGGTAAACAAGGCGCACCTTGTTATTTTCAACCAGGTTTCGCAGTTTGTCCCTGATTGAAGTGAAATTACCGGTCTGGATTTCGATAAGGAGGTCGCCGCGAATTATGTCGATGATATATCCTCCGACTTTCACCTCGATATCATCGGTTTCAACGGAATACCAGTCTTTGATTTGGTAATGAAGCGAGCGTTCGTTAATCGAACCGATATTGTGATCGGGGTTTGGCATGGATATATTGTAGCAGAGAAAAGCGGTGAAAAGAGGGGGAAAGTGTCAGCCATGGTGACAGCCACGGTGACAGCCCATATCAAGTTGTATATTGTTATAAGCGTAGGATAATACCTCATGTAACGTTTTAAGTGCGAGGGCAAATCCCGGGAAACATCGGCGATAGCGCGCTCGGAGCATCTCAAATCTGTAGTAAAAGTGACAGCCATGGTGACAGCCACGGTGACAGCCCATATCAAGTTGTATAGTTGTTTATCGCTAATATATTTGATTGCTGATTGATGTATTAAATCGGGAAGAACAGCTTTGGGATGTGTTTTCGTATCAGCCCTTACTAGACATGAAGGCAGCAGAAGAGTTAAATCCCTTTGCTATTAAATAAATTCTACTTTGCATTAAGCTCTTCCAGATATTCCTTCATTGTCTGGAGTTTGTAAACGCGTGTTTCATCCCTTTCTGAAATGAGAACAAGCCGTCCCTGCCGTGATACGTTGATAAACTGATTCTTCTTCACGGGGATTTTGCAAACAACAGTAATGCTCCCTCCCCAGTCAAGTAGAGTGAGTTTCAGAAAGTCATCATCCCTGCCGCTGTTGAGAATTCCAAGGATAAGGCGCTCGTCATCGTTGAATCCCATCGGAATGAGTTTTTTCGCGCCCTCGAAAGATTGTCCCCATTTGATTGTGCCTTCGGAGTCAAACGCGGTTACATAATCCGCGCCGACAGTGAAAAAACCATCCTGCACTGAATAAACATGATTCACACCGTAACCGAGTTTGGTCTCCCAGACAATTTCGCCATCATTTGTGATTTCAATTATTTTGCCCTGTTTGCCAATCGAATCGCGGATTCCAAAGACCAGGTTTCCGTTGATTAAAATCTCAGGATTACATGGGGCAAAGCCGCCGGCCTCAAGCCGCCATAGTTCATTGCTTTCAGAGTTGCATTTAATAAGCGTTCCGGCTCTGTCGCTGATTATGATGTCATTTCCAATTGTGAAAATATTCATTACGGGTTGCTGAAGCATCAGCATCCATTCGATATCGCCATCGCTTTTAAAACAGGTTACAGCGTTATCGCCGCCTGATGCGTAATTGAGACCCGCATTGGATTTGGCAATGACATTGCGTCCCGGTTCGACAATCCCCATCAGATTGGATTCGATTGTTCCATTGCGCGAAATTCGATAGAAATTGCCGTATTCATCGAGAACAAGAGCGCCTCCGCCATCGGGGATGATAGCGACAGTTTTATACATGAATGTCCGTTCCCATATTACGCTTCCGGTATTGCTGATGGATGCTATCTTATAGGGGAATCTGGAATCGCTTTTCAACGCTGCAAGCCACCCGTTGCCGGTGTTGTAAATCTCAATGCCCGGTTGTGCCGAGATATCAAGGCTGAATTCAGGGCGGAATTTCATCCCGGACTGAAGGGAAAGTGTCAGGATGATGAACGTAACGATGATGCCGGAATACAGTTTCATTTTTTAACCTCTCATGTTTCTTTTACCTGAATAATTATACACTCTTTGGCGTTTTTAGGTTCATTGGGATTTTGTTTTTGCCATGTAGGGGTGGGTTTAAAATGTACGGTTTCAGGACATACGCTACACCGTGTGTCAGGACATACG
>CBDURE010000153.1:0-8164 GCA_965369605.1 uncultured bacterium
AATCCAAAAGTGTGCTTGTCGGTTCACTGACACTTGCCATTCTGATATTGCCTGTTGTAATACGGTCATCAGAGGAGGCGATAAGAGCGGTGCCATCGACATACAAGGAAGCGTCATTAAGCCTGGGAGCAAGCAGCTGGAAAACAGTTGTACGTGTAATTCTTCCCGCGGCGCTTCCCGGTATTCTGACCGGCATTATTCTCAGTTTGGGACGAGCAGCTGGAGAAACAGCGCCAATTATCTTTACCGCCGCGGTCAGTATGGGTAAGCCACTTACACTTGTTCAAACACTTACTCAACCTACCCCGGCACTGCCATGGAATATATACAATCTGGCAACAGAGCATGAAGCTGTAGATGAAATCAGGCATGTTCAGTATGGGATGGTTCTCACTCTTGTGTTGGTTGTGTTACTGATAAACGCAACAGCAATCATCTTAAGAGCGCGAATCTCAAGGAAATTGAAAAGTTAAATAGATGATCAATGAGGTATAAGGACAGGTGAACACAAGGTTGGAAGATCGAACTGAAATCACAGAAGGCGGCAAAGGCTTGAAAACAAATTCGGAAGATGAAGCTTCCAGTAAGATGATAATTCAGGAAAGCGTTTTCAGGGATGTTCCTGAATTGGATTCAGAGAATATTGTCAGCCACATTTATTCAGAGGATTTCAACGTATATTTTAAATCGAACCGGGCGTTAACTGATGTTTCGCTGAACATACCCAAAGGGCTTGTCACGGCTATTATTGGACCAAGCGGCTGCGGCAAGAGCACATTTCTGCGTGGAATAAATCGAATGCATGATCTTGTGCCCGGGTGCAGGATTACCGGAAAACTCGTTCTTGATGGCGTCAACATATATGATTCCCGTGTTGATGTTGTAAGCCTTAGATGCCAGGTTGGCATGGTATTCCAGAAACCGAATCCTTTCCCCAAATCAATTTATGATAATATCGCATTCGGACCCAGGCTTCACGGTGTGAAATCAGGCAAATCGCTGGGTGAAGTTGTTGAAAGAAGCCTTGTAAAAGCAGCCTTGTGGAACGAAGTGAAAGACCGTCTTGGTGAAAACGCGCTTGGATTGTCCGGAGGCCAGCAGCAGCGATTGTGCATTGCGAGAGCATTGGCTGTTGATCCGGAGATACTTCTGATGGACGAACCGACATCAGCTCTGGATCCGAAATCGACAGCCAGAATTGAGGAACTTATTAAGGAACTAAGGGGACAGTATACAATTATTATAGTCACTCATAACATGCAGCAGGCTGCGCGAGTGTCTGATTATACAGCGTTTCTCTATGAGGGCATTCTTGTTGAGTTTGGCATGACCAAACAGTTATTTACAAAACCAAAAGAGAAACAGACAGAGGATTACATTACAGGCCGATTTGGTTAGGATTTAACGAAAGCAGTAATAAGTACCTCACCCCCGACCCCTCTCCTGCATCAGGAGAGGGGAGAAGGAAAAAATGGTTCCTCCGCTCTCTCTCTAAATGATGGAGAGTGGGGAAAGAATAACATTCTTCCTGCTCCCCCTCTCTAAATGATGGAGAGTGGGGAAAGAATAACATTGTTCCTACTCCCCCTCTCTAAA
This sequence comes from uncultured bacterium, assembly GCA_965369605.1. Lineage (GTDB taxonomy): Bacteria > JAJVIF01 > JAJVIF01 > JAGGVT01 > JAGGVT01 > JAGGVT01. Next base: position 1,597 of record CBDURE010000153.1, read on the forward strand.
TGATGGAGAGTTGGGAAAGAATAACATTGTTCCTGCTCCCCCTCTCTACATGGTGGAGAGGGGGTTGGGGGGTGAGGTCAATTGAATTAACACATAAAAGAAAAGGATACAATCATGGCAAAACATTTTGAGAAAGAACTGGAAAAACTGAGAAGGCGCCTTCTGGCACTATGTGCAAAAGTTGAGGAAAGTGTCATTATGGCAGTTGATGCTTTCGAAAAACGAGATATTGAACTTGCCAGAACAGTAGTGAAAAAGGATGATGAGATAGATCAGATGGAGATAGAAATAGAGGAGGATTGCTTGAAAATTCTGGCATTGCATCAGCCAGTCGCAATTGACCTTCGCTTTTTAGTCGCTGTTTTGAAGATGAACAATGATCTCGAACGAATCGGCGATCTTGCGTTGAAAATCGCATACAACGCTAGCGATCTGGTCAAGCTTGATATTATACCGGTGAAAATCGATGTAGCGCCCCTTGTTGAGATAACCCGCCAGATGCTGAAAGATGCTCTCGATTCACTAATCAACCTAGATATTGAACTCGCCAAAAAAGTTATTGCATCTGATGATGAGGCAAATGATCAGAAAAAGGAAATCCGCGATGTTGCATTGAAGGCAATCGAGGAAAATCCCAATAATGCAAAGGGCATAATTCTGCTTCTTGGCGTTGCTCGCAGCCTTGAGCGAATTTCCGATTTAACAACCAACATTGCGGAAGACGTGATTTATCTAGTAAATGGAGAAATCGTGCGGCATAGCCGTGAAGATGATTAAATCAACTCAGAACCAACCATCAACCACATTCAAAACCCATTCACTTGATGACGTGTAAATGGCGTCCCGGACTGCTGTCCCAAAGCGTACTTTTGTGGGATGGAATCAGGATAAAAATGAAACGTGTAGCAAGGGGTAAGTGGACGATTGTGGCATTGAAGGAGGGATTGAAGTTGGGGTCGGAACCTTTATATTCTAACGCGATCTAGGTAGCTGCTTAGCAATCTGCTTGATCTGATCGTCAGGATGATTTTTAAGCTTATGCTTATCATAAGTTATGAAATCAGGATGGGTAGAAATTCTAAAATTACCATCCCCATCATTTTCTATAAAATCATTCTCGTTCTTCTTCAATAGAAAGCCTTTGATGGGTGTTTTTAGGGTTCCATAACCTCTATAGTCATCATGGTGCTTAATAATTTTTTCCTCAACCAGGGTTCTTGAGTTAACCCATCCCTTGGGATTTCGTTTTAGTTCCAATACAAACCTCATGAGGAGGACAAATGGCTTATCACCGATTTTTACTTTATATCCATTAAGGATAATAATGTTCGACTTTTTTCTTGGCTGTGTTCCTGGTATGTGAAGTTTATCAAGACACTTGTACTCATGTCTCGAACGATCTTTTTCTTGTTTAGGAGTTAATGTTGTAATGTCCACTTCACTTTCAGGCATTTTATAAAGTTCATTATGACGTTTTCTGAATTCTGGATAAAATCTGATTAAATCATCAAGAACTTGCTCATCACGCTTTGGTGTAAAGATTGTCCTTTCGATATTCAAGGATTCTTTAACAAAAGTTTTCAACCTTTCGTTGAAGCTATCAATGTAATCCTTCCTTGTATTTTCTATCTCGATTATCTCATCAAGCATCCTATTGATTCTGTCATTTTCCGGGTGGTCTAAAGTCTTGAAGTACGATACAAATTTGTCTTTAATGGGATTTTCCTGCCAAATTTCTGTAATTTTTTGCTCAGTTCGATTGATAATCTCATTCTCCATGAAGCCGATTACATAGAATAAGTCTGTGAGACCGACACTGTGCACCATCACATTATAGTAATGATCAGATGGTACACCTTCTAAGTTGGAGAGAATCCTGTCGGCAGAAAGTAAAACCTTCGCTTCATTGTGTGTGAAATTCATGCTGAGTATCTTATTAGTACAATCTTCCCATAAAGTTGTGACATCTTCATTCTCAACTGCCTTCAGTAGAATCTTTAACACTTCCAGTCGCATTTCAAATACTTTAGGTCGTAATTCGTCAAGTTTCTCTCCCATACCATCAGGCAAAAATTCGAAATACTCCACTTCTTCGTAAGGTTTCAAATAAGCGAATATGCCATAACCAGAACCTATATAGAGAATATCCTCATCAATATGAAAACTTTCATATCGCTTCAAATCATCTATGTAATCGATGTATGTGTAATTCCTGATAAGTTTGTGATAAGCAGCATACTTTTCCTTGCTGATGTTTTGGAGTTTATAAAAGTCAATGAACATATCAAAGTCTTTTTTCGAAGAAAATATCATATATTCATAGTACGGTTTTACATAATAAAGTGTGGCAAGACATCGATTCAATCCTGTGTTTATCGCAACCTTATAGTTGACAAAACCAGTCTCGATCAGACGCTCCTTAATAGTTAGCTGGTATTTAATGAAGTTTTTTAAGCGGGTCGTAAATTTCTCAAAAGGATAAATATTATATTGCCTGGAATACATGTTTGAGTTTGTGGAATATCTGTTCTTGAGTTTTACCAAATCGCAATTCTCGAACAATTCAACGGCCTGGTTGCCATGCATACATTTAAGAGCTTCTTCCAGGACTGTAACATAGGGATTGCCCCATTTATACATGTCAATCTCAAGCAGGTTCTGAAGAATTTTCAGTACACGTTCTGGATTTAAACCATATCGATTTGCTATGCCCTCAGCATCGTTTTCAGGAATTCCAGTGAAGAGGATAAGTTCAGGATCAAAACTTGGATCGAAATAAGTGCAAGACACATGTTGCTCCTGAGCTTAGGTTGAATGATTAGTTTTCAACAGAATAGCATAATATGGGTGGTTAGAGAAGATTAAGATATCATTCATATTTTTACTTGTCATAGGTTGACATATAAACCACCTGTGGTATCATTAAGATGTCAGCAGATGACAAATAAATACCAAAAGGAAAAGCGAAAATGACAAAATTATCAGTAATCACAGGGCATAATAGAATCTCTGAAAGCCAGTTCCCACCGCTGATTTTGATTGTGGAAAGATTTCTGGAATCACTTGATTGCTCGGAAAGTAGCATTAATACATACACACGACAATTGAAACCTTTCCTTGAATGGATCAACTATTCCGGGAAATCGATGAATCTGTCTGACTGGACACGTCAGGATGTCCTCGATTATAAAAATTACCTGCAAACCTCTGGGAGAAACGGGCAAGGGATGAATTTAACCGAGAATACTATTGCCGGATATATAACCGTGGTTCGAAAACTCTGGAGTTGGATGGAGCAGGAAGGTTTATGCCCTAAGAACGTAGCCAAGAGTATTAAAATTAAAAGAGGAAATGGATATAAAAAACATACTCTATCATCAGGGCAGATTAAGGATGCTCTCAATATGTTCGACCTTAGCACACTTGAGGGGTTAAGGAATTATGCGATATTTAACCTGATGGTTAGAACTGGTTGTCGGGATATCGAGATTGTACGCGCAAAGATTAAGCATTTAAGGACTCTTGATGGTCAGACGATTTTAGATATACAGGCAAAAGGTGCGGATAGCCCGGATCAGTTTAAAGTTCTAACCATCGGTGCTGAAAGGCCTATAAGGGATTATCTTGATGCTCGTAAGAAAGTTATGCCATTTAACATCGATGATTCCCTTTTTGTTTCCATGTCACGCAGGAACTACATGAAGGAACTCACAACAAGATCAGTCAGTCGGATTATCAAATCAGTGCTTAGGGAAATAGGGCTTGATGATGAAAAATTATCCGCTCACAGTCTCAGGCATACCGCAATAACCCTGGCAGTTGCAGGTGGGGCTAGTTTACATCAAGCACAAGCGATGGCTGGCCACAAAGATCCACGCACAACAATGATCTATTTCCACAATCAAAAGCGGATTAAAGAAGCTGCTGAAAAGTTTATCGATTTCTGATTGATAAGTGTTATCATCATGGATGTTTTATGATAATAACATTAATCGGATGAGACTATGATTATCTATAAGCCAAGCATGAAACGATTCAATAACCTGAAAGTGTTTAATATTAATGGCACTGAGTATGTCCTGCCTGAATCTGCAGCTCATGCTATCGGTTGCGCTGTCAGGACAATCCGGCATTTAATCAATGAAAGCAGATTAAAGGGGAATCGGCATGTATTTGGTGGGAAAACTCCTCAATTCTGGCTTATAGATTGTGATTCACTCAAAAAGTTCATCGAGAAATACCTGGAAGAGCATCCGAAAAAGTAACAATCCCACGAGAAACTTAATAGCATTATAGGGAATGGCAAGTTAAATGCCTTGTATCCCCCATTCAAACTGTGATATAAATATAGTGGTGTTTCTGGCAATCATTATTGATTGTCGGAATATGTCTCTCAGGGTTTACTTGCCTTGGGAGACTTTTTTTTGCGATTTTACATTTTCAAATAATGCGCCGTTTCCATTGCGGAAATTGATAATGTGTTCGTTTCCATGGATCAACTAACTACCGGCCGTTTCCATTGTTGACTGAGGTAGTAGAGTCACTGTCTGATAACAGGCATAAAAAAAAGCCAGGGCTGTTAGCCCTGACTGAGGTTATTACTGACTATGCTATTGCTTATAGGTAGCAATCATCGAGATCATCAGGATTATAAACAGTCTCAGGCATCGCGTTTCCATTGCTCAGAATATCATACGCATTAGCTTTACGCCTTAATTCATCCATCATTCGCGTATCCTTTTCACGGTCGATTTTATCCTGATACGGCATTAGTGAAGTGTCCTTAAATATTGACCGTATCTTTTGCCACTGTTTGAAACTCCAGGGATTAGGAAATGATGAATTTCCCTCAAGCCAGTCTCGAGCTTGTTTTGCAAGAGAATTGAAAAACTCAGCACTTGACTGTTTCCATCGATTGCCCTTGGTATTGCCCAGATTCCCGGAACCGTTTCGTTTCCGTGACATTAACATATCATAAGCCCGATACTCCAAATCATAGATAATTTGCCAGTAATAATCCTGTTCAGGATTATCAGAAGTAACACGTTCCGGGCTTGTTAACTGGTTGTGTTCCATTTCTATTTCTAAGTTCATTTTATTGTCTCCATAGATTCATTAAGTAATATGAAAGCCCGATAACAGATTGATACCGGGCTTATGCAAATATCAGTTATTCAAGATGTAATTAGCTGCTTTTGTAGCTTTGGCAGCTGCCTGTATTAACATGTTTCTATCATCCTTAAATGCTGATAACCAACCTTGGATATATGCAGCATTGTTTTTAATTTCTCTGGTCATTCCAGCAGTTGCGCTGAGGAAAGCGCCACCAATTTCTGCTATTAGTTCCTCTTTATCGTATTGATTGTTTCCATCGTGTCTGGTGGTTTGCAATGTATCCCGACCAAGCCTGGTTTTATGTCCTGTACTATGAATCAATTCATGAAAAAAAGTGTCATAGTATCCCTCAGTTGATTTAAACAGACTTGTATTAGGCATGTGAATTTTGTCATACTGTGGGGAATAATACGCTTTAGGTTGATTGCTATGCTCCAATCTGGGTTGATTCGGCATGTTATTAACAAGTTGCTCAGCTGATTCTATTGGATTGAAACAGTCGGGACGTTCAATAACCGGGATTTTATCATCCGGGATATTTTCACACTGAGAAACGTTAAATACCCAGTATGCTTTTAACAGTGGTATTGTCCTTTCAGTTTCCTGAAGTGTTACAGGATCAGTTTTTACCAGTTTGTTAATTTTCCAGTAAATAACCCGATAGCCCTTTTCACCTTTTCTAACAAATCCTTTAAGCTGTTTAGCTTGTTTGAATGTCAGGAAAAATGGACTTTCAAAATTTGTCATGCTTAACAAAACATGATTGATTCCCTGATACGGTTTCCCGGAAATCAGGTTAGATGGTGGAATTCCCATTACCCAGGGCTTAACCCATGGGATTTTGCCTTGCTCCAGCTCAGATACAATCTGACTGGTGACTTGCTCATATAGAGCATTTTTACTTGGTGTTTCTGGCATTATAGATTGTCCTTATGATTTGATGGGTAATTGATACATGTCTGATTATACTGATATTGCTTTACTTGTCAAGCACTGGCAAGTAAATAACATGAAATATCTTAATTGTCAGCAATTAATAGGCTTTACAAACTAATATATATTGTGTTTGTTATGAATACTGGTTTTATGGGGTTTTCACTTATTGAACTGATGTCATATGTCCGTAAAGTCGAGATTACAGACATATGAAAGTCTGATTAATAATGATATTTTGATTTGATGTTAATAACCCTTAGATTGTATTTACCTGTCAATCTGGAGACAATTAGACAGCTATTTTAAAGAGCTTATCACTTCAGAGATAGCTCAGATACAATTAGATAGAAGTGATCTATCTTGCATATCAATTGAGTATCCGGAATGCAGAAAACCAGTAAAACAAAGTCAATTCTGAAATGAAACGGAAATGATACTCCAAGACGGGTAGGGTCATGCTGGCAACTTGGAGTGGGTATATTTATGTGGGGTTAGTCCCTGACATGTAAAAAAAAAT
>CBDURE010000154.1:0-8048 GCA_965369605.1 uncultured bacterium
GCCTTAATTATTTAACCTTTGCAATCTTTTGAGACAGCCTCCTCATTAACCGGGAAAATGGGGGTCGAATTTGCGCATTGCTCAGGTGAAAAGAAACCGGTTTTCCGGCAAGGGTGCCGAAGCTCCCGGTTTTTTTGGCAGGGGTGCTGAAGCTCCCGGTCTGGACAATATAAAAACCAACTGATTTCAGTTGGTTTAGAGTTTTTGTTCTCAAAAGTTCTATCCTGTTTCACAAGTCAGTCATCAATGATGGCTACCAGAGTTTTGGCTTTCTCAACCTCAGTTTCAAGTTTTGTCAGGATAATATCAAGATCATCCTTTTCCTGAATGAAACGGTCGCGAATGTAATCCGGCACACTTTTTCTCTCACCAATAACAAGACTTTTGATATTGAGTTCGTTTGCAAGATAGTCCGCCATGCAGACAATCTCAGCCAGATTTGAATATTCTCCAGCGTTTTCAGGATCGTGATGATACTTGATAATATTCACTACCGACTCCGGCAGGTTCCATGACTCAGCGATTTTAGCGCCAATCCTGGCATGATCCAGACCAAGAATCCCTTCCTCGGCTTGTAAAACATCAACACCCATTGATACTTTTTTCATCACTTTGATAAAATGAATCTGAAGAACCCCGACAAGGATCAACCTGCCAACATCATGCAGTAACCCCACAACACGCGCTTCACCGGTGTTCTGAGGTTGGTTGGTTTTATCGACAAGGATTTCACAGGCATCTGCAACAGCAAGGCTGTGAACCCAGAAATCGCGTGAAGAAAAATACTCGTTGTTTTTGAAATCCCTGAATGTGTTAAAAAGGAGGATTGGTGCTATCATCCTTTTTACTTCATCAAAACCAATTAATGTAATCGCTCGATTCAAATTGTTAATCTTGCTTGGCAGGCCGTAATAGGCTGAATTCGCAACTTTAAGAATTTTAGCCGCGAGAACCTGATCATGGATAATCAGGTCGGTTAGTTCTTTCGCTGAGGAATCCGGATCGTTGATAACCTGAATCGCTCTGGTTACAACAACCGGAAGCGTAGGAACATCCCTAAGTTGACTGAAATCAATTGTTTGACTAGTTCTCATCTTACCTCTTCAATTGGTTGAAATGAAAAATGACTTTTACAAATGGTCGTTATCCCAACTCCTCTACTAATAATATATGTCTCATATTTAGTATCTTTAGCTTACAGGATTTTTTTATAAAAGTAATTTAATGACAGCGGAAAAGTATTCCAGTACCGAGCTATGAAAAATGAGCCTTTTTTAGATGTTTTTTAATGTTATAATTAAAGGCACGCTGGGGCGTCGTCCAATGGCAGGACCGGGGCCTTTGGAGCCTCTAATGGTGGTTCGAGTCCACCCGCCTCAGTGTTTTTCCCCTTCGACTACGCTCAGGACGACTGCGTTTTACCCTTCGACTACGTCGCCACCATAACTTCTTTCCCTTTTTCAACCTACTAACCTGCTAACCTACTAACTTACTAACCTTCTAACTTCCTAACTTCCTTTCCCCTTTCCCCTTTCACTCCCTCTCTGAAACCAGATGCAAATAGATTAAGTGCTTTTAAAACCGATGAAGTGGAGGACAAAAAGTCCGAAAGGTATTTCCTGTCTGGACCCAATGCGCGTTTCATAAGCAGCATGTATTTAATTATCGGAATCAAATATGAGACTCCCGGAGTGTGCGCAAGCCACGAGCCGGGCAGGTTATAACGGAATCTTGCCCGTCCGGTATCTCGTCCCAGCCTTATCTGATGGGCGAAAATTGCATCCCAAGTGTCGCGAGTGTAGTGAAAAACAAGCATATCTGGGTCAAATATTATTTGGCCGCCCATCGACTCGATTTCTTTCGCGATTGTAACATCCTCATTGCCAAACCATTCATTGAGAAACCGCGCATAATCGAAAACCTCTTTTTTCAGGGCAAGATTACAGGTTGGTGTCATGCGAACCTTGCGCCTGTTCCACTCAGGCGTATAGCCGCCGAACTCCAGAAAATGCGCTATTCTCGCCGGTTTTGAGTTTTCATTGGCATTGGCAATCGCGCCGCCGAATCCCGTTATTTCAGGGTGATTTCTGAAATTCTCATCGATTTGTTTCAGCCAGTTGGTATCAGCTTCAGCATCAGCGTCGATCATCGCAATTATATCGCCCGATGCGGAATCAATCGCGCGATTGCGCGCCGCTCCAGGATAATCGCGCTGTTCCCTGTGAAGGAGAGTAAATTTCGGAAATTCAGCGCTTATTTTTTCTTCGGAGCCATCGGTGGAGCAATCGGCGATTATAACCTCGAATTCACTATCAAAGGTCTGTTTCGCAAGCGACCGGAGTGTTTTGCCAATCAGTGGCCAGGTGTTGTAACTGGGGATTATAACTGAGATATTCACTTGGAATCAGTTCTCTGTAATATACCACTTGCTTTTTTCTTTTACCGCAACAAGATTTCTTTTCTCCATAATTTTCCCTTCCTTTAGCAGGTTCACATCAAAAACAACGATTGTATCAGAAAAGACCTCTCGATTAACGACCTCGATTTTAACGCCCATATAGGGAATCGCCATTTTCCATCGCTCGACCTTATCGAGTATCTTCTCTTTCTTGTAAAAGCTGAGCGCCTCATCGAGAATCTCTCTAAGTTCTCCCGATGTGCATTTGCGCAAATCCTCGTATCGCCCTGATTGGATTGATTTGAAATAGCTTATCAGGGCGTCCTCCGGCGATGACTGGTTGAGTTTGTATTTTTCCGGTGGATTGACTGCCCAGTATCTATCGAGATTTTCATCAAGTTGCTCGCGGCGTGTTTTCATTTCAACCATGAAATTAGCTGTTATGCCATCAAAAGCCAAACCATAGATTTTTCCCAGCCCATCTATCAGAGTCTGCGGACGCACCCATCCGCCCTCCATTTTGAAACCGCCGCCCTCAGCTCCAGCAAGTTTAATCGCGGAGCTTTTCGACCCCTCAAGCATCTTGAAAACCCGATAGAAATATTCGGGCGGGTAGTTATCCAGAAGGTAATTCACATACGCGGCTGCGATAGCCGGGCCCTCGCTCACAAATGGAAATTCAGCATTGTCAAAAAAGGTTTCCCCATCAATGGAGCCACCACTGATTCCAAGTTCCAGCGCGGCTGTATCAATGTTTGCATTTACATCCCCGAAAGCGTTGATAAATCCGGTCTCGAGGAAATTCACGCGAAGGTCGGATGGCTGGCTGTTTAGAATAAAAGCATAAATCTGCGCAAAAAGCGGTTCAATCGGCTGTTCGACGATGTGGAATATCTGGGCGTCAGCACCACTTCCGAAACTGCCATCTCGATCCGTTGTGCTATTAAAATACTCGGAATCGGTATAAACAAATATTTCAAGTGGGAAGTTGCGTGTGATTCCCGGAAGCCTTCTTGTCAATACCTGTTCGGCGTTTCTGAATTTATTCACCAGGCGCTTCACCGGAAAGTCCTTGTCAAACCTACCCATGAAGATAAAACTGTCGATGCCATCCTTGAGAATACGGTTGGACTTGATGCCCTGAATAAGGCGTCCCGTATAACTGAAATCCATTTTATAATCCAAAACCTCAACTTCATCCAGGGCTTTCATGCCCTCGCCGGGCTGTCCGTTCTTGTGAAGGATTTTCGCCAGCAGCAGTTTCGCCTGTATCAAATCGTCATCATTTTGCTCAAGCGCGACCACGAAATCCTCAAATAGTTTTTCTATTGATTCCATCGCGGCTTTATAGTCTTTTAGATACAGGTACTGAATGGAGGCGATGTTGTATTGTGCCTGCCATGCGTTTCCATAAAAGGCAAATCGGGACAGGTAATCCTGATACGCCATAATCGCCCCGTTGTTGCCATCCTTACCCTGAATCTTCTTGCTCAATAAATCAGAAATCAGAAAGTAGGTATTCGGCGTGTGAACAGAATCAGGATAACGGTTGATAAGTTCCTCAAGCGTTTCAATGCTTTTAAGAATGTCAGCCTGATCAAGAGAGTAAAGCGATTGCTGGTAGTAGTTTTCCGCTCGTTCAAGCAGAAGTTTGACCTGCCTGTCCTCTGATGTCTCCCTTAGAACACGGGAACCATCAAGCGTAACCAGCGGCTCTGAACCGGCATTTGAAATTCCCGGCGCCATTGTGATGCTGATTATTATTAACGTAAAAAGAATCCTGACAGTGTTGTTCATTATCTTTTACCATCTGATTAATGTCTGATATAAATGCGATTAACTATATTAACACTTGATACGTTGATTTGAGAATATTTTCCTTGTTTTAGTTCAGTGATACTTCTGAAATAAATTCACTCATTTCCCCTGCGAGTGTACGCCGGGTTACTACAACATTATATTTCACACGGTCCTATGTAACCCAGTGTCCCTTCACCGGGGCTTTGCGTAGTTACGTTTTACCCCGGCAAAGGGATGCCGGGTTACATGGGATTGTTTTAAAAACACCATTTTCAAAACGGCGAGGATTTCGCAGGGGCGCAGATTGATTTATATGCGCAATACTCGCATGATTCGCCCTGTATTGCATCCTGCCTGCCTGTCTCGATTGACGCCAGGAACTCTTTTAGTTTTTCGGATGTTTCCCTCATCGCATCATCACTGATATCAACTACCTCTTCCTTATGCGCATCAACATACAGAAGCGACGCTTTTGACACTTTCACATCAGGAATTGATTCAATTGAGTAAACGTACATCCTGACCTGCGCCGCGTACGATATTCCAGTTATGTCGCTTTCATCGTGATGCCGTCCCGATTTGTAATCAACGACATACCACTTGTTATCGCTCATCCAGACAGCATCGGGAATAGATTTAAAAGGAACATCGATATCCGGCATACGGAAAATAATCGGTTTTTCCAGATAAACAATATCAGATTTCAACAGCGATTCGCCAACCGGTGAGTTTTTAAAATAATCGACAATCGAGATTATCTCATCCCGTTTAATAGATGAGGAACGAATCTCCCGCAGATATTCATCTATTGAGAAATCATCTTTTTTTTCCACGACAGTTTGAAGAAGTTCATGAATTATCGTACCGCGATTAGCCGCTGAGACTGGCACAGAATCGACAGAATCCGCGTGCTCTCGCTCCCATTCATGCGTGTCATCGGGGCTTATGCTTGAATCATCATTGAGTTTAATTTTATTTTTTAAACCGCCGAATCCCAATTCATAGTTGAATCGATACTGCATGGGACAAACAAGCCAATTAGTAAATTCACTGATTGAATAAATTGTCCTCTTAGATTCAAAATCGGATGGATGCCACGATTCAACTCGTTTAATCATGCGGGGTATGTCCATATCGCGCGTTTCCACGTGCTCCGGTTTATAGGTTACGTTAGGCGATTCAGCAGGTTCATCAAAACGAGATATCGGAATTTCAATATCACCCGCCATGCAACTCGTTGATTCATCCTCGCGTATGCCTGCCAGGCCTAAAGAAGCGTCAAAAAACTCCCAGAAATCGCCGTATGTTTTTTTGCTTACCGACATGCTGATAATCAGCTTTTCCATCGCCCGTGTGAGAGCGACATAAATCAGGCGTATTGCTTCTCTTGATTCGGCATCCTTTAGATTCTGTTTCTCGATGCCATAATAGACATCCTCGACTGAATCATACTGCCCGGCGGATGAATCGCGGCTTTTTAGAATGACCTGTCCATCCTTGTTTAAAAGCCATGAAGGAGTGATGTTCCTTCCCCGCGCGGTCGCGTCAGCGAGAATCACCAGGGGAAATTCAAGGCCCTTTGATGCATGAATGGTCATCAGCACGACACTGTTATCCGATGATGAAACAACCGATTCCGGCTCACGAACCTCCCTGAAACGAAGTTCCTTCATGCGGTTGATAAATCCTGTGATATTTCCGGGAAATTCCCTGTCCCATTCATCGGCGATATCAACCAGTTTGCCGATATTCGCCAGTTTTCTCGCGCCGCCTTTTCCTTTCGATGACGCTCCCTTGAAATGCGTCTTATCGAGAATCAAACTGAGTCTTTCCGATGCCCCCAGTCCAGTTGATGACTTAAGAATAAACTCGAAATCACTCTGGAAATCTGAAAGACGAGCAGCGTCATTTTTATCGAGTTTAATCGATTTATTCTCCCAGAATTTTTCCGCGAGTTTTATCCCGGAATTCTCTCGTGTTGTTTTCAAGCCTTTTATTATGCGGTACAGGGCATCCGCGCTGATGCCATAAAACGGCGCTCGCAGTACCTCGGCAAATGTCTGCGCCTGTAACGGTTCAGTAATCAGTTCAAGATAGTTGATTAAATCCATTACTTCGCGCTGGTTATAGAATCCGCTGCCGGTTGTTACAGTATGTGGAATCGCGGCATCCTCCAACGCTCTTGCGTAATCGCGCATCTGGGATTTCGTTCGGAAAAGAATCGCGCAGTCATCGGGTTGAAGTTTTCGCGGATTGCCATCCCTGCCCTCAACCATCATGCCTTCGTTTAGCATGGAAGCGAGTTTGTCCACAACCGCCCTGACCTCATACTCGCGAGCCTCTTCGACAGTATCACCGGTGGAAATAATCATCTCAACGGGATTTGCAACGCTTTCGGTGTTGAATTTACGCCCCGCTGTGATTTGACCATACTGCTCATTGGAGAGTTTTGGATCAATCAGCCTGTTATGGAACATCGCGCTGACACTATCGAGTATCGCGGAGCGTGAGCGGAAATTCTCTCCAAGTTCAATTACTTCACCTACTGACTTTCGAAAGCGCTCAATCTCGGAAAGCATGATTCCAACATCGGCATGGCGGAAACCGTAAATCGACTGCCGGGGGTCACCCACCGCGAAAAAGCCGTTTTCATTGCGAAGCATGTTGATAATTGAAATCTGCAGCGGATTGGTATCCTGAAACTCATCAATGAGAAATATCGTGTATCGCTCTTTTAATTTAACCAGCGTTTCGGGATGCTCTGTCAGAAGCGTTTTCGCGTGAATTTCAAGGTCGCTGTAATCGAGAGAGCGCGATGATTCCTTTTCCGATTGATATTCGCGTTCGAAATCGGAAATTAGTTTAATGAATGTTTCACGAATGTCTTTCCCTATGATGTAATGCGCGTTGCTTACGAAACCAATAATCGTTTCCTTTAATGCTGGTCCTGATACAGCCAGCGCTTTTGCAAATTTCCCGCTTATTTTGCCACGCTTTTGATATTCGAATATCTTTTGCGTGATTTTGTAATTCAAATCACCGATTTGCAGAGGGTTTATGATATCCACAAGTTCTAATGCTATGGCAAGTTTGCGCCTTTGAGAATCACTTGGCTTCTCTATTGCGTTGGTCTCGCTAATAAAATCATCAAGGCAGGATTCAAGTTCACTCTTCGCTGAGAGGAAAATCGGTTTCTCATCGGGACCGGGATTCAAATCAGACGCGCTGAAGCCAAGGCTTTTCATGTTCTGCCAGTAATTCATGAATCTTGTGTGAGGGTCTCCGCTCCATTCGAGCCTTGTCAGCAGGAGATCGTAATCAGCGCGATTTTCATGGCGCCATCGCGACATCACGCTATCGATACCTTCCTCGATCATGATGGATGATTTAATCTCATCGATAATCGCCGAGTCGGGATCGAGTCCGAGAACAAGCGAATTTTCACGAACCAGTTTCCCGAAAAAGGCGTGAATAGTGGATATCGGCGCTGTCAGAAGGTTTCTCGCGACATCTCCCCTGTCCTGCTCCATCAACCGCCTGACAAGTTTAACACGCATCGATCGCGCGGCTTTTTCAGTGAATGTGATTGCGACAATCTCATCGGGATTCATGCCGGCATCCAGAAGCGCGAGGTAGTATTCGGTCAGGACAGTTGTCTTGCCGCTTCCAGCCATCGCGATTACGATACGGTCAAGCCGCGGATCAACTGAAACAGCGTCTTTCTGCGAATCGGTAAGCGAAATTATTTCAGCGTTGTTTGCCATAGATGTATCTGCGGTATTTTATCATGAAATCTTGTAGCCCGGTTTCTCATGAGGCTGTCTCAAAAGATTGCAAAGGTTAAATAATT
>CBDURE010000155.1:0-8039 GCA_965369605.1 uncultured bacterium
CACCACCTGAGGGCGATGATCCGCCGGAGATTGGGAATACATGGGACACCGGTGATTTATCAACTGAGTACGTTGTTACAATCGATATTTACGATTGGAATCATGGCGCGACAATTTCACCCGATTTTCCAGACCCGGATAACACAGATCAGATAAGCGCATCATCGGATGTCGGTGAGGTTACAGTTGAGATTCCCGGCATGACCACCACCGCGATTTTAGGCGTAACAACAGATACGACATCAAACGGCTGGGATGATCCGTTGACATACACGACCTCAATCGCCAATGAAAATGGGCTTGGCGGCGGTGAATATACCGGGCTGGTAAAAGTAACCGATTCAAGAATACCCGGAATGGTGCTCTTTGGCGGTGAATCCGATACTCTTGTGCATACGCCGGACGGCATACTTATTGAATGGCACAACATGCCTGAGTTCGCGACATATCAAACATTTACGGCGACAGTTATTCATCTCTGCGGACCTATTACCGGCGAGATTCTGAGCGGATGTCCGACTGAGGGAATTATTCATGGCGATACTCTTGATTTCACGGTAACAGCCGCGAGCGATAACGGCGGGAATGTTGTTCTTTATGAAGTTGATTTTGATTATGACGGTTTCGATTTCATTCCTGATCCGAATTTCCCGAATAACACTGACGGCATTTTCGATGGTGTTGGGCCTTTCAATGTGCCCGACCCGTGCGGAAATAATATACCTTATGATTTCACAGTTGCGTTCCGCGCAACGGATGACTGCAATCCGTCGAATGTAACAATATTCGATGAATGTGTTGTAACGGTCGATCTTTGCGAGCAAACCGCGTTGATTTATTCAGTTACATATATCGAGAAACCATCTGAAGATACATGGGTTGATATCTGTGTAATGCCGGATGGACCTCTTTTTATCGCAGCTGACCATCCCGCGACAGGAAATGTTGGAAGCATGAGAACAGCGATTCGCTTTGATAATGATTTAACAAACATGACTGTTCTAAATGAGGGCTGGGGAATAAATGAGGACAGGCCGAACGTATTCGATAAACTGGATGTTTCCGATGGCGGCTATATCCTTAATAACCCCAATAGAAACACTCAGGCGTTATGGAGTGACTCCGGCGGTAACACTCTCAATCTTGAACTTACCTATGGAATGCCCTGCGGTGGCCACTATTTTGAGGATATCTGGGATGTGAATGAAGTTTCAGATAATCATTTATGCATATACTGGAAAGCGATTAACTGTATTCAGGCAAATTGCGTGTATGTATGGCATGAATCTGATCCGACTGATCCCAATATTGGCGGAATGGTTTATGAAGAAGCCTGGTGTTATGACTACTTCGATGTTGTCGGGATTGACGGGCCGGGAAATGCGATTTTCTTTATCTCGACGGATACAAAAGGCTACCTGTCGAAATCAGGCGACTGGGCAGCGCATCATTCACTGCCTGTTGAAATAGCCACAACGGGAACACTTGGAATCGCGGATGGTGAATTCACCGGCGGATTGGATGTTACCTGCGATTCGAATAACAACATCGTAACACTGGAGGATCACGGCTCAGGTGTTTTCAGGTTCCAGAAATTCGATTATGACCTCGTTTGGATTTATACATCAGAGTGGATAGATGATGGTGATCCGATGCGGATGGATTTCGACACGGCTGATGATTACATGGTGCTGATTTCGACCACAGGCGTACATATTATGTTTGTGACTTAGTTGCCCCTGAAAAAGCTATTTTGAACTGCCGTGAAACTGCGATGAATTGTAAAGCCAGATATTTAAAACCGAGCCCCGAACGTTAGTGAGGGGTAAGCAAGGTTTATAGCAGCTTCGAGGTTACCCCTCACTAACGTTCGGGGCTCTGATAATTCTGAGCTATTACTACATTCAATCACAAGGTTTTAAGCATTATATAAACTCGTAACCCGGCGTCCCTTCGCCGGGAAAATTCCGTGAATTCACCACCCTTTTCCCAGGTTATGCAGTAACTGTTATAAACCTTTCAGGATACGCTCTCGAAGAGATTCGGGAAGTTTGGCTTCCTCCATCTGCTCGACTGTTTTTTCGATGTTGTAATCGGTTCTGAACCATCGGATTGAATGTTCCGCCATGTCATACATGACCAGAGAAAGGCGTTCATCGCCATCGCGAGGTTGTCCGATTGAGCCGACATTTACAATGTATCGCTGGTCAGGCTCAAGGAGAATCGGCTTATCCCATCCGAAATATTTTTTCAAATCATCGGCGGTGTAGTAATGCGGATGCCCTTTGGCATCGACAGCAGCCATCGCGGGTTTGTGGGTATGCCCTGTAAATGTTACGCTGACATTCTCGGAAATCGCGCCAAACGCAGTCAGTGTATCCTCCTTGCTTTCAACATAACCGTCGGAAACACCCGGCGCATAGTGAGTGAATGCGATTGTGTTTCCTGTTTTGGGAACTGTAATTGTCTGGTTGGGAGGCAGGCCTGTAAGCCAGTTTAAATCATCCTCGCCGAGTATATTTTTCGTGTACTCGATAACCTCAAGCGCTTTTGGATTAACCCTGCGCTTGTCGAAATCGCCCTGAAGGTAACTCTCATGGTTGCCTGAGAGACATACTCCGAAAGTCCTGGCGATATCGACACATTCCTTTGGCTTGGGGCCATAACCGATTACGTCGCCAAGGCAAACCATCTTTCGCGGGCTTTCCATTCCCTGCACTTTCAAGTATTCGAGTGCCCGGTTGAGCGCCACAATGTTGGAGTGAATATCGCTCATAATCACAAGACAACTTTTTTTATCCACAGTCTGAAACCTCGTATGAAAAGTATAAAGTAACTTTGAGCAATGGTTTTAAACCCATTGTTAATAATATAAATCGTAAGTAACCGGGATTGCCCCAGCTTGAACGGATTGGATTTTTACATTATATGATAAAATTGTCAACCGGAATGAGAAAGGTGAATATGGCAAATAGTAAAAAACACTTAAATCGGATTAATCCGTTGGCTGTCTATTATCCCGGAAAATGGATTCCCGGGCTACGGGCAGGATGGATGTTTCCATTCGTTATTATTCTTATCCTTGTTTTAACTAATCCTTCCTCAGCGTATATCTGGCCACGATATGACGGCTACCTCAAAATGCCTATCGCGGATTCTGAATTGTCTCTCGACCCGGCGCATGAGATGACATACGAGGAAATTGGGTTGTTCTTCGCTCTCTATGACTGCCTTTTCTATATCAATAATTCAAATCAGGTGATGCCCAATCTCGCTGAGAGTTACGAGACCTATGAACAGTACAGGCGGTATGTCATTCGCCTGAATAAATACGCGACATTCCATGATGGTTCCCCTGTAACCGCGCAGATTGTCGCTGATTCAATTCGACGTAATCATGTAAGAATACAGCAGAAAAGCCAGCCGTATGACAATATTCAAAGTATCAATACGCTGGACACGCACACTCTTGAATTTCATTTAAATACTGCTGATCCCGATTTGCCTGAAAAACTGGCTCATCCGTTCTGCGCGATTATTAAAGGCGCTGGCGAGGAAGTGGTATCCGGCAGTACAAAGGTTTTTCATTATATTGGCTCAGGGCCTTTCAAATTGGATGAGGTTAGTTCGCAGCGGATCCGCCTTGTAGCCAATGATTCATATCATCGGGGACGGCCATATCTGAGGTCAATTGAATTCCAGATTATCAAATCGGAAGAGGATAGCTTTCTGAAATTCGCATCGGGGAAACTTCATATTCATCGTGTGCCGTACAAGCAGTACGGTGAATTGATGCGCCTTCACGGGATTAACATTGTCAATCGTGACGGCAGCGATACGATTATTCTGGATTTCGGAAACAACATAAATAAATCCGCGCTGATAAAACTTCTCAAGCCTGTGGAACTTGTAAACGTTGTGATGAACCACGCCGGCAGCGGTGTGACAGGAATACTCCCGGAGGATGAAACCGGATTTTGCAATCTGGATATTTCCAGCGGGCATCGCATTACAGATAATAATATTGTGCTGGGTTATCTTGGCGATAACAGCCTTCTTGAGCCGATCGCAAGGCGCATTGAAACAGAATGGGAAGCGTCCGGACTTAATGTTTCAGTAATCATGCTGGATGAACTGCCATGTGGAATCTGCGATGCTGTGTTAAGGATAGTAAAAACCATGCGCCAGGACAGCAGTTTTATCTGGTTGAGCACTCGCTTCAGCCTTGGCGCCGAGGGTGTGCTTTTCGACAGTTTCGATGTTTTTGAAAATCCGGAAGTTCTTGAGGAGAAGCAGCTCATTGAGGATATGCGCTTTTTCCCGATAGCCCGTCCGAGAATGGCGTTCGCGCTGTCGGATGATGTTGTTAATTTCAGGTTGATTGCGGGCTGCGTACCCGATTTCTGGTCGATTAGTTTGAAGTGAAGTTAATCATGCATTGAAAATTTTTTTTTCTTTCCCTGGGAGCGCTGGATTCCATCCGGCGCAACAGGCGTTCACGCCTTTCCCGTTGGCGCTTTCGCGCCAATGCGCCGGAAAAATTCCGGCGCTCCCAGGGGGAAAATATTTTACATATTGATAAATAATATCGTTTTTCAGGGATGATTAACTATGTTTCACTTGGTGGAATATATTCACTCTTATCATCCGGTTTTTCTTCTTTATTAACATGCTCGTGAATAATGGGAGAAACCGTTTCAGGACTGGTTATTTGCTTAGGAGCATCCTGATCAGTTTTAGCAACTTTCTTCTTTTTTTGTTTTGTCTTTTGAGGAAGAGTAATCTTGATATTCTCCATCTCAGTTAATGCGGAATCGTTTAAAATCCGTCTTATAGCACCGACAATTTCCTCAGGTGTTACAAAAACATCTGTCGATTTTTTAAGTTCCCTACGAATAAGTTTCAATGAATCTTCGGAAAGAATAACACCAAGTACATTACGAGTAGTTAGAACATTCGCTTTTTGCCAAAGTTTGTCCAACCCTCCTCTTTTAACATTACGATAACTTATCAAGTCAAATTTCTCAGCAACAACAGCAGATTCATCATGAAGCAAGCTCCATGAATCTATCATTTTTGTACGTGGTGGTTTTCCAAAAGAAACATGGTGCAGCTGCCAATCGCAACCGTTTGTCAATATTAACCAATCACAGCCCTTATTAATTGCATAAGTTGTAACCTGTTTAAGATGTTTTGGCGAAAGGTCAATATTGACTTTTTTTAGCTCAACCATTATCACCGGTTTGGCTGCCTCACCAGATTCAATCTGAATCGCGAAATCACAATATTCCGTAGTTCCTCCACTACCTACAGCATGCTCTCTTGAAATGTGCTTAAAAACATCATAACCCATTAATGAACTAAAAAAACGTTCAACTCGCCTTCGGGTTTCAGCTTCATTTCCATCCGCTTTGGCGACCTCCTCCATCATTTTTCGTGCATCGCGAATTGCCTTGCGAGTTTCCTTGTCCAATTTTTTCTTAGCCATTTCGTTCTCCTTTTCAACTATTTAATATGATAACGGAGAGTTAACCCATTATCTTTGGGAAATATCGATAACACAGTTTAACCTTTCAGAAAACAATGTCAATATTTAAAATAACTTGAAAAAGATTGTGTTTAATAGTTGACCCAAACCAACTTGGATAGTATATTAATAGTAGTAATTTGCTCCCTGCTGGATCAACCGCAAGGTCTTCAGCAGGGTTATTTTTATTGTATTTTCTGAGATGCAAAAAGAACCTGTAGTAAAGAGGACATTCGCTTTTTTTGACGGGCAAAACCTGTTTCATTCGGCTCGTGAATCTTTTGGCTATACATATCCAAATTATGACCCTCTTAAACTTGCAGAATCTGTATGCTCTATTAATGATTGGAGATTAGATCAAGTTTTCTTTTATACTGGAATTCCAAGCAACGCAAAAAACCCTCATTGGCATCATTTCTGGAGCAAGAAACTGGCTTTCATGGGATCAAGAGGCATCAAAACGTTCACCAGACCTCTTAGATATCAAATGCAAAAGTTAGAATTATCTGATGGTACATTAACCAGTATTCCCGTTGCTCAAGAGAAAGGCATTGATGTGAGAATTGCTATAGATATTGTTAGCAAGGCACGATTAAACATGTTTGATGTTGCATTGCTTTTTAGCCAGGATCAGGACCTGTCAGAAGCCGCAACAGAAATCAGAGATATTTCCAATCAACAGAATCGGTGGATCAAAATCGCTTCAACATACCCTATCAGTCCAACATCAATAAATAAACGTGGGATAAACAAAACAGATTGGATTCAGATTGACAAAATAATGTATGACTCCTGCCTTGATCCATACAATTACTCAAAGATGAAAATATAAAACCTGATAGATTTATCACTACTTCATTAGCGGAAACAGGATTACATCGCGGATTGAGGGTTGGTCGAGAAGCACCATAGCCATTCGGTCGATTCCCAGGCCGAGACCGCCTGCTGGTGGCATGCCGTGTTCCATTGCGAGAATGAAATCCTCATCCAAAGGCATTGCCTCGTCATCGCCGGCGCTTCTGTCTTTCATTTGCTCAAGTAACCGTTCGCGCTGATCTATTGGGTCGTTTAATTCGGTGAACGCGTTTCCCATTTCACTTCCCAGAATAAACGCCTCGAAACGATAGACAAAACCATCCATGGCGGGGATTTTTTTCGCGAGCGGTGATATTTCAATCGGGTAATCTACTACAAACATGGGGCCTCGAAGATGCTCCTCGACTTTTTTTGAGAAGATCAAATCAATCAGCCGCCCACGAGTTTTGATTTCGTCGGCGTCATCATCGAATGCTTTTGCTTTCGCCTGCAGTTCCTCTATTGACGGTTTCTTTAGAAGGTCAATGCCAGCGTGTTCAATCATGAGGTCGTTGAAGTTTTTCCTGGGCCAGGGAGGAGTGAAATCAACTTTCTCGCCGCGATACTCGATTATGTTTGATCCGTTAAGCGCGAGTGAACATCGAAGATATAAATCCTCGA
Organism: uncultured bacterium; assembly: GCA_965369605.1. Classification (GTDB taxonomy): domain Bacteria; phylum JAJVIF01; class JAJVIF01; order JAGGVT01; family JAGGVT01; genus JAGGVT01. The sequence continues at coordinate 7,004 of CBDURE010000155.1, forward strand.
CTATTTTCATCATGTCCTCGTAGTCCGCGTACGCCTGATACAGTTCGAGCATTGTGTATTCGGGTGAATGGTCTCTATCCATTCCCTCGTTGCGGAACACTTTCGCCATTTCATAGACACGGTCAATGCCGCCGATCATCGCGATTTTAAGGTGAATCTCAAGCGAAATTCTTAGGAAGTAATCCCTGTCCTGCGCGTTGTGATGCGTGCTGAACGGTTTAGCCGCTGCACCGGATGCCACATTATGAAACACCGGAGTCTCAACTTCGATAAATGAATTTTCAGCAAGGTAATCCCGAATCTCGCGTACGATGCGGCATCTGCCCTCCATGACCTTTTTTGAATCCGGATTGGAAATCAAATCGAGATAGCGCTGGCGGTATCTGAGTTCGACATCCTGAAGGCCATGCCACTTTTCAGGCAGGGGTCGAATCGCTTTTGAGAGAATTGTGATTTCCTTTGCGCGGATGCTTATTTCACCGCGTTTGGTTTTAAATATTTCACCTTTTACACCGAGGAAATCACCGACATGCATGAGGTCGGTTATACGTTGGAAAGTCTCCTCGCCCAGTTCTTTCAGTGAACAGAAAATCTGGATTTTACCAGTCGGGTCGTTCAGGTCGAGAAACGCGGCTTTTCCCATATCGCGCTTTGCGGTGATTCGTCCCGCGACAGCGATTTCATCATCCTCGTTGGATGGAAAATTCGCGTGAATGGCACCGGCGAATCCGGTACGCTCGAATTTGTGGCCAAAAGGGTCGATTCCGGCATCGCGCAATTTTTCAACGGCGGTTTTACGGCTTTCCATTTCGGATGAAATTTGTTCTTGTTCGTTTTGTGTGTTTTCTTCTGTCATGTTTTTTTCTCCCCCCCCTTAATCCCCCCCGCGAGCGAAGGGGAAATATTTTTCATTTGCGAATGCTTTACTAGTCAGATAATATTCCGTTCATACCTTAATCATCATACAAGGAAGGCTCACTTTATTGTAGCCCGGCTTCTCATGAGGCTGTCTCAAAAGATTGCAAAGGTTAAATAA
>CBDURE010000156.1:0-8029 GCA_965369605.1 uncultured bacterium
TGTAGCGCATGTCTTGACACACAGTGTAGCGTATGTTATGACACATTACACCTTGTGTTCGCCCACTAGTGGGTCGCCCACTAGTGGGTCGCTCTGTATTTATGCTTAACCTTCTGGGCGAACACAAGGTTCGCCCCTACATTAGCGCTTTTTCATCAGCCGGATAAACCCGGCTTTTGATTAATCTTCAGTTATGCGAATCTATCGCATTTAACCGCGCCTTGAAACGACACGCGGTGTGCCGTCCCTGTCCTCAAGCCAACCGATAACAACATCGCATCCGCTTGTTGTCAGCGTGATTTCAACATGGCCGTCGCTGTTCGGGTCATCGGAGATTTGAATTGGCGTTCCGAAACTATCTCCGCCTGAATCGGAAAAGCGGCCGTAAACCTCGCCGTAGCCACTTGATATGTCCGTATAGACAATATAGACATTCCCCGCACAATCAGTGCAAACCGCCGCATTTGTGAATGCCTTGTCAGAATCATGAAGATTGCCGACTACTGTACTCCATGTGACTCCGCCATCTTCGCTGCGGCGATACACATGTTTGAACCAGTCTTCGCCTAGCGGATTCCATTCCCTGTTGGTTATCACCAGATGAATCGTTTCAGGATCATTCATGGCGAAACAGTAATCGGCATCACGATCCCACGAGGCTGCCCATCCGCCATAAACCTCCGTAAATGACACTCCGAAATCGACGGATTTATAAACAGCAAGCGTCGCGTTCGCGACAACGACAACATATACATCTCCATCCTGAGCAATTTTGATTTCCCCGGTATAAGCCTGTGAATAATTACTGTATGGAGCCGGACGATACCAGCTTGTAACTATCTGCTCGTTGAATGTTCCATCGGGACCATCGTTTGATGTGAAAATATATAAATCATAAAAGTATTGGTGAGTTGGGAAAAAACGTTCTCCAACGCCAATGTAAATATTGTTCGAATCGAGCGGATCCACTGCAATGGTTGTACTGCAGAACCCCAGGGAATCAGAGATTTGATATTCAGTAAAATCGCCCTCGCCGTTATTGTCGTTGTGTGAAAGGAATACAGCGTTGGAGTCCGTTTCCGAGGATACCACGAACACTTCCGAGCCGGAAACAGCAAGCGCCGCTCCACTGAAAACAGCTAACGGCGTGAGTTCATGAACGAAATTATATAACCCCCAGGAGTCGCCGTTGTCATCGCTTCGAGCGATATATACCCCTTCACCATCATTACCATTAGCGTAGAAAACCGCGTATATGTATTCAGACGCGGTTACCATCGCCTCAAGGCCCAGTTGCCTGTTGTGCCATTCAATCGGAGTAAATCCGTTCGGAGTAAAAACGATGTCGCTGAATGACGTGTCAGTTACATTCACTTTTGAATATGGAGAAACATCCAGAGTGTTGGCTGCGCTGATTGTGGCATCAACGGTATCGATATTTGAACCGCCCTCATTATCAATAACACGCAGCGCAACAACATAATTGCCTTCATCAAAAGGAGGTGACTCAACAATGGATTCAGTGCCGGAAATATCAGCGCCGAATACCATTCCGTCGTAATCGAAATCGAATTCGTAGGTCTCGATAACGCCATCCGGGTCATACGATGCTGAGCCGTCAAACCAGATTGTGCAACCACCGCATCTGCTTGCGGGATCGGGAGCAAGAATCGCGACCGGATACTGGTTAAGTATTGTTATCGATAATACAAAACGCTGGTATGTCGCGAATTCAGTAATGTCAAACAAACCATTTAGCGAGCTTTCAATTGGGGCAACACGCTTGATGCCATCCATGCCGTTTAAAAGTGGGGATTGATTCAATCCGGATGGATATGAATCAGTAACTTTAACAATTCCCGGATAGGTTCCACCCACTGCACCAGCTTCATTCAGGATTGTTCCGGTGTAAGTGAGAGGATTTTCGGGATCTCTTTCATTGCCTCCGGTAGGCGTGATATCAAAACTGGTGGGGGTTAGAGTAATGCCCGGAATCTCAACCTCGATTCCGGTTATGGAACTGTCAGCGCGCATTTCATCGAGATCTGTTCCAACAGCAACATCATGGCTAATATCAAGAACCTCTATTGTCAGTTCCGCTTCAGATGTTGTATCACTATCAGCAAGATTGTTTGATTCGATAATCACTTTTACATGGCTTGCCGCTTTTTTATTATGTTGAGGAATACGATATTCCGGGGAGAATCGCATTGACATGGTGGCGGTGGATACAGCGTATGTGCATCCGACTGCGAATATGAAATCGATATCGCCATCCGTTAAATCGAAAATATAACTGCGAACATCCTCAAGACACCCCATCGCCATTACCAAATTCCCGCTCGGCGGCGGATAAGTTACCGACTCAAAACCCATTTCGTATGTCGGATAAAAATTCCCGTGCAAATAATCGGCAAAATAGGTTATGAACGGGTGGATGTTTGCATCAGTTGGAAAGATTTCATCGAGGCTTGAATCGAGATAACCGGTGTAGCCATCGGCGTTTAGCAGGTTAAATCCGCCTGATACAACACCCAAATCTGCAAATGAATCAACACCGATGCCATCGGAAACGACAATTCCCTCGACATTGAAAACGTGCAAATCGGCGCGATTTTTGCCTGTAATCGGCTTCAATGGGTCGCCTGCCGAAAACGGATGGCGTATCCCGATTTTCACTTCGAGATTGCTGTCAGCATTCAACTTGATTCCTCTCATTTTTACACAGTCGAAACATGGCGACATCTGCATGAAGTTGGAAATGTCCACAGCCTCAAGCACGTCCTCCAAAGCGCCTGTTCGCAATGGTGTTAATTCACCTGCCAGTGAAATGGGGTCGATATGTACTGAGAACAATCCAAGCATCCCCTGTCCGCCGACAGGATTGTTGTTTTCATCATAATCGCTGACCCAGACTGGCAGGGATGACACATCAGGGGCATCGAACCCGGATGGATTATCGGGTGTAGTCATTGTAGAGGAGGATGAGCAACCAACCGCAAAAAGGAACATAACTGCAATACATGCAATAGCAATACGACTCATGATTCACCTCATAATTCTAGAATTACAATTTTACAAATAATGCAAATATTTAACCACGCCTTGAAACAACTCGCCTTTCGCCGTCCCTGTCCTCAAGCCAGCCGATAACAACATCGCATCCGTGAGTTGTTGGAGTGATTTCAACGTGGCCATCATTGAGCGGGTCATCTGATATTTGGATCACAGGACTCAAGGTTTGCCCTCCATCATCCGAGTAACGGCCATATATCTCAGCATTACCGGTTGTTCGATCGCCGTAAACCATATAGATATTCGCTGCGCTATCCGTGCAAATTGAAACGTTTGTGTATCCCAATAACGAATTATGGAGGTTGTAGTTCCTAATGCTCCATGATACCCCCCCATTTGTACTGCGCCTATAAACATGATAATTATCCCCAAAACGCCTGAATGTTGTCACCCAGTGAATTGTTTCAGGATCATTCGGATCGAAACAACAATCCCCATCGCGACCTCCATACGACAACGGGTCCCAGGTACCATAGATTTCAGTAAACGTTGCACCGAAATCCTCGGATTTATCAATCATGATTGTTGAATTTCCAATCTCAAAACGGTAAACATCCTGGTCTTGTGCAACTTTCAATTCTGTTGTGTATGCTTGAGTGTAATATCCGTATGGGAGTGGTCGATACCATGAATGAAGCGTTTGCATTGTATAAGGTCCGGATGGACCTGTATTCGATGTATAGATGTAAGTATACTGGAAGTATGTTCCAGCTGTGACTCCTGCATATATGTTGTTTGTATCAACCGGATCGACTGCAACAGAAATGTTGGAATGGCCGTATGAAGTGGACAGCTGATATTCATCAAAAGTTCCCCCGCCGTTGTCGCTGTTATACAGCAGAAACATACTTTGCGGACCGGTTTCACCAATCGCAATAAAAACCTCAGAATCAACAACATCTATAGCAACGCCACTGAATGTAGCGCCAGGTGTTGTTTCACGGACAAAATAATAATCATTCCACGTGCTGCCATTATCTCCACTTCGAGCAAGATATACACCATCACCATCATTGCCGGTCGCACAGAAAACAGCATAAATATATTCTGAATTAGTTTCCATAGCCTCCAAACCACGCTGCCTGATTTGCATCTCGGCAGGATCAAATCCATTTGGCGTGAAGACGACATTACTGAATGAGGTATCGGTTACGTAGCGTTTCTCATAGCAATCAACATCGAATGTACCTCCATCATCGATATTAACCTGCGCAGTATCAATATTTGATCCACCAAGATCATCAATTACTCGTAACGCGGCAGTATAGGTTCCAGTTGTATATAGAATTGAATCAACAACCGCTTCAACTCCTGAAACATCAGCCTCAAAATTCAGACCATCGTAATCGAAGTCAAATTCATATAATTCGACTGTCCCATCTGTATCATATGATTCCGACCCGTCAAATCGGATTATTTCCATCTGGCAGCCACAAGCAGGATTCGGTTTTAATACCGCAACAGGAACCTCGTTACCGGATGCCACATCAATTGCAAATGACTGATATGTTGCGAACTCAGTAATTGTTAACAAACCATTCAGCGGAGTTTCTATTGGGCCAACTCGCTTGATGCCGTCCATGCCGTATAGAAGCGCAGATTCGTTTAAGCCTGTTGAATAGGAGTCTGTTACTTTTACAAGCCCGGTGTAAGTACCCTCATCCGCGCCAGATTCGTTAAGGACTGTTCCTGTGAAAGTGAGTGGATTCGCGGGATCACGGCCATCTCCGCCGGTCGGTACAATCGCGAATGAGACTGGCATTGATGTTACACTGGTGATTTCAATTTCGATTGCTGATACAGAACTGTCGGCGCGCATTTCATCGAGATTTGTTCCGACCGCGACACCGTGGTTGATATCCAAAACTTCAATTGTCAGTTGCGCTTCTGATGCCGTATCTCCGCCTGAAAGGTCATTTGAGTCGATTACCACATTAACATAACTTGCGGCTTTTTTGTTGTGTTGTGGAACTCTGTATTCGGGAGTAAATCTCATAGACATGTAATCCGCGCTTACAGCATACGTGCAGCCAATCGCGAATATGAAATCGATATTGCCCTCAGGAAAATCGAAAACGTAATCGCGGATATCCTCATCGCAACCCATAGCCATTACAAGGTTTCCCGATGGAGGCGGGTCTGTTACGGATTCAAAGCCCATTGTGTTCGATGCATCGAAACTGCCTTGAGTGTAATCCGCAAAGTGAGTTACGAACGGATGGATGTTAGAATCAGTTGGGAAGATTTCATCAAGAGTTCCATCAAGATAGCCGGTGTAGCCATCGGCGTTTAGGAGGCTGAAACCTCCTGTAGTTACTCCCAAACCCGCGAATGAATTAACAGCGAGACCATCTGAAACGACAATTCCCTCTACATTGAAAACGTGCAAGTCAGCGCGATTCCTGCCTGAAACGGGCTTTAGCGGGTCACCTGCCTCGAACGGATGGCGTATTCCGATTTTAACAACCAGATTGCCATCGGCATTGATTTCAACTCCCCTTATTGCGGCGCAGTCAGAACAGGGCGCCATCTGGAGGAAATTTGTGATGTCCACTACTTCGAGAACATCGGCGGACATGCTTGACCTCAGTGAAGTCATTTCACCTGTCAGAGTCGATGAGTCGATATGAACATCAAACAAGCCCAGCGTACCTAGTCCGCCTGCGGGATTGTTGTTTTCATCGTAATCGCTGACCCAGACCGGCAGGGATGAAATTGCCTGATTTGATGGCGTTTCACAAGTGGTTACCGAACCGTGGGAACATCCGGCAATGAATAATGCAATGATTGCAAAAACCATAACAATGACGCGATACATTTTTACACCTCTTGAAATACTAATTTTTCAGATTGCATTAACGTTACTCAAATAACAAGCTTTACTGCTCGTCATAGCACTTTTATTGAAATCACCTGAAGGCCATATTAATCAAGCTATTTTATCATTGAGGCGTTGTAAAATCAATTTACATGATGGTTGAGTGGATTGTAATCCTCCTTGCAAAGCCATAAGGGAACAATCGATTACTTACATTAAATGCTCAAAGAGAACTTTGAATCCGATGAATATTAGAATCAATCCGCCGATTATCTCCATCCGTTTGCCGAATCGCGCGCCAAATCTGCCACCGATAAACAGTCCGATTATGGTAAACGCGGCAATCACAACACCAATTACCAAAACCGGAAACCAGATTGAAATTTCCATAAGAGCAAAACTCAATCCAACTCCCAGCGCATCAAGGCTGGTCGCAACTGACAGCATAACCAGCGATGCCCCTTTTGTCGGATCATTTTTCAAACTGTCATCGCCATTCTGCCTGATTGCCTGATAAATCATCTTTATGCCTATGAAACAAAGCAGGCAAAAAACAAGCCAGTGATCCCATGAGGATATCTTCTTTTCCAGAATTAATCCCACAAACCATCCTGCTAACACCATGATTACGTGAAATAATGCAAAATGGAATGACATGCGAAACGCCTGCCGGACAGATACATTAACCAGCGCCACGCCAGTGGCAATTGCCACGGCAAATGAGTCCATCGCCAGCCCAACTGCCAGCGCTATCAGCACAAACAGGTTCATAACGTGGTAAACTATACATAATAAGCGTAACTTTCTGGTAAATAATTACATTATTTTTTTGAAATATTACCAAGCTTTTTATCAGTGTATAGTCAAATTTACAGTGAACAAAATTTAATTCATAAATCTGGAATTTTAGGAATACGATGAATCTCAGGACAGAAAAAGAATCGCAGACAATGGGCAGTGAATGGGTCGATAATCACTACGACCGAATTTACCCCGTAATCCTGAGAATGGTCGCAAATGAGGAGATAGCCAAGGACCTGACCCAGGAGGCGTTTCTGAGAGCGTGGGAAAAGCGCAAATCGTTCCGTGGTGATTCGAATATCGGAACGTGGCTGTATAGAATCGCGGTAAATATCACGCTGACCTATATCGCGAAAAACAAGCGCTATTCAACACTTGAGATTGAGGAATCGTTGATTCCGGCGACTGACGAGGGAATCCAAAGTAAGACCGAGAAAAAAGGCGAAAGCGGGGTTATAAAAGAAGCAATTTTAAAACTGCCACCGGCATATCGAATGGCGCTGATAATGCACTACTACGATGGCATGAAGCTGAGCGAGATTGCCAGCGCGAGTGGAATCAGCAGGGGAACCGCGGCGTGGCGCCTGTTCAAGGCGCGGAAGATGATAGCGCGTAATCTGCGCGCTGAGGGTTTAAACACATAGTGTGGCAGCACCACGATAAATCGTGGTGTTATCCTAATACATTTTGATAATTTGCTTTTAACCGCTGGAATTGAAGCTTTGACGCATTAGTACGACCTGGCAATGGTGCCTTTGAGCGATAAATAAACAGAATTTGAATAACAATCTTAAGAGGTGAAAATCCCAAATGCTTTTTTGGGATTGAACAATGACCGAAAAACGTGACAAATTACATGATTTACTAAAAGGAAACTGGCGCGTGGAAATTGATGAGGGCCACAAATCCGCTCTCAGATATAAAATAACTGAGCTTCAGGAGATTGAAATTTCCGATGAGCAGTTTGAGTACGCCGATGGACACTGGACGACCAAAGATGATCGGGTAGCGACTCGAACAGTTATCCGAACAGACTGGCGGCCTGTATGGGTCGCCACATTCATTCTTCTCGCAGTCGTAATAATCCTCCTGCCACATGAAAATATCTCGGGGAAAAAATCGAATCTTGATGTCCAAAGCGCATCGCCGCAGGAATTGATAATTCGTGGCTTCGCTCCGAGCGGGTCACGAATCCTGGACAAGAACGAAGCTGGTTTAATAAACATCGATAAATCCCGAATTGAAAAGCGATTCGTTTACATGATAGGCGACCTTACATTCGAGTCAAAACAGGAACTCAGCGCCGACAAGATCCGCGATATTTTCATGGACCTC
>CBDURE010000157.1:0-8015 GCA_965369605.1 uncultured bacterium
AGTATTATCAAGATGAACGTTGACCTGTTCGATTTTGACTCCAAGTTCAGAAACAACAATTTTCACAGGGAGGTATAATCCTCCAATTCCCGTACCAGACCACGCGCTTATCATTCCTTCATAAACTCCCGGATATGCACCGTTGTCATTGACCAGGACTGCGCTCCAGACTGCGGGGGTTACCTGCGTTAAAGGAATCTCAGACACTCCTGTTATTTCAGGACATTCCAGCCAGACTGCACCTATGTCCTCCTGCCAGTCAAATACCTCAACGCTGATTTCCGTATCCGAGCCAAGATGAAGGAGGAGCATACCCTGGTGGAAAGTACTTATCTGATATGGTTCCTCACAATTCAACGGATATGAAGCGTCAATAGCGAATTGAACAAAACCGTTTCCGCCGGGAAGGAGGATTTGAAGATTTTCGGTATGTTCAGTTCCTCCGCCAAAAAAACGTTGTGGTTCGTTTGTTGCAAATGCCTTAAACGGATTAATTCCATCGCCTGGCGGAATGTCGAACAGCTCAGTCCAGTTATCAGCGTTCGTGAGCAAATGGCCTACATCATCAGTATAGATAATCGTGCGAACGTCATAGCCATCTAACGTATAAGTGTTGTGTACCGTAACATCCACATCGATTATTTGACTCCACGGATCCCATGAGTTGATTTGAACACGGGGTGAAGGAATCATGCCGGTTACGTTGAAATGCCAATTGTTGGTTCGATCTTCCACCACTTTGGCGGTGAAATCCTGAGTGTCCAATTCCATGATCCATGATCCAAGGAAACTGCGCTCTGAATCATTTTCAACGTTATTTGTTGGCAGATTGGAAGTTGAATCTGAATCCGGTGCGGTTACATTGTCAGAGTTACCGGATGAGCATCCTGCAAGCAATATTACCAGGATGATTAAAATTGGTGTAATTCTTGTCATTTCATTCTCCTGCAAAAATAGAGTAAATTCACAAAATAAACTCGTATGTAAAAGAGAACCATCTAAAATTTGTTGGCAGGCTCTCAAGGTGAACGAATTTGAGCGAGCGATGAAGGAATATCTTAATATTTAACAGCTAAACATATATTATAGTGGACAAAACCCGGATTGAAAAGAAATTTATTAAAATGTTTTCAAATGAACATGGGTAATTCGCGAGTTTACATTAAGACTGATGCCTGACCAAACCAGCCACAATACCTACTCCGCTCCCCAAACAAAATCGCCGGATTTATCTATGTAACATAGAATCCCCATTAAGAAATCGTCGCCTTTATATACCTCTGCCAATCCGTTTGAAAAGGAAAAGGCGTCATCGAATTGCGGTTCGATTATCATGTTGCCTGCCTTGTCGATAAAACCCCAGTTGTCGGTTTGAACAGCGGCCAACCCCTCGGAGAATCCCCATGCGGATGCGAACCGTGATTCGATTATCATATTTCCCGCCTTGTCGATAAATCCCCATTTCTGGACTTTACCGGCATAACTTAAATTTTCCACTATATCGGTTTCAGAATAAACGCCCACACCAGCCAAACCCTCGGAAAAACCGCCAAAAGCGATAAGATCATATTGAGGTTCAATAACCGTATTTCCCGCTTTATCGATGAATCCCCACTGGGCGGTGTCGTCGGAAACGAATTTCACCGGCGCCATGCCTTCGGAAAAGCTCATTGCATCATTGTATTGCGGTTCGACAACCGTATTTCCCGTTTTATCGATAAATCCCCATTGCGCGGTTTCCGCATCACCGATCATCACGGGAGCCAGGCCATCGGCGAAACTACGGGCGCCGTCATAATGCAATGCGATAGCTATAAATCCCGATTTATCCACAAATCCCCATTTGCCGCCTTGATTATCGCTTTTCATGACTACTGCCAATCCTTCGGAAAAACTCCCCGCGGCGACATCATCAAATTGCGCCGCGATAACCATCTCACCGGTTTTATTAATGTATCCCCATTTACCGCCGTCATGAGCCGACATTTTAACTCTTGCCAAGCCTTCGGAAAAACCCGCGAAGCCGACATCGTCAAATTGCGCTTCTATTGCCATTTCACCGGCTTTATTGATAAATCCCCACTTTGCAGTTTCGTAATCGCCGACATTAACAGCAGCGAGGCCTTCGGAGAAATTCCATGCATACTCATACTGCGGTTCGATAACCACGTTTCCCGCATGATTAATGAATCCGTATTGATAATCAACAGCAACGCGAAAGAGTTTTGTTGGCTCATCAATTGCTGATCCCGCGTACGCTTGAGGCATGCAGAAGCAAATCATTATCAGGGATATGATAATCAAATATCTCTTCATCATGTTGTCACCAGTCCTTTGAGTGAATGGAACTTAAGGAGACTATAATACAGTATTGTCGGGATTTCAATGTTAATGGGGCTAAGTCAGTTACTACCCGCGATATGCTCAACGTTTCTGAAAATATTTTTTGGGATTTCGAGTTTATTCCGTGATAATCCGCAGTTTTCGTGGATGATGCAGTCAATTTCACTGCATTTTTTCAAAAGAAGTTGATTTGAATTAAGTGACAGTTTTTTGCTGAATGAATCGAAGATGGCATCTGAAACATCAATAATCTCAACTTTATCGAAATCGAATAGAGCGTTGTGTTTAATGTAGTTAACCTCGAATACGCCGTTCTCCAGCATTGCCGGCAAGTGCATATTCAAATCAAGAACAGCCACCACCTCGCGGATATCTGTAAGCGCGTTAATTGACCTGCCGCAAATCCTGCAGCCGTAATAGGGGAGTTTGTTCAGTAATCCGATTTTAATATCCGGGCGAGTGTATCTTGCGAATCGTGTAAAGTGATTAAGGCATAGCAATTCACCCGAATTTGGGCTGAATTCGTTATAGACATCAAAAAGAGCTTTCTTGATTGTTTTCAGATGTATGTTGTTTTCAGATTTAATGCGCTCCAGTAGAGGTTCCACAGCTCTGGGATCACCCTTCAATGCTATCTTGATAAGATCATCGATATCATTGTTCAGGATAGCTTTTGCCAACCTGCCATCACCGATGTTCTGAAGGGCGGTTAAGGCGGCGTTACGGATTTCAGGATAACCATCCTGCAATCGAGCCATCAGAGGAGCGATTGAGATTGGATCGCCAAGTTTGTCAAGCGCTTGACATGCGGCAACCCGGACATCCTTGTCAGGATCTCTCAAGCAGCCAACGAGAAATCGCAAAGCTCTGTCATCGCCAATATTGCCTAAAGTGGTGCAAACTCTGGCTCGAATAGTGGGACTACGGGTTCCAAGCATGCTTATCAGCGGGGCAACAAGTCTTGTGTCCTTTAAATCAGCCAGTTCCTGATGTGCCTGATGCCTTTCGTCGGGATCTGATGATTCCAATTTCATGCTCAAATCTTTGATGTGCTCAATCAGGTTGTCGTTATTCTCCAATTCCATTCTCCTCAGGTCGATCAAGCAAACAGTAGAACTAATCCGATTTTATGCAACGCGATTCAGCGCGTTTAAGTTCCCTTTTGTCCTCCTCAAAGGAATGGACATCAGGTTGATACCGGGCTTGATACAGCTGTGTAAATTATCTTCCAGGCATTATAGCAGAATTGGCATAAAAGATAAAACGCAAATCATTAATTTCAGGAAATTGTAAGATGGGCAATTATGTTTATTCAATTGAAATGGCTAATCTATGTTGCTATAATATCACCTCTCTATAAAATTAGTATGGTTAATTTTAGGAAAAAGCATTTACCTAATATTTAATTATCAAGATTGAGGAGCAAGACCAATGATCAGACTAACCTGCTTTATATTTGCTGTCTCTGCCCTTTTGATTGCAACGTTTGGATGCTCAAACGGGCATAATCCAATTGCACCAAAGGACGCATCAGACAATGTTCCAATACCTGCATTAGAAACTGGCGATAGTGGCACAAATCACTCTTTGCTGGGCAGAGGAACGATTCATTTCGACCTCGAAAATCTCACGGCTTCCGTGGAGATCAACCGCGAGGCTGAAGGGCACTACAACATCACAACCATGGCGCCAATGGATTTTTCTGTCCAGGGGTATGACCCAGTCACAATGATTGTTGATGTTGGCATTAATATTGTCAACCCGTATCCGCTTGACGGTCGGGATGTTCGATTAATAATCTATCATGATGCGATTGGGCACAAGCTGATAAATTCAGACAGCTGGACTGACCTGTATGACATTCCCGCCGGATTGCCAATCAATCCTTTTAAAATGTATTCAGCCTATGCTCCGGGACATATTTTTGAGGGTGAATCGCAGGATAAGCAAGACTGCCAGATATACCTTCCCGGTGGCAATCCTTTTGTGGAATATGCGATTGATGTGTCATATCCCACTAATTGCGAGGAACCGTATAAAATAACGAATTTTGTTCAAGACACTATTTTATACGATCAAGCTGGTTCCGCAACTCATATTGAAGTTGACGTTTACGACTGGCAGCACGATATCAATGATGTTTCCCTCTATTGCCCTGCAATCACAGGTGTAACTTTGCTTCCTTTCACAGAGAAGATGTCATTCGTCTGGGAAATGGATCTTTTTAACAGCACGGGAGCATCCTCTGGTGATTATGCCGGTGTGGTAGTTGCTTTATCAACCGGTTCCGGTTGCCTTGCGATGTATAATTTTGTAAACATAACCGTAACTCCTGAAACACACGATGACGGCTGGGCTGGCACATGGGGTAATTCCTATGAGGACATAGTCAATGATGTTGCGTACAGCGGACAAGAATTGATTTATGTTGTTGGTTCTTTCATGGGTATAGTTGATTTTGACCCTTCAACATCGGTTTATGAAATTGAATCCCATGGTGATGAAGACGCATATCTCAGTATTTTCTATCCGGATGGCAATCTAATGGCTGCATTCGGCTGGGGAGGAGAGTGGGAAGCTGAAGCGTATTCAGTCGCTGTAACCCCCAATAAAGAAACCTATGTTGTTGGATTATTTAGGGGTAGAGCTGATTTCGATCCCGGTCCCGGGGAGTTTCTTATGGAGTCAAACGGTCTTGGCGATGCTTTTTTAAGCAAATTCGGTCCGGAGAATGAATTGGAATGGTCTGTGTCCTGGGGCGATGATGAGCTTGATCTTGCTTTTTGTGTTGCCGTAGATGATTCATCGTCTGCTTACGTTGGCGGGACTTTCGATGGCACAGTTGACTTTGACCCCGGTCCGGATGTTGTGGAGTACAGTTCCGGTACAGGACGAGCTTCATTCGTTAGTAAATTCGATAGATCCGGTAACTTCATCTGGGCTGCGGTTTGGGAAGCAGATCAGTGCAGAGATATTAATATTCTGGATAATAAAAATATTTTTCTGACAGGCTCGTTTGATTATACGGTCGATTTTGATCCCGGTACTGGTTATGAACCACGAACATCGGTAAATAATTCGCATGATGTTTACCTGACTTCATTCTCAAGCGATGGGAAATTTCAGGATGTCAAAACGTGGGGAGGAACCCATTTGGATACAGGAATAAAGGTAGCGGTATATGAAGATAGTTTTGTTTACGTTGCGGGTTTGTTCAGCACTACTGTGGATTTTAATCCTGATGCTGGTGTGGATGAACATACATCAAATGGTATGACGGATGTTTTTCTGAGTCTGTTTGACAGTTCATTGGATTATAAATGGGCGCAAACATGGGGCGGCATTTCAAGCGATAAGTCATATGGTTTGTGTATTGATACATCAGGGAATATCTATGTAACAGGTTTTTTCAGCGATGAGGTCGATCTGGATCCTTCTGCTAACACGGACACTCATATTTCAAACGGATCTGGTGATATATTCCTGAGCAAATTTTCAAACTCAGGCAAATTCGTCTGGGGACTCAGCTGGGGTGGCACGATGCTGGATATGGGTTGTGGTGTTGCAGCCGAATCAGATGATTATCTCGATCTGGTAGGTTCATTCCATGAAACAGTTGATTTCGACCCGGGAATACCGGTTGATGAACACACAGCAATCGGACAGGAGGATATATTCCTTACAAGGCTGACAACCGACGGCGAGTGGTAGAATTTATCTCATCCCCCCCTTAATCCCCCCGCGAGCGGGGGGATTTTTTTTTTACATTTGCAAACAATAAATCAGGTCTATACACTTGCGAAGGGAAAAGACAACATGGCGTGGGATGGCTTGCTTGCCTTTGGGAATATGAACAGGCAAAATTCTCCCTCCCCGCTCGCGGGGAGGGCTGGGGTGGGGGCATTTTGTTTTGCTGACCTTTCCCGACACGCTCTTAACCCTCTGCTTTTTGCATAAATAACCCACAGTTGAGTCATGACTGAACATTTGATAATATAGTACTGCTTTTATAATCATCCTGAACACAAGGCAGGTTGAAGAAATGAGAATTCAGTTTATATTGTTATTATCAATATTGTTGATCTTTGCGGGATGTTCCGGTGGGACTAATCCGACCATGCCATCCGGCTTTGAGCAGAACGAAAACCAGATTGACGCATTAAATAATAATTTACCAGTTGGCGTTATCGACCGATTCCCCGATGGCTCACCGGCATCCGGTTACGGCTCGCTTGGTTTGTTTACTCTGCATCTTGACACATCCGCGATCAACGCGGAACTCACACCGCTAAGAAATTCGGCATCCACAGATGTTCTTGAAGTAGTGGATATCACAAATTTCCTTGCAATGGCGCCATGTTCGGATTGCGCTAAAATCAAATCCGTATCACTGGACGCGGATAGCAACCTCGTTGTGTCAATCGGGTTAAAACATCCGTTTGATGTAGGCGACCCGCTTTTGCCGATATCCGGTAAAAATCGCGCTGACCTGCATGTTTTCAACGTTGAGGGAATAATAGTATCAAACGCGGTTGGAGTGCCGTTTACCAGTCTGGGTGATACAATCGCCGATTTTAATCTAATCAGTGCGGATGGTTATACCGGTTATCTCGATAGTCCTCTTGATGAAAATTATCTAACCGATGCAACCATACATCCGTACGTTTTACATTTCGATGATTACTCATCGGGCAATTTTGCATCCGGCAATCCGATGGGATTTGAAAGCGTAACTGACCCGCCGCCAGGCGGAAATCTTGTAATGGCAATGGGCTGCGATTACGATTACCAGGATTACGTTTTCAGCATGTCAGGTGAGCTGGATTTTATCTATGCGATTGGCTGCACGTACGCTGTCAGCTCGGATAACAAAAACATGCGATTCGCACCTGAATATCGTATTCCACAACATAGCAAAAAAGCCGCGAGTGAAGTGTGGGTGGAAATAGTATCAAATGGCCTTGCAGGTGAGGATGCGGGTTCATCGGCTGAACTCGCAGTCAAGGTTCTTGATATGAACCACGGTGTTGCAGTTGGAACCAATCTCGATGAAATGTTCGCTGATTCATCGGTAAGCCAGATAAGCGTTGAGATTCCGGGTGTAACAAGTTCGCCGGTTGTTGTGCCGTCACCGGTACCGACAGGCGGCAACGGACGAGACCCCGCTGACCCATTAAGCTTTTCTGTTACTGTAACCAATTCCGCAAGTGGAATAGAAGGAACATACCAGGGGCTTGTCAAAGTATCTGACAGCTATGCGCCCGGTCATAATATATCTCCTCTGCTTAGTGGAATGGACGGAATAACTCGTGTTGAACCTGTTGAAAATCCTTTAAGCGGTTTGTTTGGTATTGATGAATTCGCCAACTGGGCTGTTTTTTCAATCGATGTCGAGGTGGGTGAATACCTGACCGCCTGTTTTACCGCCGATCCTGATGAGGTTCGCATGGAAATCGATCCGACAATCGACTTTGACGGCTCCTGCAGCAATGATCCGAACGGATACAATATTGTAAGCTTTGAATGGGATTTCGACTGGGATGGCGAGCCTGCTAATTTTGTCGCGGATGATACAACAGCAATTCCGACAACAAGCAACACATTTACAGCGCCCGGAACATTTACAGTCGGGCTTCGTATTACAAACGATGCGGCATCTCCCCAGACAAGCG
>CBDURE010000158.1:0-7999 GCA_965369605.1 uncultured bacterium
TTAGCGCTTTTTCAACAAGCCCTTTCGCCGGAATGACAAGCTACTGTCATTCCGGGCTTGACCCGGAATCTACTCTTGTCAGGCTTCGAAAGACGGTATCATTTTTTCGGTGCGCTACAGCAATAATGGCTCTTCTTATAACGCTCATTCTGATCGCCCCTGTTCATGCGGGTTATCTGGATGAATGCCTCCAGGAAATCCTGCCTTTGGAAAACGGCTCATATATCGGCGCAATGCAGTGCGGATATCTCGATTTCTTCATGTATATCGATGAGAAAGGAAAAATCACAAGGCGAAATTATGTTCCACCGTACTGGCGCGATACTCTCAAACTGGTCGATTTCATCCCGGAAGACAGAATGTATGCCATCTATTTCTCGGATGATGAATCTGATTCGGGCACTCACGGAGTGGTCTGCGATTTCAAATGGAACGTGATTTTCGACACCAGCCTTCAGGACATGCACTGGGTAACCAACGCAAACGGTTCATGGTGGGGGCTTGTCGATGGTCCCGCGATTCGAGAGGTTTCATTCGACGGCATCGAATCAATCGACCATCCGCTGCCTGAACTCAAGGGAGTGGATTATTTCAATGACCTCATCGGTTTCACAGTTGATACTGACGATGTTTTCATCATGCTATTTTCTCCGGTGGATGAAAATGGATATTGCAAGGATGGAATGATAAGGAAAGTTCATAAGGGAGAAATAACCGCGCAATGGCTGATTGACATACCAAACGTACCGGAGATGGATTTATTTATCAGCTGGGTCAGCCCTGTTGTGGATTATGATGATAACATATATGTCGCGCATTATGAGTATCCATGCGGCGCGAAAACAAAGGACAGGGTAACGGTCCATAAATATAATTCAAACGGCGCCGAACTCTGGACATGGGGCGAGGGATTGTTTATTCTCAGTGATATCCGTATTGCACGTGACGGCACTATCGTGCTGTTTCGTCCGGGAGGACCAATATATAAGCTATCACCTGAAAAGGATTATCTGGGTGAAGTAATTATTGAGGGCGTTACTGTACTCGGCGAGCCGGAATGTTCGGATGATAAACGTAAATAGGTGCAGGCAGGATTAGACCCTTAAAAAAGCACTATATGTAGGGGCAGCCCCCCGTGGCTGCCCAGGAGATGGCATAAATACAGGGTACCCCACTAGTGGGCGACCCACTAGTGGGCAACCACAGGGGGTTGCCCCTACAATAAACAAACATCTCAGATTTTATTTATTACAACAAAAGGAATAAACCAAAATAACCGACTGGAAAAAAAGAACGCTTAAAACCGCAATCCCGCTTCTAATCTGCGTGATTCTTCTCGCTGTTGTTTCGCTTATGGTTGGAAGCCGATTCTACTCACTCCCGGTATTAATCGAAACATTCAACGGCGGCGGTGATGATGGAACCAGGACCATAATCTGGTCACTGCGATTCCCGCGCATGATAATGGCGTTCGAGGTCGGAGCGGCGCTCGCGCTTGCGGGACTCGCGCTTCAGGCGCTTTTGAAAAATCCGCTTGTGGAACCGTACCTGATAGGCGCCAGTTCAGGAGCGGCATTCGGCGCGACTGCCGTACTGGTTTTCCTGCCGGTACTGCTTGGTGTTTTCGCTGCTGGAAGTGAATCGCAGATTGCAAGCATGGGAACACGCACTCTCATGTCAATCGCGGCGTTTTTGGGAGCATTGGCGGCGATTTCGTTTTTGTATATTTCATCATACAAAAAAGGTGATTTCTCAACAAAACGCCTGATACTCATGGGGGTAGTGCTTGGCGCGTTCCTCAGCGCGTTTGTGGCATTAATGATAATCGCAAGCGGGGAATCTCTCCGGCAGGTTATCTGGTGGCTGATGGGAAGCCTTGAGATAGGCCCTCGCGGCGGATGGGTGATTCTTGGATTTGTCCTGATTGCAGTCTGGATTTACCTGTTTGCAAGGTCATATAAACTGAACCTTCTTTCTCAGGGCGAGGAAACCGCGCTTGGTCTGGGCGTACGCATTAGATCACTCAAGCGGGAAATACTTGTCGCGGCGGCGATACTCACCGCAGCTGCGGTCAGCATGAGCGGTGTAATCGGATTTGTCGGGCTTATCGTTCCGCATTTCTTCAGGATGGTTCATGGTCCCGATAACCGTGTTCTAATCCCCATTACAGGATTAGGCGGCGGACTCCTGCTTATGGCAGCTGATCTGATCGCGCAAAACGCTCTCCCTATTGGCGAATTGCCGATTGGCATAATCACAACCATTCTCGGAGCGCCTTTCTTCTGGCTTGTATTACGAACACCCGCTGGTGAGAGATGATTCGCATTTTAAAAAATACAAAACTCAAGCCTAATCGTGTGGCAGCTGCGGGACGCAACCGCCACGCGAGGATGCCGTACCTGATAGTTTTAATTACTGCATTTATGCTGCTTTCATCCTCAATCGCATCCGCACAGCATATCCAAATACCGCAGGGTGAACTCGGACAGAAAATTGAACGGGCATGGTCATACTTCCACGATGACGATTACAAGGGCGCTTTTGATATCCTTCACACTCTCCTGAAAGACAATCCGGAAAATCCTCTTGTCGAACACACTCTTGGATATCTCTATATTAAAGATCGCGACTGGGACAAGGCGGCTAAATATCTGCAGGACTCGCTTGTGCATACGGTCGATGAAAAAGTTAACCTATGGAATCATATTTACCTCGCTGAGATATTCAAGCAAAAGAATTTTTTAAAGAAAGCAACCGGGCATCTTGATTTTGTCCAGGCACACGATTTGTCAACGCACATGGTGAAAAGGGTTGCGAAAATCCGCATGGATATTCGTGTGATGGAGATTCTTGATTCCAATGTGATTATGGAGCATCTCCTGATTCGGTATCCGCATTATCTTCTGCCGCGTGAAAAAGTTGAGGAAATGGGCACTCAGCTGGCCAGTGACTGGAAACGCATTGCGTCTTTTCTAAATTTAAGCGGTGATGAAAAAATCGAGGTCTTTGTTTACCCGTCGCAACGATTGATGGAGAAATTCTATCCCGCTGAATTAAACCTGCAGGAAACGGATTTCTCGTTCGATCAAATCCACACTCTTTTCCATGGTGAAGGCGATTACCTCTCCGCGCTGGCACCGTATGCCTATCATCGCCTGTGCAAAAAATACAATCGCTATGGCGCATCAAGTTGGTTCATCGGAGGGCTTGATGACGCCATCCGGGAAACATACAACGATATCCCGCTTAATTCCTGGGTAAGCGAACTATATAACCAGGACAAACTGCCGGAACTCATGTTCCTTGTCGATGAGAAGTACACAAAACGGATGCCATCCGGCATAAAAAATCCAAGCGGGGGAAGTTTCATTCTGTTTCTGAGGGATAAATTCCACCCGAACGATTTCCTCTATATACTCGCCGAGCCTAATCTCGAATTCAATTTCGACACAATCCTTGAGGAGATTGAAACCCAGTGGATACGCCACCTTCGTTCAGGGCGGTCGCTTCTGGAGAATAAAGCACATGTGGCTGAACTGGTCGGCAAGGTTGAGAAATTCATTTCGCCTCCAGTTGTCGGAAAGGGTCTCATGGATGATTTGAAAAAAGCCGCGACTCTGAATGACCTTGGAAAGAAAGAGGACGCCCTTAACAAGGTCGAATCAATCCTGCATGAGAAGCCGCGGTACGGCGATGCATTATATCTCAAGGGGAAAATCCTGTATGACAATAACAAACTGATGGACTCGTTTGATATTTTCCTCGAAGCGGTTAAATACATTCCTCCCGATAAAATTTCATACGGCTGGGCGTGTTTCTTCCTCGCGAGAATCGCTAAATTGAAAGGGAATTATATCGACGCGCGTAATTTCTACGCAAGGGCATCAAAGTACGCTCTCCCGCCTGAAACGCTTGAGGACTGCCAAACCAACCATTTTAAACTGGAAAAGTATCTGTCGATTCGCCCGCAGGCATCCGCTGTTGTGGCGGATAAAGATATTATGGGGATTAAATCGTTTCTCCAGTACGTTGATGATATCCTTCGCGCCCGCGACTGGATTCAATTCCGCGACCTCACCGCTTTCAACCTGAATCAACAGGCGATCACAAATCTTGAATCGTGGTACCAGAATCCGATACGGTTCAAGGACAACGTCGTTTACACTCACGAGCTCGTGAAAGCGGAAGTCGAGATGAACACTGCAAAACTCCAGGTAATTTTACGAGTTGAGTATCCTGAGATTGAGGATGATGAGCCAAACGATGATTCTGATTCCATTAGTGGAGTTGATGATGTAACGGAGTCAGGCACAATTACACCAAAGATGCTCAAGCGTCCGCGCGAATACACCCGCTTCTTCCTCCTCACCCGCCTCCCCGAAGGCTGGCGCATATTAGACTACTTCGACCAGGAAGATTTATATTGGTAATCTAAATCTTTGGTTCTTAAATCGTGTGGGTTGAGTTTAGATTGAGTAAAAAAAGGGGACTGTCCCAACCAAGCGAATAAATACAGTATAAATCAGGGATTACAGCATAGTATATTGATAACATCAGATTTGAAGCCTCATGTGGACTGTCCCCTTTTTTTACGGGGTGCAAATAACCCACACAATTTATTCAAGCGTCAAATCTTTCCGCCATGTTAACTTGAGGTCGCAAATTGTGACCTCAAGATATTTCTCCACATTGCTCTATACGGAAATCAGTCGAGTTGGAATTTTCTGATGCCTATTCACTTGCCAGACAAATAATAGACGGCACCTAAAGCGAAATCGCTGCAAGAATTTTCAATTTATTTCACAGTTTTTTTTGGGTGATTGATAGTAAAATAGGCGTTGATAATTGTCTAATAGCTACCAAATAAGCTATAACCCAATTGACAAGTAAATAGGGTTATGTCAGGAGAAATGAAATCACACGATTTTTCAAATTGCCTATGGTTCGAATCGCGCGATGAAGATATCTCTGGTTCCAGGAACGGAAGTCAGGACTGTCTGGTTTATCTCGCCCTCACCGAATGTGACTGTTCCCGAAAAATCTCCTGTCACAACTGTCGAATTGTCCGAAAGTGTTGTAATAGCATTGCTCCCGTCAAAAGTTGACCCTCCGGCGCGTTTAGCCCATGCAAATGTTCCATCGGGATTGTACTTCGCGATGAAGATATCGTCATTTCCAGCGGAAATCAGGACTAACTCGTTTGGTTCGCCTGGCCCGAATATGGCTGAGCCCCTAAAATTACCGGTCACGACTGTCGAATTGTCTGAAAGCGATGTAATTCCACCGCTTCTATCATAATCTGACCCTCCAGCGCGTTTAGCCCATGCAAGTGTTCCATCCCAATCGTACTTCGCGACGAAGATATCGATAGATCCAGCGGAAGTCAGAATTGTCTCGGCTGACTCGCCGGGTCCGAATGTGGCTGAACCTCTAAAACATCCGGTCACGACTGTCGAATTATCCGAAAGCGTTGTGATTGCACAGCTTATAACATTAGATGACCCTCCGGCGCTTTTAGCCCATGCGAGTGTTCCATTTGGATTGTACCGCGCGATGAAGATATCAAACATTCCAGCGGAAGTTAGGATTGTCTCAGCTGACTCGCCGGGGCCGAATGTGACTGATCCCTCAAACCTTCCGGTCACAACTGTCGAATTGTCCGAAAGCGTTGTAATTGCTTTACCCTCGTCATAACTTGACCCTCCGGCGCGTTTAGCCCATGCAAGTGTTCCATCGGGATTGTACCGCGTGATGAAGATATCCCATCCTCCAGCGGAAGTCAGAACTGTCTCGTTTGGTTCGTCTGGTCCGAATGTGGCTGAGTCATAAAAAATTCCGGTAACGACTGTCGAATTATCCGAAAGCGTTGTAATTGCTCGTCCGTAATCACTGTGTGTCCCACCAGCACGTTTTGCCCAGATGAGGTCACCACCAAGGATACCTCCTGTCACAACAGTGGCTATGAAAGTCTGGTAAGTTTTATAATTCCCTATTTGATATTGATTTAGAGTTACGCCATCCGGCGAATGAATTAAATAATCGCGCCCTTCGGCAAAATCCTGGGGTTCGCGCTGATCATGTACTTCTACAAGACCAATATATTCACCAGGTTCTAGTAGATTTTCATTCGCGATTAGGATCTTATAAACCAGAGGAGAATCCGGCATTCCGGTGCCTCCGGGAACGTATGAGTTCCCATCAACCTGCTTTAGCACATCAGTCATTCCCGGGATTTCAACGCTGACATAATCAACATCTGATGCGGCATAAATGTCGGTTGTATTTGTCAGATTCGGATCAACATTCGCGCCAATCTGCCAGTCATAAACTTTTACAGTAACTTTATATGCATTAGCGCTATGAGTATCATCCCATGTGTTTCCCAGTGTGGGGGGGTTCGTACCGTTCGGTGGAATAACCTCCACTTTCCAAGCTGCTTTTCGGTTGAACTCAGGATTTAAATATACCGGATTCAATCTATCCTCAAAAATTGCGCTGGCGCCTAAACCGAAGGTCAGATACAAATCGAAAACAAGAGTTTCACCCGATTGCACGGGGAATTTGACTTCGAAATCTTTACTTGCCCCCATTTCGAACTTGTTGAAAGTGCTCGATGGAGGAGCGCTCACGCTGTCATCCACGACTAACACATAAGGAAGAGCAACATCAGCGCTGATTAAATTCGAAAGCTCATCCGTGAAGCCATCAGGATTTTCAATAATATATTCTGGAATATTAATATTCATCAGGGGATAATTCTGCGGTGAAAGAGGTATTGGCTTCACAACCAGAGCCAGGTCGAACAGGTCGAGATCGAGACGGTTTCTACCAGATGGGGGTAGCGCAGGATTTCCTTTCGGGAATGGATGCCTTATGCTGAATCGTATAATTATTTGACCGTCCTCGTATCCGAGTCCGCTTATTCGGAAACAATCCCTGCAGGGGAATGTATCGAAATAACTCTTTCCGCTGAAGATATACGATTCCCCAATCGCGGATGTTCGCATTGGAACCAAATCAGCGTTGGTGCCATCGGGAGAGATTGTCAGATTGAATCCGCCCATTACGCCAACCGCGGTGTTGCCATCGAAAGCGATGATTGGAAGAGTATCAAGATTCCCCGCTCCGGCAGGTTCGAAGGATGTGCTTCCCGCAATCGGATTTGAACTTCCCTTACTGCATCCCGTTATCAGGAAAAGCAGAATGAATCCAAGCAGTGTTAATTTTGCCATTTGATTAATTTGATTATACATTGTCAACCTCTATACTGGGGTACAGTTAATTCGATTTTCAGAACGGTTAAAATAATTATACCAGATTGACAAGTAAATAGGGTTATGTCAGGAGAAATGAATTCACACGCTGCTTCAAAATGCTGTGGGTGCGAATCGCGCGACGAAGATATCCCAACCTCCAGCAGAAGTAAGGATTGTCTCGCTTGGCTCGCCCGGACCAAATGTGGCTGAGACAGAAAACACTCCGGTCACGACTGTCGAATTATCCGAAAGAGTTGTAATTGCATTACCTATATCACCACCACTTATCCCTTCGGCGCGTTTAGCCCATGCGATTGTTCCATCCCAATTGTATCGCGCGATGAAGATATCGTAAGATCCAGCGGAAGTAAGGATTGTCTCGGCTGACTCGCCCGGACCGAATGTGGCTGAGCCAGAAAAATATCCGGTTGCGACTGTCGAATCGTTCGAAAGCGTTGTGATTCCATAGCTTGCATCACTACTTGTCCCTCCTGCGCGTTTAGCCCATGCGATTGTTCCATCCGTATTGTACTTCGCGATGAAGATATCGTAAGTTCCAGCGGAAGTAAGGATTGTCTCGGATGACTCGCCCGGACCGAATGTGGTTGCTTCCTCAAAATATCCGGTTACGATTGTCGAATAGTCCGAAAGCGTTGTGATTCCATTACCTATAGCACCACCACTTGTTCCTCCTGCGCGTTTAGCCCATGCGATTGTTCCATCCGTATTGTACTTCGCGATGA
>CBDURE010000159.1:0-7928 GCA_965369605.1 uncultured bacterium
GTGGAATAAATGATGACTGCCGCAAGTATAATCATGCTCGTATGCCTCGGACTTGGCTTTTTCTTCTCGATGAGCGAGGCATCACTTGTCGCGACCAATCCGCAGATTCTCAAAAGGCTTTCAACCGGAGGCGACCGTCGCGCCCTTAGCGCATATAGATTAGTAACAAACCGTAAAGTCCTTTTCGGAACCATTCTTCTCGGCAATAATATCGCAATAGTCGCGTTCACAATGCTGGGAGAATCCATTCTTGGCAAAGGGCATGAGGAAAGCTGGTGGATGCTGCTGGCTGGCATCCTTCTGTTTGACGGCATCATTCTTGTTTTCGGCGAGATAATTCCGAAATCAATCGCGCTTGAAGCTCCGGACAGATTCGCTCTAATCATTGCCCCAACTGTCGAATTTATGGGAAAAGTTCTTAATCCGGTGATTGAATTTGCGCATTTCATACCATCACTATTCATAAAGAATATCAATCATGATGAGGCTGACAGGCATCTGGTAAGTGAAAAACAGATACGGCTGGCACTTATTCAGGGCAATAAGGCGGGTACTGTTGACGCGGAGGAAAGGGAATTCGGGCTTAGAATTATTGATTTTGCGGAGACTGTGGTTGAACGTGTCATGACACTCAGGGGAGATATCAACTCCATTCCGGCGGAAATATCGGTTCGCGAGGCTTATGATGAGATTCGCTCTCACGGTTTTTCGAGAATCCCAATGTATCAGGATGATGAAGAAGAGAACATTGTCGGATTCCTTAATGTCAAAGACCTGATAAAAGCTCATGTCTCAAACAAGCATGATATACCGATTTGCGAACTTAAACGGGATATTACTTTCATTCCTGAGAAGAAACGCGTTTTGGATTTGATGCTTGATTTCCAGAAGGAGCGCAGCCATATTGCGATGGTTGTGGATGAGGCGGGAAGTATCACCGGAATTGTCACGTTGGAGGACCTTCTGGAGGAGGTCGTTGGCGAAATCTACGATGAGCATGATAAGCCTGAGGAGAAAATCGTCCGGCTTGGGCATGGCGCTTTCCTTCTGGATGGCCGTCTCTCGGTGGATGAGATAAACACTGGACTGGAGATTGAATTATTTGAGGAAGAATACGAAACAATAGGCGGATTTGTCGCTGGCCTATTTGGTCGAGTGCCTGAGGAGGGTATGTCGATACAGCATGCGGGAATGGTTTTCACCGTTATGAAGATGGAGAATCGTCGAATAGACCAGATTAAATTGAAAATTGACAGGAACGGGAATTCGTAGGAAAACCCCGGCGAGGGGACGCTGGGTTACAAACTAATTCTCGTTTTTCAGAGTTTCTTAAATTAAATTTCTTTCAAATGAACAAACGTAGCGCCGCCACCGCCGTGTGTAACATCACATAACGTGAATCCCTCGACCAGCTCATGCTTTTCCAGATATGAATAAATCAGCTTCCTGTAATCACCTTTTCCTTTGCCGTGAATAATCCTGACAGTTGAATGTCCTTGTTTCGTCATGTCGCGTAAAAAGAGATCGATTATCTTTTGCGTTTTGTCCTTGTCCTTGAAATGCTTATGCATGTCGATTTCAGGAATCATGATGGCCATTATAGCATTATATTAATTGGTGCCAGGTACCAATTAAATTAATTTGGCAAGGCTGATTATCGTGGATTAGACCGAGTACGTCATTTCCGCATCAGATGCGCAAAACGAGAAGGATATCCGGAATCAATCCAGAGCAAGATGATGCTCACAAATTAATTGGTGCCAGGTACCAATTAATGAGCGCAAATTTACTTGTGGGAAAATATAGTAATATCCATAAATCTTTAATATAATTAGTGCGCTTCCCATATCCCTTGTGAGAAGTGAATCAGGTATCTACAATATACGCAAAGGTAGAGTTATAAGCATGCGTTATTTACTAATGATTGTAACATCGTTTATGGTTCTTGCAGCGTTTGCAGGATGTTCAAACTCCTCGAATTTGCCGACTCAGCCAAACAATCCTGAGAATTCGAACTCTGACACCCAGGTAATGTACTCTGGCTCGTTTGAAATCGATCTTGACACACAGACGATCATGCAGGTCGAGCCGAGGCAATCGGATTTTGTTTATGATATCACCGGATTCCTGCCCGACAAGTGTCCCGGCGGATGTTTCCGATTTGCGATTGTCAGCATTGTCGATACTGTTTTTCAAATCGAATTGACACTGGAAAATCCTCTTGCGATTCAGGCGTATGATTTGAGAGTGGTTTACCTCGACACGTTCAACAAGACGGTGCTTAACCCGGACAGCTATACCGATTTCATGGGTACGCCGATTGCTGAAATATACCCATTCACAGCATTCATGAAGGAATCACCCGAACGCGCGTTTCCAATTGGTCCCGGAGCAATCGACACTGAAACGCTTTTCCTCGATTTCCCGCCAGGGTCATCATCATTGGTAAGTTACGCGATAACCGCGAGCCTGCCATCAAATGCCGGGGAGCCATACGAAATAGGCAACATGTCGCAATCAGGCACGCTGACACCATCCGGCGGTTCAGCCACGATTAGCTGTCGTGTGGATGACCATCAGGATGACGTTTCATCCGTGTTCCTTGATGCGATTTTGTTCACTGAAACACCCTTGGAAATGCTGCCGGTCGGCGGAGGTGTTTTTGAGGCTGAAATCTCAAACACTGAAGGCGCTCCGATTGGGGAATACAATCAGTTGATAATGGCATTAAGCCCAAACGCTCAAAACATCAGCACATATAATTATGTGGAAATATCAGTAGGCAATGAAACAAAAACAATTTACGTTGATGATTCCCATGTTGGCCCTCCATACGACGGCACAATTAATCATCCTTTCAACACAATTCAGGAAGGGCTTTTAATCGCTAATGCGGGTGATGAGATTCATGTTGACGATTCAGGGAACCAATATGCGGGACCAATCGCGCTTGTTGATGGCGTCCTGTTGAAATCGGTCAACTGGGATATATCCGACGGCGATGACCGGGCAACAATTCACACTGATTTTGCAATAAGCTGCGTTCTTGGCGCAGATGATGCATCAATTGACGGTTTTGAAATTAATGGCGGTTTGCACGGGATTGAATGTGACGGAACATCGCCTGAAATAATCAACTGCAGGATTACTAATTGCTCCGGCAGAGATACATGCGGAATATGGCTGCATGATGGTTCATACGCTCACATCGATAATGTTGAAATTGACGCTCTTCTTAAATCTGACCATTTTGCGATATACGGCATCCTTGTTGAGGACTGCAATGCTGTCGCGGATAAGAAAGTAGTTATCGAACACTCCTCCATTAGAGATTTCCCATCTGAATCATGGGATTTTACGTACGGGATTTATGTAATAAAATCATCAGGCACGATTATTAATGATTGTGAAATCAGTGATTTAAGAGGCGGAGCATGGTCGCGAGCTTACGGCATTGTGTTATCGCAGTCGCATGATTCCACAGTGTCATTTTGCACGATTGACAATATCAGCGGTACCAGCAACTCATATTCAGGTGGCATCAAATTAACATGCTCACTTGATGCGAATATAGAACACTGCATCGTGCATGACATCACGGGAATTGATTCATCAAATACTCATGGCATGTATATTTACTGCTCAGGCGGAGCTCAAGTAACAAATTCACTTATATATAAAATCTCCAATAAATTCTATGAAACGGTAAGCGGGATTAGTGCTTTGAATTCACCGGATGTTAAAATCACAAATAATGTAGTTTACAGAGTGTTCAAAATAGTAGAGGGATGAGCGGAGACAGGCACCGTGTACGGTCTGTACACGCTCGATTGCGCGAATCTTGATACGCGCAACACAATTATCTCGAAGATTTACAGGGGCAGCTGGTCGCAGTCCGCATACGGAGTGGGAGGCGATGCTCTGCAACACACTTTCGAATACAACGATGTCTATGACTGCACAAGCGGGTTCTATACAAGCGGAACTCCGGGCGAGGGATGCCTTAACGTGAATCCGTATTTCAAAAGCCCATTCACCGATTTCCATCTCGCAAATTACAGCCAGTGCAAAAACGCCGGCGACCCATCAATAGAGGATGTCAATGGCACGCGTTCGGATATGGGCTGTTATGGCGGTCCCGGCGGGGATTGGTAATGGTGGTTCGACAGGCTCACCATCTACGAGCGGGGATTGGTAATGGTTCGGTAATTCGACAGGTTCACCTTCTACAAGTGGGAATTGTCAGGGAAGAATAAAAAGCCTTTCTCCCCTCTCTTGATGCAGGAGAGGGGCTGGGGGTGAGGTTTTTTTATTTGTAGTGATTTGAAATATTTATGGTAATAGATATACCTTTTTGATATAATTATTAGATTCCCGGCAGTTTATAAGGGATTATTTCAATATTTCTACAATTCAGTTTTGAAAGGAAAGTGAAAACATGCGTTATCTTCTATCAATTGTAGCTCTTCTTGTGTTGCTTGCTGCATTCGCGGGATGTTCCGCAACATCGGATTCACCGATTCAACCGGACAATCCTGCCAACCAATCAGCAGACACGGAAATTCTCTTCTCAGGATCGTTTGATATCGACCTTGAGACACAAACAATTACCAAAACCAATAACAGGCAATCTGATTTTGTCTACGACATCACCGGATTCCTGCCGGACAAGTGTCCGGGCGGGTGTTTCCGAATTGAGATTATCGGTGTGGTCGGTACGGTTCTGGAAATTGAACTGACACTGGAAAACCCGATTACGATTCAGGTTTACGATGCCCGAGTCGAATACCTTAATCTGTTTGGCAAGACTGTTCTTAATCCGGACAGCTATACCGATTTCCTTGGAACACCGATCACGGATGTATTTCCGTTCACAGCGTTTACGCAAGAAGATCCTGACCGCACGTTCCCGGTTGGTCCCGGAGGCATTGACACGGAAATCATGTTCCTCGATTTCCCACCAGGTGCGACATCATCTGTGAATTACGCAATCACCGCGAGCCTTCCCGATCAGGCGGGGGAGCCATACGAAATAGGTGATATGGCACAGGATGGAGTTCTCACGCCAGCCGGCGGAACAGCTACAATCAGCTGCAATGTCTATGATCATCAGGGGTTCATCTCAGGTGTTTTCATGGATGCCTCTCCGTTTACCGGAGCGCCTTTGCAGTTGCTTCCCGGCGTTGACCCCGATTCATTCGAGTGCGAACTTGAAAATACACTTGGAGCGCCTATTGGAACATACAATCAGCTGATTATGGCTTTAAGCCCGAATCCGCAGAATATCAGCACATACAACTATGTGCAGATTGGAGTTACTGATGATACGGAGACCATCATTTATGTTGACGATTCCAACACAACAGGAATCGAGGATGGCACACAGGCGCATCCGTACGACACAATCGATGAAGGCATGGATGCTGCTCCCGCAGGATGGGAGGTTTGGGTCGATGATTCAGGTCTCGATTACGCAGGCCCAATTACATTGAAATCCGATGTTGTACTGAAAAGCGTTAACTGGGACATATCAGACGGAACCGACATGGCCGCGATTTACTCCACTGGCAGCACTCCGGTTGTAACAGGTGTTGATAACGGCACAATCGATGGCTTCAAGGTTTATGGCGGCAGCTCAATTGGAGTTAAATTCGCTGATATTGATGCCACAATTCTTAATTGCGATGTTTGCGAGATAATAAACTCAGGCACAACCTACGGCATCTATGTCCTGAATTCAGTTGGCAGTTTGATTGAGAACTGCAATGTTTACGACATCAGAACAACAAGTTCATATAGTGATGTTTACGGCATATATCTCAACAATTCGCCAATCGTAGTTAGAGGGAATGATATTTTTGAGATTACCAGCCATGACAACTACCATGATACACACGGCTTTTATTCAACAGCCTGTGTTGATGATGGAGTAAATCATCTCACAGTTGTGCAGAACAAAATTTACGGCATTTACACAACAGGAATGCTTGGCGGATCATATACATATCTGTACGGCATGTTTGTTTCAGGCTGCGAGGGCGCGGAGATTACCAACAACCTGATTTACTCAGTCACGGGCGGCAACTACTGGAACATTCACGGCGCGCAGATTTCAAGCACGAACAACGCTACGTTTGTTAATAACACTATTTACAACGTGAAGAAAAATTACTATTACGGCACAGCGTACGGCTTGAAACTTTCAGGTTGCGAGAATCTTGATACACGCAACAACATTGTCAACAAAATTCTTAGAAGCGGTGGATTCCAGTATGCGTATGGAATCAATGCTCCGGGTACCACTGTTTGGGAATACAGCGTTATCTATGAAACAAGCAATGGCCAGTATAGTGGCGGAGTAACCGAAGGCACTGGATGTGTCAACGGTAATCCGTATTTCATCGACCCGGGATTCGATTTCCACCTTGCACCCGGAAGCGTCTGCATTGATTCAGGCGACCCGGCAATTCTCGATTTTGATGGCAGTGATTCAGACATGGGCTGCTACGGCGGTCCCGGTGGGGATTGGTAGAAACCGGTTTTTATCAGAGATTAATCCAGTTAGATTGCAATTTTAAACCGGACGATATGTCCGGTTTTTTTTTAGTAATATCCATACTAATTTGCTATAATTATTGCATTCCCGTCATGATTCTGGGATGTGTCCGATTTTCTAATTCTTAAAATACTAAGGGAAGTGATATGCATGCGCTATTTAGTAATGGTTGTAACATTAATTATGTTTCTTGCGGCATTTGCGGGATGTTCCAATTCATCGAATTTGCCCACTCAGCCGGATGCCCCTGAGAATTCATCCTCAGATACACAGGTGCTTTACTCAGGCTCGTTTGATATCGACCTTGAGACACAAACGATTACCAAAGCCGATAACAGGCAATCTGATTTTGTCTATAATATCACCGGATTCCTGCCGGACAAGTGTCCGGGCGGGTGTTTCCGAATTGAGATTATCGGTGTGGTCGGTACGGTTCTCGAAATTGAATTAACCTTGGAAAACCCACTTACGATTCAGGTTTACGATGCAAAAGTCGAATACCTCAATCTGTTTGGCAAGACGGTTCTTAATCCGGACAGCTATACCGATTTCCTTGGAACTCCGATCACGGATGTATATCCGTTCACGGCATTTACAAAGGAAGATCCCGACCGCGCGTTTCCGGTTGGTCCCGGAGGCATTGACACGGAAATCATTTTCCTCGATTTCCCTCCCGGTGCGCCATCAAGTGTGAATTACGCTATTACAGCACATCTTCCAGGACAGACGGGAGAGCCATATGAAATAAGCGATATGGCGCAGTCAGGAATTCTCACGCCATCCGGCGGAACGGCTACAATTAGCTGCAGTGTTTATGACCATCAGGATGACATCTCAGGTGTTTTCATGGATGCTGCTCCGTTTATTGGAACTCCACTCCAGCTGCTTCCCGGCGCTGATCCGGATTCATTCGAGTGCGAACTTGAAAATACGCTTGGAGCGCCGGTTGGCTTTTACAATCAGCTAATCATGGCACTAAGCCCTAATCCGCAAAATATCAGCACATACAACAATGTGCAGATTGAAGTTACTGAAGTAACCGAGAATATCATTTACGTCGATGATTCCAACACGACAGGAATTGAGGACGGCACACAGGAGCATCCGTACGACACAATCGTTGAAGGCCTGGATGCCGCTCTCGCAGGCTGGAAGGTTTATGTTGACGATTCAGGCAGCGATTACGCAGGGCCAATTACATTGAAATCCGATGTTATCATGAAAAGCGTCAACTGGGATTCCAGCGATGGCGATGATCAGGCGGATATTCATTCAACAGGCGGAACTCCTGTTGTAACCGGCGCGGTCGGCGCGACTATCGAGGGCTTCAAGGTTTACGGCGGTAATATGTACGGAAGTTATGTCAGGGGGG
>CBDURE010000160.1:0-7810 GCA_965369605.1 uncultured bacterium
AGTGTAGCGTATGTCCTGACACACGGTGTAGCGTATGTCCTGAAACCGTACACCCCTGTGGCTGCCCTAAGGATGGCATAAATATAGGGCAACCACGGGGGGTTGCCCCTACAGTCTATGACAAACAAGGCTTTTTCAACAAGCCCGAAAGCCGGAATCCATTCTTTTTCAGAGATCACTACAGGAACAAACAATGGCTAAAAAATCCTGCAAAGATGAAATTGACCTTCTGATTCGCGCCCGATACTCCATACTCTACCTTGTAACATACGAGGAGGACCGCGCGATTGCCAGCCTCAAGCAGATTGCCGACAAGCATGGCAAGGAGGTTATCTCGTGGTCAAACACAAAGGGATTCGAAACAATAATCCACGATAAATCGTTCCAGAATACAAAGGATCCCGAACAGGCGTTGAATTACATCCAGAAAACCGAAGAGGTCGGGTTGTATGTCCTGAAGGATTTTCATTTTTTCATGCGCGACAACACAATCATACGCGCTCTCAGGGATGTCTCTGACAGTCTGAAAACCACCTATAAGACAGCCATTATCATTTCTCCCATTACAGTCATCCCTGTTGAGCTTGAAAAGGACATAACGGTTGTTGATTTCGATATGCCGGATTTCGACGCCATGAAAGGTATCCTTGACACGATGATAGAGCGGGTGAATAAGAAACGTAAAATCCATATTAATCTATCGCCCCCCCATCGGGAAAAGTTGGTTAAAAGCGTTCTTGGGTTAACCGCCGATGAGGCTGAAAATGCTTTCGCGCGGGTTGTGGTCAGCCGTGGTACGCTTCAGGAGCAGGATATAAAACTCATTCTTGAAGAGAAAAAGCAAATCATTCGCAAAAGCGGACTTTTGGATTACTACGAGGCGGATGAGAAATTCAATCATATAGGCGGACTTGATAACCTTAAAAAGTGGCTAACCAAAAGAGGAACCGCGTTCACTGAAAAAGCGCGTGAATATGGTTTGCCTGCACCACGCGGATTACTTATGGTCGGCGTTCAGGGATGCGGGAAATCACTAACCGCGAAAGCTGTCAGCTCACTTTGGGAACTTCCCTTGTTAAGGCTTGACCTTGGCGCCCTGTTCAGTGGAATCATCGGCTCATCGGAGGAGAATATCAGGCGCGCGATTAAAACAGCTGAAAGCGTGGCTCCATGTATACTCTGGCTGGATGAAATTGAAAAAGGACTGTCGGGAATAACATCATCTGATATCTCCGATGCCGGCACGACCGCGCGAGTGTTCGGAAGTTTCATCACGTGGCTGCAGGAGAAAAAAACTCCGGTGTTTGTGATGGCGACATCGAACGATATCGAAAAGCTCCCGCCTGAGGTGCTTCGTAAGGGACGTTTCGATGAGATATTCTTTATCGATTTACCTACAAATGATGAACGAATAGAAATTTTCAAAATTCATATCGAACTTATCGGGCGTGACCCATCGAACTTTGACTTCGACATTCTTGCGGATAAAACCAAGGGATTTTCCGGCGCTGAAATCAAAGAGGCGATTATTGCCGGGATGTATGATTCCTTCGGCGAGGACCGTAAACTGGCAACGGAGGATATTACCAAAGCAATTGAGGAAACAATTCCGTTGAGCCAGACAATGTCGCAGAAGATTAACAAACTAAGGTCGTGGGCGGGAATCAGAGCGAGGCGGGCATCCGAAGTGCCTCCGGAGGAAATTGAGGAGCAGACGGATGTTGATTTCTTCGAGATTCAAACAGAGGAGAAATAGATATAATAACATCATGCTTTAGAGGCTGCCGGGGAAGGTTGTTTTTATGCCTCATCCCCCCCTTAATCCCCCCGCGAGCGGGGGGAAATGTTTTGCTTTTGCAAACAATATACAAATTCTATACACTTGCTAAGGGAAAAGACAACATTCTCCCTCCCCGCTCGCGGGGAGGGCTGGGGTGGGGGAACTTGATTGCGAGACCTTTCCCGACAGGCTCATTAGCATGGTGCTTCTGCGGGGATGATTTAAAATAGCACCACGATAAATCGTGGTGTTATAATTGTATTGGTCAACTAAATGAAATCACAGATTCCATACGTAATCGGGAAACGGGAATATGAATATGGCGAATTCATTCCGCCACTTGGCTTTGCACGATCTTTCGCGCCGGAAAAGGAAAACCTGTTCTTTAAAGCGTGTGAGGAATTGGAAAAACGCGCTGTTGACAAGGCGGAAATAACGTTAACCTCCATCGTGCATAAATATCCCGATTTCCTGGAATCCCGATTTCTTCTCAGCGCGTTAAAGATCAACAAAGGAGATTGGCAGCAGGCGCAATTCGCTTTAATGCCCTTGAGTTCGAAAAAGTATTTCATCGGCTACTGGATATTCCGTTTCATGCCGGATTTCAGGCTTGTGATGCAGGCTGATCCGACTTACTGGCTGACAATTCTGCCAAGGTCTGAGGAGGCTCTAATCGCGCTCGCTCTTATTAGAAAACATCAGGGTGACAGCAACTCCTGTTTCTCAATAACAAAACGCGCGTTTCAGCAATTTCCGAATAACATGAGTTTGAGAGTGTTTTACGCGTCACAGCTCATTGAGCGAGACTACAATGAAGACGCTTTAAAACTGCTGAATACCAGAGTAACAAAGCGGTATGATGACCTTGCGGTGATATACCGCTATCTAAGAGGGCTTGCGCTTGTTAAATGCGATGATCACAGGTCGGGTTTTTACCAGATGGAAAGCGCGCTCGATTTCTCAGCTGAGGCATCACCGTATTTAAAGGAAAATATCCGGTTCAGGATTATTGAGGAATATATTCGCAACAGATACTTCATAGACGCTATCAATCAACTGGACAACCTGCAATCATCGGTCGCGACAAATATCCCGGACTCTTTCGACCCGATTGATGTTAGAAATGAACTTGCATTGAAAGTTAATACATATATTGAGCGGGGGATTGATGTTCGAATGAGCCTTCAAGGTTTCAAGAAACCATCTGAAGATGAGGATGATTTCTGGGAGGTGGGTGAAAACGGCTGATATTGGTGAAAGACTGGATTACATCGGCGATCCCGAAGACGTTCATGAACCAATCAAAGACGATCGGGATAAGCATGATCCCAAGGCGTTCATTGATTTCAACGGCGTGAATCTGGAGCATTACTTTGACAAGCGCGAGCTGGACGCGTTGAAGGAGGGCGTTAAATCGATGAACACCAGCGGCGAGGAAACGGCGGTATTGGCAAGGCGCGCGTTCTGGCTTTTTATCAGATTCGTTCCGCTGCTGATTATCTTCCTGCTGTTAATGGGCCATGAATTCGAGTGTTCAAACGGCACGATATTACGGTTTTGATACGGGAAAAAGGGGACAAGGCATTCCTTAATATCATTGCGGATAGCTCCCTTTGGTGTGGCTGTTACCTTCTATTTACGGATACGGATGCTGGTGCATTTCAGGAATTATTACGCTTTCAAGATAATAAATCAACGGCATTAACTCTTCCGGTGGTTCCTCACTAGGATTCCATCCTTTACATAGTGTTTTATGTGGTGGAATATCAAAGGGTTCCAGCTCAGGTTCTTGAATCGTCATAGTTATGTAATTCACATGCCCAAATGCTCTGGGCAAAGCAATATCAAGACTTTCCTCACCACCGTATTCCTCAGCATTGAAATAGTAACCACCCTGAGATTGCATTGTTTGAAAAATTGGTAAAATAATATTTGATGGAAGAAGGCACTTAAATCTTTGTGCAAGATCTCCATCTTTATCTTTATAATAAGCCTCGTAATGGATAATTTCTGATAACACTCTATTGCGAATTAAATCTGTACTATTATCTATCTCCATTGGTATTTTTAACTGAAAAACCTGTTTTCTTGCATTTGGATTATCTTCATCATATGACATGGAATACTCAAACCTTAAAAGCGAAAACTGCAATGTTGATTCCATGAAATCAACAAAGTACTCCTGCGTTATAGGTTCTCGTGGTATGCGTGGAGTCGGACGATTATGGCTTGCCAAATCAGTGGTCAAAACTGGAGGAGCGCTCTGTTTGTTATTATTCACTCTTTCCTTGTTGTTGTAATTCAAATCTTGTTCACTGCTCTTCTCATCTGAACATGAAAATGAAGCAACGGATACTACAATTAAAAGTAATAGCAACATGAAGGATTTTCTCATTTTAATATACCTCTCGATTAAAAGATGTTCATTTATATTTCGGGATCTAAACGCATAACAAAAACATGATCGCCCCAGAAATAGAACATTCTTCTGATACCTTCTGTTTACGGATACGGATGCTGTCGCATTTCAGGAAATATTACATTTTCTAGATAATTTATCAATGGCACCAGTTCCGCAGGCGGATCGTCACCCGGGTCCCAGCCTTTGCATAAGGTTTTATGTGGTGGAATATCAAAGGGTTCTAATTCAGGTTCTTGAATGGTCATAGTTATGTAATTCACATGACCAAATGCTCTGGGCAATGCAATATCAAGGCTTTCCTCACCACCATATTCCACCGCATTGAAATAGTAACCACCCTGAGATTGCATTGTTTGAAAGATCACTAATGCTTGACTGCTTGATAGATTACATCGAAAAGCCTGTGATAAATCTCTATCGTTATAATAAGCCTCATAAAGGATAATATCCGATAACACCCTATTGCGAATTAAATCTGTACTATTATCTATCTCCATTGGATTTGTTAACCGAAAAGACTGTTTTCTTGCATTTGGATTATCTTCATCATATGACATACTATACTCAAGCCATACAAGCGAAAACTGCAATGTTGACACCATGAACTCATCAAAGTACTCCTCTGTTATCGGTTCACGTGGTATGCGTGGCGTTGGACGATTATGAGAAGCCAACTCATTTGGCAAATCTGAAGGAGTGCTTTGTTTGTTATTATTCGCTCTTTCCACGTTGTCGGAATCCAAATTTCCTTCGCTGCTCTTTCCATCCGAACATGAAAATGAAGCAACGGATACTACAATTAAAAGTAATAGTAACATAAAGGATTTTCTCATTTGTATATACCTCTTTTAGAAAAGATATTGATTTTATAATTCAGGATCTAAACGCATAACAAAAATATGATCTCCCCAGAAATAACTCATTCTTCCACCATTCTTTCTTGATAGGACTGTGCAAGGCATTCCCCCAGAACTCCACATTAGTCCAGGTCCAGAGAAATGACCAATGGCTTGCTGACTAGTCTGATTATGGAAAGCTATAGCGTGACCTAATTCATGGGTTGCAGTGATTCCGCTGATAATTATCTTATCATTTATTTTTCTTCGGTCTATCTGCTTGTAATCAAGCTCATTTCCATAAATATCCCAGATGGTGCCATAAGCTACAAGAGTATGGTGATTTTCATCAGGATCTGCAGTTAAGCCTAAGGGTAAATCCATAAAGGATACTGGATGATGGTGATAATGGTCGCAATCCAGTACCTGGGTACCATGTGGTGTTGTTAATGGATAAGGGTTCATGTAAGAAACTAAATCATTTGAATTGAGAATAATATCCTGATAAGTTGTATCAAGGTAACCAATATCACTCCACTGCACATCAATAAAACAATCATCAAACGCATTGCGAAAATAAGCCAGGTACCAATATGAATAAAATGGTCCATCATAATGTTTGTAGTTATAGGTTTCGTAATCGGGTCCTTGATAGTCATCATATCGCGGATCACCAATATAATCTGCCATGGTTGCCATTTCAATATATGCTTTACGCCAGACATTAGTAACACCTTTGTGCAGTTTAATCGGTGTTGTACACCCTTGGGCAGGGATTTCCACCCATGCGATAAACTGATAATTGTCACCACCGAAATTTGAAGTGTAGAACGTCGTTTCGAAAATTAGGTTACAATCCTCGTTTAACTCATACGAATCGATATCTATCTCAAAGACATGATTCCTATATTCGCCGAATCCTGGCATACTGTAACTAAAATCATGACCATAAGCTGATGGAAGGTTGGAGAAACAATATGGATCTGTGTATTCCGGCTTGCATGGATAAGAATTGTCCACATGAGGAGGGTAGTCATCAGGCAGGCAATTAGCAGGTGGTTCACTGGGATTAGGAAACAGAATGTCTTCTGCATAGGGCCAAACTTCACAATCATCCGAACAACTACACGCTTTTCTGCTGTCTGTTAACCACGGGAATATCGGGCGTGGTATTTTCCCAGGAGGATTCAGTGTAGTAAGTGGTGATGTGTCAATCGGTTTATCTATCCAGGATATAAATAATTTGGCGCCTTCAGGAAGGATATAAAACTCAGGAAGTATTATTTCAAGCTCAATCTTAACTTCATCACCACGCTGATCAAGTGGCACATTATCAGTTGCAGGTAGCACATCTTCAGCATCAAGGTTGATATATTGTATGCGATTGCCAGTTGCTGGTTTATGAAAAATGAGTTCTATATCATCACATGTTGTAAATCTATAAATATTCTCCGCTCTTAGCCAGTTGCCGCGGGTTTGGGCGGTGTCGTTGACTCGGGGGCGCATAATGAAAGTATCTTCGTGGCCCGCGATGTCATTCTGATGCGCGTTAACCCAACCCTCATAATCAAAAACCCACAGCTTGTATTCTCCGGTTGATAATGCATCTATTGGAAGCGGGTTGCGGTCGGGATCGCTCCAGCCCTGTCTGTACTCACTGTTGCTATAAGGCGGCAAATCGACCATGAAAGCGTCCCACTCACTCATAGGTTCAGGAGACCAAATGCCAACCGGCGGTGCTTCAGGATCCCAGCCCCAGTCAAGGAAATTATAAAAATCCAGGCAGCCAATATGTGGTATTTCCAGCGCTTTCCTGTCCTCAGCGCCCCACAATACAAGTGTCCTGCAGCGCGTTAAAGGTGAATTAAGAGAATCGATCATGTTCTGAATCTGCAGAGGAAGTTCGCCCTGTGGCAATTGAGTTTTTTCCCAGTAATGCTGTTCGACAAAATCAGCCGCCTCCTCGCCGTTCATCATGATAGGTGGAAGCGTGTATTCCGGTGTAGAAGTGTCAGCCGGGTAATTCCATTCAGGCGATTCCCATACTGTAATCGGTGGATCGCCCGGTTCATAAACCTTAACCTTCAATCTGGAATGGCAATCCCATGGGAAAAACAAAGTATGATGTCCCTCTCCAACCGGGAAAATATGTGTCATTTGCTGTGGGGTTATGTCTGAAGAATCCCTATCAAAAAAAAGAGGAGTATCAGCTGGATTTGAATGATTAACAATGCTTTTTGTGTCCAGCAGCCACTCAACCTCAAGGTTGCAGTCGGGAGGTCTGGTAACTTCATACGTCAATGCATGAGTTTCGCTTTCAACTGAGAAATGGACATCGTTAACTTCATCATGCGAAACGCTTCCGCATCCGCCATCACGCGGCTGTTTTTCCTCAGGGATTAAAAGGCATTCTGTTGCCCCTCTGCCGGTATCGTATGACAGATGATAATCCTGGTCGCGGAAATCCTGATGCTTGCTTTCATCAACCAGATAAACAATCGCCCAATTTCCGAAACTCATATAATTGGCTTTCTCGATTAAATCGGAACTGCCATTCAGTT
The DNA here is from genome assembly GCA_965369605.1 of uncultured bacterium. Classification (GTDB taxonomy): domain Bacteria; phylum JAJVIF01; class JAJVIF01; order JAGGVT01; family JAGGVT01; genus JAGGVT01. The sequence goes on from CBDURE010000160.1 coordinate 7,600, forward strand.
TCCAGTTTGATTTATCCTCAATTTTTTTGCTGTCTATTTCACCATCAAAGCAGATAAAGTAGCGTCTTCCTTTCTCATCACCAAGAAAACCGCTGATTTGAGGTGGATTCTTTTTAACCTCAAATTTCCAGTAGGCACATGCGATATGACCATTTTCAAAAGCAACACTGATATAAACACGGTTGAATCCATAATCCAGGTCATAATCAGG
>CBDURE010000161.1:0-7743 GCA_965369605.1 uncultured bacterium
GAGGGCTGGGGTGGGGGTTTCTTGTTTGCGACGTCTTTTTCAACAGCCCCGTCCCGCCGGCCGTGTCGCCCCCGTCTCGGGGGTTTCACGGGATATTGCAACAGTATTGACAACCAGTCCGGTATGAAGTAAATTTCAACCCGGTTTTAAAAGGCGATTAATTGCCGATATGAATATTGTCCTGAAATCCACTTGCCCAGGTGGTGAAATTGGTAAACACGCTAGGTTCAGGGTCTAGTGCTTCGCGGCTTGAGGGTTCAAGTCCCTCCCTGGGCATTTTGTTTTTGTGCAATATAAAAAAAATGTAACCCGGCGTCCCCTCGCCGGGGTATTCCTACTTGAATACCCCCCATCCAATGTAATAACATTACCCCATTGATTTTCCTTAAATCCGATTCAGGAGAAAACAATGAGACATCTTCTAATACTGCTGATTCTTCTTATCCCGACAATCCTATTCGCCGCTGAGGAAAAAGAGAAAGGCTACATGGGAGTTTATACCGGAGTAGTAACCGACCTCGCCACTGTCGATGGCGCTCCCGAGGCGACCGGTGGAATTCAGATTCTCGATGTCCGCGAGGACACTCCGGCATACAGGGGAGGTTTAAGGCGCGGCGACATCATAATAAAAATCGGCGGGCATGTTTTCACCGAGCCGGAAAATGAAATCGACGCCAAGTTCAAGGAGATCATGGCTGAGTACGAGCCGGATGACAAACTTCCGGTAACTATTCTCAGAATGGTTATCACAAAAAAACTTATCGCCAACGGATTCGACGTTGATCCTAAAACCTATCTTAACGACCCGGATGGCTATATCGAGGACATGCCGGATGAGACAGATTTAGAATTGACTGTCCACAAAGAGTGGATTATGGAAAAGCTTATTATTACTCTGGGACGTCGTAACGAGGGCAAATACCCCGGACTTCCTGAAATCGAGGACACCGATTTGGCTGGCATGTTCGAACGATCAAATTGGGAGCCGTGGGTTGATGAGGTTGTTGACCGATATGACATTCAGGATGAATATGATGATTTACGTCAACGCCTGCGAAATCTTCACAACACCGATGATGGCTACCGTATGCCGATAATAGCAGCTATCCACCGCGACCCCTTTCTAGCGGAATCAATTGCAAGAGAACTCACATATTCTTGGACGGATTTCAATAGTGGACTAAGGGATTTCTCGTTGGCAATGACAGGTGAAGAAACAGCGTTGGAGGATCTGGAATTCCCCAGATTGACATTGGATGCAACTGAAGACGAATTCAAGGAGTGGTTTCTATTAATCATGACTCCACTGATTGAAGAAGTAAATGCTGTTTTTGATGTCTTCACCGATGAGGAAAAGGATTTTCTCATGAAGCATCGTTTTGAGCTCACTGATTACTTTGCAGAAAATGTATATATTCACTCGGATGAGAATTTGGATCGATTGGAACGAAATCGTCGAACAATCGAACTTGGTGGTAAAATTGATCAAGCAAAACTTTTTATGGTTTATAAAAAAACATCATCTTCCATTGGGAAAATTAGTAGAAAGGCTATCGAATGGATGAAAAAGCATCCAGACGTCAGGTCAATAGAAACACCTTGGGGAAAAATCGGTTTTGGCACTGAGGGTCATGACTGGTGGCGTGATAGTGAGTTCAAATTCATCTTTGACCCGGGTGGTGATGATGTCTATGCTGACGGCACCGCGACAGCCAATTCATTCGATAAACCGATCTCATGGATTATTGACAAGTCAGGTGATGACGCCTATCAGTCAACAGCTGAAAATGGCGCTCAAGGTTGTGGTGCTCCGGGATTGGGATTTCTTTATGATTGCAAGGGAAATGATATTTATATTGGACAACGCTGGGCGCAGGGTACAGGTTTCATGGGAGTTGGATTTTGCTTTGACAATTCAGGTAATGATGTTTATCACGGAACGGAGTTTGTTCAAGGTGCTGGTCTGTTTGGGATGGGAAATCTGTGGGATCAAGCTGGTGACGATGAATACTATGGCACAATTCACGCGCAAGGTGTCGGATTTACAAACGGTTTTGGATTTTTGTATGACGTGGACGGTAACGACAAAGGTTATGCAACCGGCAAACTTCCCACCAACTATGGCGACCCGGGCATATTCGACGCATGGTCGCAGGGAGTGGGAATGGGTTTCAGAGGAATTGCAAGCGGTGGAATTGGAATTCTAATTGACCAGAACGGCGACGATAAATGGGAAGCGGGGAATTTCTCGCAGGGCGGCGGTTACTATTACGGCATGGGAATTTTCCGCTCATTGGGAGATGGCGATGATACCTACATCGGCTCACGCTACGCTCAAGGATTCTGCGCGCATCAGGCGATAGGAGTATTCATCGAGGATGGCGGCAACGATACATACCTCACTCGTCAGGGAGTCAACGCCGGACTCGCATGGGATGAATGTGTAACGATTTTCATCGATGAAGGCGGCGATGATTACTACAACGGCGGAACCGGATTCTCTCTCGGCGCAAGCGCGCACAATTCGTTCATGTTCTGGCTCGACAAAGGCGGAAAGGATGAATATCACTACGCTGCGGGCCCTGCGCGAGCTGGCGGAAACGACTATCATGGCGGATACTCGCTGAGTTTCTTCATAGACCAGGGCGACGAGCAGGATTTATACACATCTAAGAATGTGGAAAACGATGTCGAACTAGCGTGGCCTGAATTCGGCATTTTCCGCGACGGCGCAGCTGAATTGAAATCACCATTGGAAAAGCCTGTAAAAAAGAAATAAGCGCTCCCAGGTGTGAAGATAAAAAAAGCGCTCCGATAATTTGGAGCGCCCATCTATAATTATTCCATTTTGGAACTATTCGTCTCCGCCCGGATCATCAGGGAACATTTTAAACCTTACGAAATTCCGTCCCCGCTCAATAAAAACCGGCCTGTCAACAGGCTCGTAACCGGGCTTGCGTGCGTGAAGCATATAGGGTCCCGGGTCAATTCTGTTGATGAAGAAAACACCGAAATCCGTTGTGAAACCATGATATGCAGGCTCAGTTTCATTCGGATGTGTCAGGACAATCCCGACCTGGCCAATCGGAACAAATTCAGGATCGCGAACGAGTCCGAGGAGATGTCCGAAATAAGGCGCTCGCATGAGAAAAACATTCTTGTATTGAACAGTGTTTGGATTGATGAACATATGGAATGACCATGGGAGATAACCGCGATGGAAAACGATTAGTATCGATTCACCCGCTGGGGCATTATCAACTTTGTATCTGCCCTCCTCATCGGTTATATCCGCGCCCATCCATCTCCTGTCCTTGTCGATGACAAGAACAATCGCGTTTTTAAGCGGTTCAAACTCAGCGTCTTCACCATCGCCGCCATCCGGATCAGGTGGAATCAGAGGTTTGCCAAAAACTTTCCCCGCGACTGTGCCTGTTCTAGGCGGACGTGGAAACTCCATTACCTGGCGTGAATTTGAATCAACTGTTGTCTCGTGGAATATGATGTCATCGTAGCCGAATGCGATTGAGTGCTCACCCGGTTCAACATCAAGGCTGTATGAACCGTCCTCATCGGTGAAACCAACCAACTCGTCATCGACATAAACATCAGCGTAGGGAATCGCGGTTCCCTCAAGCGCGACAAGTTCGCCGCTTGTTCCCACAGTACGGCCTGTGGCTAGTGAATCTCCATCATCGACTGCGGGAGTCAATCCCCCAAAATCCGATCCTCCACTACAACCCAGTGCGCAAATGCTGAGCAAAAAGAGGATTAAAACAAAAAGTCTGGTTCGGGATAACATATCCGACCTCCAGTGTATAATGTGATAAAAACATAAGGCGATTCTCAAGTCGGGCACTGGTATGTGTTGGATTCCTGCTTATCTGTCTGCCGCATATTATTTTTTTATTTATGAGGCAAACTGTCTGGTTCTGATTCTTTGGACGAAACCAAAAAAAATATGTTCCATGAAATAAAAAAAAATCCACCAAGCGGTGGATTTGAAATGCAGCATTTCAAATGTCAGGAAACTGCTGAATATTAATTAAACCAGCTATTCCCCGGCAGGTTTTTCAGCTTCGGCTTCTTTTTCAGCAGTCTTTTTAGCCTCTTGTTCCTGCCAGGCGTTGAAGATATCCATTGCTTTCGCGATGTCGTCTTCGGTTGGCTTGTCCTCGTCGGTGCCAAGGCCTGTGAGTTTCGCCTCGAATTCCTCGGCAGTCATTGAGGGTAGGTTGTCCATAAGCTCTTTCATGCCATCGCCATCGAAGTATTTCCCGAAAGTCTCATCAAGCCAGACAAGTTCAGCGGGAGTTTCGGGTTTTTCAACCGTGGGAGGCGGTTTTGGCGGGTTGATATTTACCCCTGGTTTTTTGGCAGTGTCATCACTGGCACAACCAATAACAGCCAGAATGAATGCTAATGAAAGCAAAATCGTAATGTATCTTCTCATCATATACTCCTCCATATAGGGGATGCGTATTTTTCGGAAATTCGTGGAAATTATAGCAGATATGACGATTTTAGCAAAGCGTTTTTAGTTCTTTTAAGATGGATATGTAATTAAGCAAAAGTTTCCAACATCCAGCACTTTGGCAGCGCCATGCTAAAGCGACTGTCGGGAAAGGTTGTTTTTATATCTAATCCCCCCTTAATCCCCCGCGAGCGGGGGGAAATGTTTTTTACATATGCAAACGATATATCTGTACTGTTCCGATAATTACATTCACAATCGCACTAAGACTCCTCGTTCAGGCATATTCGAACAAGTTCTTTATCTATACACTTGCGAAGGGAAAAGATAACATTCTCCCTCCCCGCTCGCGGGGAGGGCTGGGGTGGGGGAAACTTGATTGCGATACCTTTCCCGACACGCACTAAAGCGCAGCGCTATATTATGATAAAATGGCGTCCTCAAATTTGTTTTTTATCCTAAGGAAGTTAGCGTTCAATCTAATGAAATATTTCAATATCACAAAACTCCTGGTCATTATTGGCATAATCCTGATATCCACCAGCTCGAATCTTTCAGCGAGCGTAAATATCGAAAAGCATGTCCTGTCAAACGGGCTGACATTAATATTAAATGAGCAGCACAGCCGCGAAATTATCTCGTTGTGCCTTTTGGTGGATGGCGGAACCAGAATTGAAAATCCCGATGTCAGCGGCATTACGCATTTCATAGAGCATCTGGTGTTTCGTGGCCCAACTGAAAATCAGGAGGAACTGGAACTTCGGCGCACTTTCAGATTGCTGGGTGAATTCTCGGGCTACACAACCGGCGATTACACCTGTTACGGCTTCACGACAAATCCTGAAAATTTCGACATTGCTCTGGATGAATTTGTGGATGGCGTAATGAACCTTACTATTCCGGATAGTGTGATTGAAAAAGAGCGTTCTGTTGTAACAAGGGAAATACACCAGCGCGGCGACATTCCCAATATCCGAATCTGGGAATTATTCTATGCGACCGCATTGAAAGTGCATTCATACCGCCACCCCGTTATCGGCTACGAGGAATTAATCCGCGGCCTTGATGATGATATCATCCGCGATTACTATTACGATCACTACAAACCGGACCATCTGGTAATCGCAATAACAGGCGATTTTGATTCGCGCAAAATGGTTTCACGCCTCGAGGGAGCATTCAGCGCATATGAATCGAGTGGGAAGAATTTCGAACGTGGAATGAATGATCCTGCGCAAACTAAAATCCGCTCAAATATTGAAAAAGCGGATATCTCTTTCATGATTTGCATGATGGGTTATAGAATCCCACCTGCAAAAGAAATCAGTTCGCCATCGCTGGAGGTTCTTGCGGAAATTCTCGGTGGCGGTGAGGATTCAAGGCTTTATAAATCACTCAAGACAGACACCAATCTGGCGGATGAGATTTATTGTTTCACCGACCTTAACCACGATGATGGCTTTTTCATCGTGTATGCAATCGCGCCTGAGGAAAACCTGGATGCAATCCGGGAAATTACATTACAGCAGATAGCGGGTATCATTGAAACTCCGCCATCTGATAATGAAATCAACCGCGCGAAACAGCGAATAAAAAACGATTACAGTTTCAATCTTCAGACATACTGGGATATATCCGAGCATCTGGCAATGTGGGAAATATTCGGCAACCTTGAACATGGATACAACTGGGTCGATTTGATCAAAGATGTTACACAGTCCGACCTTGTTGAAATAGTGCCGACATATCTTAACCCGGACAGCCAGACATGGGTCGCGCTTGTCCCGGAGGAAAAGCAGGAAAAGCCAAAACTCGCGGATGCCACTTTCGATGAAAAATCCCCGGTAACGAAAATCAAGCCGGGGGAGATTGTCGCGACAAATCTGCCGAACAGCGCGAAACTGATTTTCAAATGCGATACGGCAAGCGATATCGTTGGGGTATCCATTCTAGCCGGCATGGGGCAAGTCATGGAGGATGAGAATCAACGCGGTATCGGCGAATTCACAGCCAGAATGCTTCTTAAAGGATGCGCGAATCTTGACTCGACTGAATTCAGGAAGAAATCAGAGGCACTTGGCTGCCGGATTACATCATCAGGAGATCGCGATTGCATTAAAATCCTGTTTGAAATTCACAAGGATAATCTGCTGGATGGCATTGAACTTCTCTCGAATGTGCTGTTTAAACCAGCATTTGATGAAGATGAAATAGAACTGGTACGCGGTGAACTTATCGCTGCAATTCAGCGACGAAACAGTGATTCATTCAGCCTGGCAAACGATGGTTTTTTCACGCAGGTTTATGGCGATACGCCGTATGGCTGCCCGATTGCGGGCACTGAGGATGCGATTAAATCAATCACTGTTGATGATTTGCAAAAATTCCATTCGCTTGCTTTTGCTCCGAAAACTATGACAATCGCGGTTGTCGGTGATTTGGATTTCACCAAATCCAAACCGGGATTTGACAGGATGCTGGGACGTCTCGTGCGAACTGTTCGCCATGAGGATAATCGCAATTTCGATTATCCCGCGAATGAAATCCCCGCGATGATGAATGAGGAAAAACTCCTCAATTTACCGCGCTCGCAGGTTTCGTTTAACATGGGCTTGATTGGTGTGCCGGCGAATAATCCCGATTACCCCGCTTTGAAAATGCTTGTTCGTGTTCTGGGGCTGCGACTGTTCGACAAGTATGTCTACGAACTCGGCTGGTCATACCGCATGTGGTTCTACATGCCCACCCGACGGGGGCCATCGCCGATTATGTTCGAGATGGGCGTCGAAACCGACAAATTCGAACTCGCGCGGGATGGGCTTGTTGAATCGATGCGTGACATAATCGAGAATCCGGTTTCCGACGAGGAATTCGCCAAAACACTCGGATGCCAACTCCAGGGATTCCATCTTGCAATGCAAAAAAACATCGATATGGCGGAATATCTTGCGTTTTTTGATAAAATCGGACTCGGTTATGAATATGTCCTTAATCATGATGAAATCTACAGTTCGCTGACTCCGCTGGATTTATCGATAGTTGCGAACAAGTATTTCCATCCGGACGGCATGAATCTATTCGCGATTGTGCCGGACGGTGAATAATAGCAGGAAGCCCCCACCCCAGCCCTCCCCGCGAGCGGGGAGGGAGTAAGAAGTATTTTATTATAAAGGGGTTTAGACTCTGGAGACATGGTTAATAAACGGAAAACTAATAACATCTCCCTCCGCTCGCGGGGGGATTAAAGGGGGGGAAGAACTAACATCTCC
>CBDURE010000162.1:0-7645 GCA_965369605.1 uncultured bacterium
AACGTTCGGGGCTCGGTTTTAAATGTCTGGCTTTACGATTTATCGCAGTTTCACGCTAGTTCAAAATAGCTTTTTCAGGGACGACTAATTACCGAGTTGCCGATTAATAAAGGAAATACTGGCTTATTGGTGTTTATTTGACATGAAACAGACCTCACCCCCCAGTCCCCTCTCCACCATGTTGAGATGGGGAGCAGGAAGCCTCATCCTACTCTCCTCTCCTGATGCAGGAGAGGGGTCGGGGGTGAGGTTTTTTTCAAAAGACAAAAACCCCTTCCGGATGGAAGGGGTTGATTTAATCTAATTTAAATAATGATTTTACCGCTACGGCTCGGAGTAATATGTCCACTGTGTGAGGTATTGGTTACTTGTGCTTTCATGCGCAATATAAATGCCGTAATTGTCATCATCCGTATCAAGATACACTGGTGTATGTGCGCAAAGTGGTGAACTGGGTGTACCAACACTACAAACCAAATCATAGGTAATGGCATTATACATAAGAACCATGCTACCGGTGAAACCGCCAACTTCATCGGTATTAATCAGAACACAAAGTAATGGCACATTGGGCGCCAAAGCGAATCCGGGATTTGGTGGAAGCAGTTCGACATCAAGCGGTTTTGGAGTGTATCCTGAATAAGAAATATGGATTGTATCCACCTGAATTACATAATTGTAGCCTTCCTTGGCCATGTAAATCTCGATTTCAGAATGCTTCTTTTCCGCGATGAAAACGATGTATTCATCCTCCTCCTCAGTCTCCATGACATCGAACCCAACTGCTTCAGCCGGGTCAAGATAGCCGTCTCCTGAGCCAATCCAGGAAATCCCGGCAACGATGATCCTGTCGGAATCCAAATATTTATACCTGCCTGTCCCAGGGCCTTCTGTGATGTTGATCGCAGCCTCAAAAATCAAGGTACTTAGAAAAAGGCCGCAGAGTCGTGCATTGAAAGTATCGCAGACATCATACGGACTCAGCATGTAACTATAATAAGAAACATGTGCTCTATTATCATCATCCAGAGGCTCGTAGTCGAAATCAAGCGTATTTTGCATGAAGGATAATGTATGACTGTTGTTGTAATCTGGATGCCAGGGATCAAAATTGCGATTGATCCATCCGAAAGCGCCGTCGTATGCGGCATCAATTCGTTTTGCCGGCCAGGGCTGGAAGTCGGGATAATTTGGATCAAGGTCTCTAAGGTCAGCATATGTAACCTGTGCGCCAGCGCCAAGCCCGGGAATAATGCTGACATAGGAAGAGTCATCCCTGTATGCCCTCAGGATATTCCCGCGCGGTTCGCCGGGTCTGCGGAACACGCCGATATCATGACTGTAATTGTTGTTCGGAACCAGCCATGTGCCTTCATCCTGCCAGCCATAATCGTAAATTTTTATTTGAATTATATTGTAAGCGTCAATTCCCTGTGGATTTGGTGATTCGGCTTTAATGAAGAACTGCCATAAGCTGGGAGGTCTGTTATTGTTGTTTTCAATTTCGACTTCCCAGTAATCATCATGTGTATTAACCATCGATTCGATCGAACCGGTGATTGGTATGCAGTTAATGCTAACCGCGGATACATCATCCTGCCAGTCCTTGACGCGGCATGATATCGTTGATGAGCCGTAGTGCTCGAAAAGGAAACCCTTCTGGTTCATGTTGCTGATTTCATAGGGGTCGCCGCAATGCTGCCAAAGCCATGCGGTCAGTTTGAAATTGATGAACAGCGGGCTTCCGGGTGGAAAGTGTATATGAGCTGTTACTGTATCAACATCATAAGGATTGAAGAATCTATCCGGATCACTTTTCTTGAAAGCAAGAAATGATTTTGCCTGTCCTCCAAGAGCGGTGGTCAAACCATCGAGATTATTCAGCCTTTGCGGATAGTTCATTGCATTCATGTCGGAAAAAATCAGGCGGACATCGCTGACCCTCAAATTGGTCGGATTAGTAAGCTCAAAATCAGCGACGAGTTCATAGTTAGATGGATCATAGCTGACAAAGCTTGCGAGAAGGCATCCGCTGCCTCCGCATGCCGGTGGAGCAAGCAGGCTGGTTACATCATAGTGGAAATTGGATTCGCGGTCGAAAATAATTTCAGCCTGTTCGTTTTCCAGATCGACTTTCAGCGTGTAATTGCCCCAGTCGGCAAAGCTATTATTCTCCTCCGGGATTTCAGGTCCCGTGGGAACATCCTTCGAGCTTGATGAGCATGACATTGCAAGCAATCCTGTCAAAATCACAAGCAGCATTAAAAGCAGGTAAATTCGTTTCATTATTGTACCTCCCAAATGTGGTTTTTTGAGGGCTAAATTATAGCAGGATAATGCTGATATATCATTATTTAACTAATATTTGCGGACACCAGTGTCCATTGAAGTTAACGACCGATTACCGGATTGGTGATTAATAGAGGATGTACTGGTTAATTTGTATTTGCCAAACATGAATCGCAGGTGGATATGGATTTGTTCTATCCGTAAAAAAAGGGGCATTTCCCCAACAGGGGGTATGTTCACATGAGACTTCAAATCTGATGTTATTAATATACTATGCTGTAACCCCTTATTTATACTGTGCTTATTCATCTGGTTGGGACAGTTCTCTTTTTTTACTCAATCTAAACTCAGCCTATACGATTTATTAAAGAGCCAATAAAAAAAGCACCTTTGTCAGGTGCCTGTGAATTCTCTTTTTATTGAACTACCGCACCGCTACTTCGTTTCGGCGGGTTGTTTTGATGGACGGGCGAATATTAATCGGCCCGCTACTGTATTCAAAATCGATGTTACGCTGACATTAATATCTTTTCCGATATAACCGTCTCCACCCTCGACAACGATCATGGTGCCGTCATCCAGGTACGCGACTCCCTGCCCGGCTTCCTTGCCCTGTTTGATAATCTGCACACGCAGACTTTCTCCCGGAAGAACAACCGGTTTGAGCGCGTTTGCCAGCTCGTTGATATTCAGCACCTCGATTCCCTGAAGGACTGCTACACGATGCAGGTTGTAATCATTCGTAACAACCTTGCCCTCGAGTTTCTTCGCGAGGTTCACAAGATGCGAATCGACATCGGCGATTTCCTCCGTTGAATCCTGGAAATCATCGTAGATTTCGATTGGAACTTCCATCTCATCCTGCATTATATTCAGGTTGTCGAGTCCGAGTTTTCCCCGATTTCGTTTAAGCGGGTCAGGGCTGTCGGCGATTTTCTGGAGCTCTTTTAGGACACTCGCCGGCACAATGACGGGTCCTTCCACAAATCCGGATTTTATTATGTCGTTGATACGGCCATCAATTATCACATTCGTATCGAGTATCTTTGGCGTCGATTCCATAGCCAGCGCTGCGATTCCCGTTTTCCCGAAATTCAGATGCGAAATCAGGAAGCTGAAAATATAGACCATGATGAATGTCAGGCCTGTGCCGATGATAATCAAAAACGCTTGATTTTGCTGAGTGGTAGGCGGAATGACGGTCACAAAGACCATGGTAATCATCAGGTAGGATATTAGTATTCCGGCAATCGCGCCGAATGTTCCTCCAAGAACTTTCAGACCTGACGATTTGGAAATGATGTCGAGAAACCAGCGGTTGAATCTAAGAAGATTTCTGTACGCCACTCCGGCAAGCATAAATCCCATAAGCGCGCCGACCAGTGTAATGCCGGACTCGTTTGGGATGTAGGGGCTGTCCTCCATGTCGGGGATTAACAAAGCGATTGCGTAACCGATAATTGCCCCGAATACAGAACAGACAAATCTCATAAAAGTAATGCCCATGAGGATAAATCCTCCGAATAAATGAATGAATAGTATAAATATAAGCCCTTTTTCAAAACAAAGACAACGTACTCAAATTAAGTACGCATCTTAATATGAATCGATAAATAGTATTATCATATGATACACAATCATTATACCACCTGAGGAATTTCACGCAAGTTTACAGAATTTCCGTAGAGAACGATAGCATGGCATGCTGCTTAGATGATGTGTGAGAACTCCATTTTAAATAATATGCCAATCGTAGGGGTGCAGCAAGCAGCGCTCCTACGTGTTTTTTCAATTTATCACGATGTTGTCGAGGATGTCTCCGCCAATTCCTTCTCATGCTCAAACACAAGGCCTTCATCTTTCAGGTCAATATATACAGTGTCGCCGGCTTTGAATTCACCCTTGAGAATCAATTCACTGAGCGGGTCCTCGATTTTACTCTGGACAACCCGCCTGAGCGGTCGTGCGCCCTGATGTTTCGAGAATCCATGGTCAACAAGAAAACGTTTGGCGTCATCTGAGATTTCAAGTTTCAGGTCATGCGCTTTCAGTGATTCAGAAACTCTAGTAACGAATCGGTCGAGGATTTTGGTGATTTCATTGTAAGTCAACGGTCTGAACAGGATTGATTCATCGAGACGGTTGATGAACTCAGGCCGGAAAGTTTTCTTCAACGCCTCCTGCACTTTTGGCTGGAATTGCCTGTAAATCTTATCCGCGTTGAACTCTTCCTCCTGCCCCATTCGGAATCCCATAGGCTCATCAACACCGACCGCTTCGGTTCCCAGGTTGGATGTCATGATGATAATAGTGTTTTTCATATCCACTCTTCGACCCTGATTGTCGGTGAGAATGCCGTCCTCCATGACCTGCAGAAGTATGTTAAAGACATCGAAGTGAGCTTTTTCAATTTCATCGAGCAGGATTACTGAATAGGGTCGCCGCTTGACTGCTTCCGTAAGCTGTCCGCCCTCATCATATCCAACATATCCAGGAGGCGCGCCGATAAGCCTTGATACAGAGTGCTTTTCCATGTATTCAGACATGTCGTATCGAACCAGCGAGAGTTCATCACCGAAAAGGAATTCAGCCAGAGTTTTTGCAAGTTCGGTTTTGCCAACTCCAGTTGGGCCTGTAAACAGGAAACATCCCATCGGGCGGTTCGGATCTTTCAGCCCGACTCTCGCTCGCCTTAAAGCGCGGCTGACCGCCGTGACAGCTTCCTTCTGCCCGACAATTCGCCTTGCCAGATATTCCTCCATCCTTAGAAGTTTTTGAGTTTCATCCTCCGCGATGCTCGAAACCGGAATCCCTGTCCAGCTGTGGACAACATCCGCGATTTCCTCTTCTGTAACCACTTTTGCTTCCGCGGCTGTGTCTGCAAATGGTGTTATCAATTTTTCAACATCTTCAGTTTCAATGCTGGAAGGGTCATCGAGTTTGGATGTGTCTAATTTGTCGTCTTCCATATTCTCAACTGAGTCGTCGGAACTTTCGCTTATTTCAGTTTCAGCAATTTCTTCTTCTTCTACTACAACATTGATTAGAGCTTCTTCTATTGAGTGAACACCAAGCCCGACGCGCACTTTCGCGGCTGCCTCGTCCATTAAATCAATCGCCTTATCCGGCAGGCAACGCGATGTTATAAATCTGTGCGACAGGTGAACGGATTGGAAAATTGCCTCATCGGTGAATTTAACGTTGTGAAATTCCTCGTACCTGTCTTTCAATCCCATGAGGATATCAATTGTTTCCTCGACAGTTGGCTCATCGACATTGATTGGCTGAAATCGTCTTTCCAGCGCGCCGTGGCGTTCAATATGTTTTTTAAACTCACTGGGTGTTGTCGCGCCGACGCATCTGAGTTTACCTCGGGAAAGCGCAGGTTTGAGAATGTTGGATGCGTCTATCGCGCCCTCAGCCGCGCCTGCTCCGATTATTGTGTGAAGTTCATCGATGAAGAGAATGATTTTTTCATCAGTCGCCTGCGTTATTTCCTTCATTACACGCTTGAGCCGATCCTCGAATTCGCCTCTGAACTTGGTTCCCGCGACCAGTCCCGCAAGGTCGAGAGCGATAACTCTGCAGTTGCGCAAGCTCTTCGGAATTTTCTTATCGACAATCATTTGCGCGAGGCCTTCAACAATTGCGGTTTTGCCGACTCCGGGTTCGCCGATTAATACCGGATTGTTCTTGGTTCGTTTCGATAGAATCTGAATGATGCGCTGTGTTTCACGTTTTCGCCCGACAATCGGGTCGAGTCTATGTTCCCGCGCTTCACGGGTTAAATCGATTCCAAATTCATCGAGAGTCGGAGTTTTTGTTTTATGTTTCTGGGGCCGTTGCGTTGAGTTGATAATCTCAAGTGTTTTATTGCGCGCGGGTTGGTATGTCGCGCCGAAATCCTTGAGCATTCGATAGGCTTTTCCTGACGTTACTTTCATAAGGCCAAGAAGAAGATGCTCGGTTCCGATATGCTGGTGCTTCAGGTTTCGAGCCTCTTTATATGCGTGTTCCAGGACTCTTTTGGTCGATGTTGAAAACTGGACGTTTTCGAAATCGTATGCGCCAATCGGAATCTCCTGCACGACATGGCTTCTAAGCCTGTCGATTGGTACGTCAATCTCCTTCAAAACGCGTACGGCAAACGCGTTGTCATCGCTGATAAGCCCAAGAAGAAGATGTTCCGTGTCAACGTAGTCGTTTCGGAAGTGTTTGGCTTCCTCTGTCGCTCGTTTAATTGCTTTTTTTGATGATGTTGTAAATTTTTCCCACATAGTTTTTTGCGAATCTCACCCGTTAATTTTAGTCAGATAATTGCTTTCACAATAATTATACATTATAAACCCATTGCAAGGACAAACCGGGCAAAAGGTTGCATGCTGCATAGAATAATATCGGAACTTTTTTGAAGTGATGAAACCAAACTTGCAAAACAGGAATCAAAACCTCAAAATCTTTATGTCACCTGAAAGGAAATCAGGTCTGTGTAACAATGACTGGAATCTGGCTTGTTACTGAATCATGCCCGTCTGAAACAGTGATGTTGATGTAATATGTCCCTGCATTATCAGTTGGCGCGATCCAGGTTGTGACAGATTCGCTTGGGGCACTCAGACTTCCATCGCCGCATGTCCAGGCGTATAACAGAGTGTCACTTGAGTCCGGGTCATAGGCGACAACTGTCACCAGAACTGTACCGCCAAGTGGAACAGTGTTCGGTACAGCGGTCAGTGTAAGAATCTGAGGAACTTCATTTTTATCTCCTCCGTCCTTGTCGAACACTCCAAGCTGCCATGCCAGAAGCCCAAGCCCAAGGACGGTTTCCGTACCGCTTCCTGCCATCTCGGAGCATCCGGGCAGTACCAGGGAACTTCCCAACACAAACATAATGATCAGATATTTCAGATTGCTGATTCGTTTTGACATATCGTTCTCCATTATCGGGCTTAACGCCCATTAGCATTTTGCAACCATGATATTTTAACCTTATTTTAGTCTGATTGCATCTTTCATATGAAAAGTTCATTTAATTAGACACCTGAAAAGTCATTTTCGTTTGTTTTAAGATTGATGAGAATTTATTTGTTTTAAAATTGATAATTTAATTTGTACCCGGCACGAATTAGAATTAATTGATTATATGTAGGGGCGCTGCTTGCTGCGCCCCGATGTGCCGCATTAGAACCGGTGACTTCAGGGCGCTGCAAGGAAGCTGTCTCAGAACATAGAATTATGTGCAAAACAATGTCATTCTGAGCGCAGCGAAGAATCTCTTCTGGACAGCGTGGATTAATTTTGTCAGGTTTAATCACCAATTGTAACCCGGTGTCCCTTCACCGCGGTGTCCCTTCAC
>CBDURE010000163.1:0-7640 GCA_965369605.1 uncultured bacterium
AGCGCATGTCTTGACACACAGTGTAGCGTATGTTATGACACATTACAACAGGGGGCTGCCCCTACATCTAGTGTTTTTTCAACAAGCCCTTTCTCAAGAATGACAAAACATTGTCATTCCGGGCTTGACCCGGAATCCATTCCTTTTCGCTTATAAAAACCAACATAGTTTCTTCCTTTTTCAATTACTCATCCACAATGCAATTATAACCTGTCATGATGCAATCATAAACTTATCAGTGCAATTAAGTGATTCTTTCTCTTGTTTGACTTGGACTGAGTATAAATTGTTTGCTCATTGTGTGAAAATTTCCATCATAAAATTCCGCTGATGTTATGTTATAATCCTGATTGATATTTCCCGGATGGATTCAGGCATCCATACCGGGTGTTTTTGTCTGGAATTTGTGCATTGCAAATCAATATGGCTGAATATACGAAAAATCTACGGATAGCACTGGTATCACTTGGCAACACGCACAATCTGGGCGCGCGGCAGCTTTGCGCCGTTTTGAAAAACGCCGGATTTGAAACGCACATGGTGTTTCTCAGCGATATCATCCAGAACGATATAATCCCACCGACCGACTGGGAAATGAATCGCGCGGTTGAATTAATCACCGATGAAATAAATCCGGACATCCTCGCGATTTCTGTCAGCTGCAGCACCTTTTTCCAAACCGCGGTTGAATTGACAGAAAAATGCCGTCAAAAGGGAATTGACAAAGTTACCTGGGGAGGGATTCACGCAATATTATGTCCGGAGGATTGCATCGAACACGCCGATTATGTCTGCATCACCGAGGGCGAGCATGTTGTTCCGATGCTTCTTGACAAACTCGAAAATTCTCAAAGAGCCGCGGATGTTCCCGGATTCTGGATTAAGGAAAATGGCGAAATAACTCGCAACAAACCTCCGAGTGTCGTGATGGATTTGGACACGCTACCGTTTCCCGATTACGAGGACGAGAACAAATATTTCATCTGCGAAAATGAGTTTTACCCGAAAGAGCCATTTTTAATAAGGGTACACAGTGTGTTTGTGATAACATCGCGCGGATGCCCGTTTCATTGTGCGTACTGTGCCGCGCCGTACTTCATGACCGAGCAGGTTACCGGCGTAAAGAACATCAAACTGCGCCAGCGCTCGGTTGACAATGTGATGAAAGAGCTGCGCTATCTGGAGGAGAAACTGCCTACTTTCCCGAATCTGACAATCAATTTCGCGGATGATGTTTTCGTCATGAAAGCGGACTGGGTCGCTGAATTCGTGACGGAATACCATAAAAATTTCACCAACCCGTTCTGGTGCTATTTCCACCCGACTCTGGTCAAGGACAATATCGTCAAGATATTCAAGGATGTCGGGATGAAATATATCAACATGGGAGTCCAGTCAGGCAGCGAACGAATTCGAGTTGACGTTTATCATCGTACCGACAGGGACAAACGTATTGTGGAAGCGATGAAGATTATCCATTCGCATAAAATCGGAATTATGATTGATGTGATTGTCGATAATCCCTTTGATAATCAAAGTGACAGGGACTCGGCGCTGGAATTTTTCTTAAAGTTGCCAAGGCCATACACGCTGAATTTTCTGAGTCTGATTTTCTTCCCGAAGGTTGAAATCACTGAACGTGCTCTTGATGAGGGCGTGATTACAAAAGATCAAATTGAAATGACATCTAAAAAAGCGTTTTACCAGATGAATTTCCATTTCGACTGGGAGGGCCGCCAACCGATTGAGGCTCTATACACGGCTCTTTATCAGATGTCCGGCAAGATGTTTGTGCCTAGATGGTTTATCAGGATGCTTTCGAGGATGAAATCGCTGCGGAAAAATCCCAGACCGGCGATTAAACTGGCGATTTTTTTCAACGCTACACTGTTTTTCTGGAATCGCGTCAGAATTGTCCTCAGGCGCCTTTTCAGCGGTGAATTGAAATTTGGCGACTTTGCGCACAGCATTAAGAAATATAAAAAAGCCGGGATTCCGATGGAGTAGAATTTGTTAGGAAATAAGTTATTTGAATTAAATATATCAACAGGCAACAAGTCTTTCATGAGGGGCTTGGTGAATATAATGCCCCCACCCCAGCCCTCCCCCCGAGCGGGGAGGGAGAAAACTGTTGCCCCCCGCTCAAGGTGGGACTAAGAGGGGGAGAGCGAAAATCATTTCCCCCCGCTCGCGGTGGGACTAAGAGAGGGAGAGCGAAAATCATTTCCCCCCGCTCGCGGTGGGGCTAAGAGGGGGAGAGCGAAAATCATTTCCCCCCGCTCGCGGGGGGATTAAGGGGGGGAAAGGTGAATTTCAAAACAACCTTGCGGATAGCACTGGTAAACAACAATGGAACAACCAACAGCAATACAGACACAACCAATCACAGACGACGAAAAGAAAAATTTTCCGATTGCGTTGATTAGCTTATATAACGCCTACAATCTCGGGATTCGCTATATCCACGCGCTTTTGAAAGATCAGGGCTACAATGTCCAGCTGATTTTCTTCGGCAGAATCAGCGCGAATGACGCCGTTGTGCCATCCGAGAAAGACTTCGAAAACCTGATGAATATTCTCAAGGATAATAAAATAAAATTCATCGGAATGAGTGTCAGCTGCTCGACATATTTCGAGGCCGGATGCGAAATAGCGAAGCGAATCAAAAACGAGATGCCTGAAATCACTCAATTGTGGGGCGGTGTCCATGCGACACTCTGCTCCGAGGACTGCCTTGAATACGCCGATTTTGTCTGCAAGGGCGAGGGTGAGTATCCGACTCTTGATTTAATTAACGCTCTGATTCGCAAAGGGGATACATCAAAAATCGATTCAATATGGTTCAACGACCCAAACGGTGAGATTGTAAAAAACCCGATACGGCATGTCATTCGGGATTTGGACGCTCTGCCATATCCGACCTGGGATGATGATGGCAAGTGGGTTGTTCTTAACGATGAGGTTATCAACGAGGAAATCGCGAAGCGCGACACGTGGGTTTTCACTATGACCTCCCGCGGATGCCCGTTCCAATGCACATACTGCGTAAACAATGCGTACCACCTGCATTACAAAGAGCAGGGCATGAATAAGATGCGTTTTCGCTCCGTTGATAATGTAATCGAGGAACTTCGCGCGATGCGTGACACCGTTGACAATTTCAACCAGCGCCACATCGGATTCTACGATGATGAATTCAGCGTATCGATGGAATGGATTACAGAATTTTCGGAAAAATACACAGCGGAATTTGAAAACACATTCTGGTGCTATTTCCACCCGAACCTGATTAAGGAGGAAATGGTCGTTCCGTTGAAAAAAATGGGGCTTACGCAAATCGACATGGGAGTCCAGACCGGCAGCGACCGCGTACGCAAGGACATCTACCACCGCCCTGAATCGAACGCAAAAATCCTCAGCATAATGAAAATGCTCCAGCGGAATAAAATAAGCGTCGCGCTGGATGTCATCACCGACAACCCGTACGAAACCGAGGAGGATAAAATCGAATCGCTCGATTTCTTCCTCTCACTGCCGCGGCCGTACGAAATAAATTTCTATTCGCTGATTTGGTTTCCCGGAGTCGAACTCACAGAATGGGCGCTTCGGGATGGGCATATAACTCGCGATGATGTCGAGGACCGCTCGAAGAAAACAATGGAGCAGTTTGTCGCGACATTCAAATGGGACAAGCGCACCGACGCCGACACATTTTGGATAATGCTCTATTTCATGGCAGCGCGCGGAATCTATTGCCGCGGATTCATCCATTTCCTATCAAAGCAAACATGGATAAAAAAGAACATCTGGATTCTCAAATTCCTCTACCGCCTGATGAACCTTCTCAACATGATGAAAAAAGGCTTCAAGGCGATATGGTATATACTAACGGGCAAGATGAGCATTAGCCAGATAAAGACAAGATGGTCGAATTATCTGGTTTGGGAAAAACCATTTGAGAAGTGATAGGTTAATTTATTAATAACAACTTGATATTTTATACCGTTTTGGTATTATTTCTAAATTGAACTTGACAAGGCGCATAAACGTTTGTATAGTATGAGGGCAAGTGGTTCTTGACAAAAAATATACTGTACGTGATCCGGTTCATGGTTTCATTCATTTCACTGAACAGGAATGTCAACTCATCGATTCAAAGCCGTTTCAAAGGTTAAGAAACCTTAAACAACTGGCAACCGCATACTTGGTTTATCCGGGAGCAGTTCATACAAGATTCGATCATTCTTTAGGTGTCATGCATGTAGCTGGACGAATTGTAAAGCATCTCAAGGAAACACAGAGCAAAAGGCTTGAGGCAGTTGGTGAAGATCCAGAAGAACTTGAAAAGAGAGTAAGGCTTGCGGCATTATGTCACGATCTTGGCCATGGTCCTTTTTGTCATGTATCTGAGCCAGTAATCAAACATGTAAATCAAGGTTTTAAAGGGAATATCGATGCGCTGCATGAAAAGATTACTTGCCGAATAATTGAGGATATTCCTGAGATCAGAGATATTCTTAAAGATGATTATGGACAAGTTCTTAGTATCCTGAAGGGAACGACAACCGATGGAAGGGAAACAAAAACCGTAGCAAAGGGAATCGTAAGTGGTCCAATAGATGCTGATAAAATGGATTACCTTCTTAGAGATAGTTATTTTACAGGCGTGAAATATGGCGTTTTTGATATTGATAAAGTCATTGAAAGTTTAGTCGTGATACAGTCAAAAGAGTTAAAAAGGGAAGAAGCATCATATTTGGGAGTACGTAAAGAGGGATTAAGAGCTTTAGAGCAAATGATTCTAGCAAAGTTCTTTATTGGTGAACAAGTATATTATCTTAAAACTCGGACCGCAGGTGATCTTTTAATTAATCGAGCATTGCAAAATGCGCTGGAAGAGGAGATTACGGATCAAGTTAAGGATAAATTTATTTGTAAGGCTTTCATCATTGATGATAAGTGGAAGGTTGAGGATTATCTAAATCTATATGATCAAAAAGTAATTGATTATTTAGTCAAGAGAAAAACCCAATCGGGTGAATTATTCTCTTATTTGACGGAAAGGAGACTGCCCAAACGTCGTATTCGAGAAAAGCTCAAATATGAAGAACTTGAGGAATGGGACAGAAAAAAAGTATATGATAGTTTGAGGGATAAAGTATCGTTGTGTTCTCGAGAGAAGGAAATAGCTAACCTTCTAGGAATTGAAGATTATTGTGTGTATATTAAACTTGGTTTTACCAAGTATCCAAAATTTGGAACGAAGAAACATGAAATCAACGAGGATGACATTATGGTCGAAGATGAAAAGGGTCATGTTATTAAATATGCAAGAATAAAAGACAGAATAATCGAAACTCCTTCTGTGCAAAGTGAAATTTCAGAGGATGTCTTGGAATTATATATACTTTTTAGAAATGAAACTGATAATAAGAGATTTCAGAATAAAAAAATGGAGTTAGAAAAAAAATTTATCAGCATTATGACAAAAACATCTTAGGAGAAGAACCATGTCACTCTCAGCTCTAGATATTGTTTTAATTTCAATCGCTGAATGGGAAAAAGCTAAAAAGAAGTTATATGGGCGAACCCGTTTACACAAAACGATATTTCTCGCTCAAAAACTAATGAATATTCACGGCATAAAATTCCGCCCATATTACTATGGACCTTATAGTGATGAACTAGCTGAGGCTCTTAATACAACCGTTACTTTACATTTTTCTTCATTTAATAAAGAACAGATACCTATTAATGAGGAAACTGTTGAGTATGTTTATAATCTAAGTGAGGATGGGAAAAATTATCTGGACCATTTAAAAGGTAAAGAAAAAGCTGACTATGATAAATGGGAAAAGAAAATAGGAATAATTGTAAATTGTTTTTCAGATTCCACATCGAGTGAAATGGCTTCAGCAGCAAAAGTGCTCTTTCTTCTAATCAATAATGAAGAGAAAATGCAAACGATAGATGAATTGAAGAATCGAGCAAAAGATAAATATGGTTGGGATATAAAGGATAGGTCAATTGAAAAAAGTTTTGATGATTTGGAACAGATATTTAACAATTGATATCTACTGTTATAAAAGAGGACTGGTCTCTTCCATTTCACAGAAATTACAAAAGCAAATCTCATTTATTATGTTCATTACCGGAGACAACTCATGAAACTTAACACAACATACCGCAACTTTTTTATCCTGCTAATCGCCATCTGCGCGATGACCATTTCCGCTATCCCCGTAATCGCGGATGAAGCGCCGGATGACAGCCCGTTGAATCGGGAAATTGTACCCGGAGAGATGTATCCAGACATCGGCACGTTCGATGGATGGTCGTTCTGGGTTGGCTATGATGCCGCATTCTCGGAGACTTATGTACCGGAGGGTGAATCGTACGCGTGGATTGTTCACTTTGCTCCCGAGGGCATGTATGTTTCACTGCAGGGAGGCGAGTGTTTATATTCGGGAGTTGATGTCAACGCCGGATTTGATTTCTTCTACGGAATCGCCTTTTCCCCGGATGGCGACCGCATAACGACAAAATATCTCGGCGACCTTTCCGGGATGACATTTTCAACAAGCCATTTCAGCACAAAAGCGCTCCCGACAGGACCCGCGGCGAATCTGTCAGTCGGGATATCATCGGCAGTAACATGCTTCAAACTTGGAAAATCAGGTCCAATCCAGAATGTGGTCCAGTATGGCACTGGTTTCAGCGTATCGTACGCGCTGATTGCAAATCCATTTCCGTTCAGTGTGTCGCTGGGAACAGATTCATGGGTTGAGGCGGGATTCTACCCGATAGCCTCCTGGGATATCTGGGAGGCGGGAGATGATCCGGTCGATGCCATCCTCTATGGCCTTGATTGCGTCCGGTCAAGCGACGGAACCGCGTTTGATGACATCAACCTCGCGGGATTCGCTGATCCCATGTACACAATGATAGATACATTTCCTTTAAATGCTGAGATAAAAGAATTCATTCACAGTGAATCCGGCGATTCAGCGATTGAGCAATTTATAAAGGATGTCGACGAATGGAAAGAAACAGGCGATACGAAAAATCTTCCTGAAAAACTCAAACCGCAATTTCTGCCCGAGGATATGTACAAAAAAATGAAACCAATCCAGGCAGCGACCACCTGCGCGTTTGAAGTCGGCTACTACTACGGTGATAAGTCCGATAACATCTACGCCGACTGCATGGAGGAAATAACCTGCAAGCCCGGCGAATCCTGCACAATAGTTGTAACCACCGCTGAAATCGCTGAATGGGTGCCTGATTCATCACCATCCGATTTCGAGGGAGTAACAATTGTGTTTGATGTCGCCCCGGAAAACTACCTTGCATCAAAGGTTACGGAAGAAAGAGTGCAAATAGAAAACGGCAAGGCGGAATATGAGTTTAGATCAAATTCAACCACGCCGATTTTACTCGGAGTTCGTATCGACCAATGCGCAGCCACAGACAACCTTCGAGTCGAGCTGTGCCGCAGGAAGATTACATATTCGGAATAAGCGAATTGCGTTGATGTGGACTGTTGAAAAGCCCCTTTGGGCGCAAACCGTAGGGGCGAACCTTGTGTGTAATGTGTCATAACATACGCTACACTGTGTGTCAAGACATGCGCTACACTT
>CBDURE010000164.1:0-7599 GCA_965369605.1 uncultured bacterium
CTTTATTATAGCCGATCAATGAGTTTTGAGACAGCCTCCTCATTAACCGGGAAAATCTGAGAGAGTGCAATATGAAAAAAATACTCGTTGGAATGGGGACCTGCGGACTATCAGCAGGCGCCCGTGAAACATACGAAAAACTAAAAGAACTTACAACCGCAAATGCGAACTATGCGGAGCTGACAATAACCGGCTGTATCGGCATGTGCTATCGCGAACCGCTAATCGAAATCCGCGATAACGGACAACGTACAATCTACGGCAACGTTAATCCCGAACGCGCTACCGAGATATTCAACAGCCACGTCATTAACGGAAAAGTTCTGGATGACTTTGTCGCGTATTCAATTAGCTCGGATGGAACTGTCGGCGGAAGTGAAATCGAGTTTATGGAACTTCAGCAGAGAATAGTCCTGCGAAACTGCGGCGTGATCAATCCTGAATTGATTGGGGAATATGAAGCCAAAGACGGTTACAAGGCTGTCCGCATGGCGCTTTGCGAATTATCCCCTGATGAAATAATCAACATAATCAAGGAATCGGGATTACGAGGCCGCGGTGGCGCGGGATTCCCGACCGGACTGAAATGGTCATTCGCTGCCGGAAATGACGCTGACCAGAAATACGTTGTCTGCAACGCCGATGAGGGCGACCCGGGCGCGTTTATGGATCGTTCCGTACTCGAAGGCGACCCTCATTCCGTGCTGGAGGGAATGATAATCTGCGGACGCGCGATTAACGCCACTTTCGGATACATCTACTGCCGTGCTGAATACCCGCTTGCAATCAAACGACTGGAGACTGCAATCGAGGCGGCAAGAGAAAAGGGATATCTTGGCAAAAATATTCTCGATTCAGGATTCGATTTCGATGTAAAAATAAAGCAGGGCGCGGGCGCGTTTGTCTGCGGCGAGGAAACAGCGCTTTTCGCGTCAATAGAGGGCGAACGCGGCATGCCGAGAATCCGCCCCCCATTCCCCGCTGAAAAGGGAATCTGGCAGAAACCGACAAATAACAACAACGTTGAAACATTCGCGAATATCGCCTGGATTATTGTCAACGGCGCGTCAGCGTATAACGCCTACGGCACAGAAAAAAGCGCCGGTACAAAAGTCTTCGCTCTTACCGGAAAAGTGCTTCGAGGCGGACTCGCCGAAGTCCCGATGGGAACATCCATCAACGACCTCGTTTTCAAAACAGGCGGCGGAATCAAGGAGGGCAGAGAATTCAAAGCTGTCCAGATGGGCGGCCCATCCGGCGGATGCATCCCTGCACATTTGAAAGACACTCCGGTCGATTTCGAAAATATCCCGCAAACAGGCGCAATCATGGGATCAGGCGGAATGGTCGTGCTTGATGAAACGCAGTGCATGGTTGAAATAGCCAGATTTTTCCTAGCTTTCACGCAGGAGGAATCATGCGGAAAATGCACCTTCTGCAGAATCGGAACTCTCAGAATGCTCGAAACGCTGGAGAGAATCACTCGCGGCGAGGGCGAACCTGAGGATATTGAAAAACTAAAGCAGCTTGCAACAAGCATCATCGACTCCAGTTTATGCGGACTCGGACAAACAGCGCCGAATCCGGTACTCACAACAATCAAATATTACCTCGATGAATACGAGGCTCATATAAACGAAAAGAAATGCCCCGCGAGTTACTGCTCAGCGCTTGTCGATTACGTAATTGACGCTGATAAATGCGTCGGATGCACTGTATGCGCGAAGAACTGCCCTGTTAATGCCATAACGGGTGAAAATAAAAAACCGCATGTTATCGATATGAAAATCTGTGTCAAATGCGGACGCTGTATTTCAAGCTGCAACTTTGACGCTGTTTACAAGAAATAAGGATAATTTCATGGAAAAAATAAACCTGAAAATAAATGGCAAGGACATCACCGCAAAAGCGGGACAGACAATTCTGGAAGTTGTTCGTGAGCAGAATCTCGACACTATCCCGACTCTCTGCTATTCGCCTGAGCTTGAGCCGTACGGCTCATGCTTTTTGTGTGTGGTCGAAGTAAAGGGACGCCGCAACCTTGCGCCGTCATGCGCGACCAAAGTAACAGAGGGAATGGAAGTTGAAACTCGCACTGAACGTGTTATATCTGCAAGGCGAACCGCTCTTGAACTGCTTCTTTCAAACCATTACGCCGATTGCATTTCACCATGCAAACAGGGATGCCCGGCTGGCGTTGACGCTCAGGGATATATCGCTTTGTGCGCGATGGGCGAATATCAAAAAGCAGTTGACCTTATCAGGCAGTCAAATCCTCTCCCCGCGATATGCGGACGAATTTGCGTTCGAAAATGCGAGGTGGTCTGCCGCAGGGAGGATGTTGACTCCCCTGTCGCAATCAACTATATCAAGCGATACGTAATCGACTCACCCGGAGTTTACGATAAAGACCCGGAGCGCGAACCATCACGCGGCAAATCGGTTGGCATTATCGGAGCGGGTCCCGCCGGACTAACCGCCGCATGGTTCCTCGGCAAAAAGGGATATGATCCTGTTATTTACGAAATGATGGAAAAGCCGGGCGGAATGCTTCGTTACGGCATCCCCGAATACAGATTACCGAAGGATATTCTTGACCAGGAAATTGAATTTATCACTCGAGCTGGAGCGAAAATCAATACAGGCGTAAAAATTGGGAAAGATATCAGCTACGATGAAATCGTAAAAAAACACGACGCCGTGTTTATTTCAGTCGGCGCATGGACATCCAAATCAATGAGAGTCGAGGGCGAACACGACACCGAGGGCGTTGTCGGCGGAATTGAATTCCTCATAGAAAAAGCCGAAAACGTTCAACCAATCAGCGGAACGATTGTTGTTGTCGGCGGCGGAAACACCGCTATGGACTGCGCGAGAACATCATGGCGGCTAAACGCCGACAAGGTCATTATCCTCTACAGGCGCACCAAAGCTGAAATGCCCGCGGACAAACTCGAAATCGAGGACTGTATAAAAGAGGGTGTCGAGATAATGGAACTCGCCGCCCCGATTGGTATTGTCAAGGATGGCGATAAACTCAAAGCGCTGAAATGCATTCGCATGAAACTCGGCGAACCCGATTCATCCGGCAGGCGACGTCCTGTCCCGCAGGAGGGAAGCGAATTTGAGCTGCCATGCGATATCGCAATCGCCGCAATCGGACAGGGCACTGTACTGGATGGAATCAACGATGCCTCGCCCAAAAGCCCGTCAGTGTCAAAATGGAACACTCTTGAAATTGACACAAAAACAATGAAGACAAATATCGACGGCGTTTACGCCGGCGGCGACGCCGCGGACGATGGCCCTACTGTTGTCATCGACGCCATCCGCGACGGGAAAATAGCGGCTTCTTCAATTCACGCTTTTTTAAGCAATGAAAAAATGGAATCCGAACCGTTTGTGGTCAACAAGGAATTCTGGTCGAAACCCGGACAAGCTGAACTCGGCGATGTCAAGGAAAGCCCCCGCCATCCGGTGCATGAAATCGAAGTCGATGAAAGACGAAACAGTTTCAAGGAAGTCGCTACCGGATACGAATACGAAGACGCTGTCCATGAATGTGACAGATGCCTTTCGTGCGGATGCATTCGATTCCCTGACTGCGAATTAAGATTATACGCCGAGGAATACGATGTCGATATGAACCGTTTCTTCGGATATGTCCGAAAACACAAAGTCGATGACCGCCATCCCTATCTTGTCTATGACCCGAACAAATGCGTTCTATGCGCAAGGTGCATCAGGACATGCGACAGAATCCTGCCGATTTCCGCGCTTGGACTTGTCGGCCGTGGTTTCAAAACCGAGATGAGACCATCGATGAACGACCCGCTTGTTGACACAAACTGCATAGCGTGCGGAAACTGTGTGGATTCATGCCCGACAGGCGCGCTAACAATCAAATATCCATTCCCCGGAAGAGCTGATGTTTACAGCGATGAAATCAAAACACATTGCGGAGCATGTTCGATTGGATGCCCTGTCACTCTCAGGAAGATTAGTGATCATCGCTATTACATAACGTCATCGGATGTCCCCGGCGAATATCTCTGCCAGTACGGCAGATTCGTTAATGAACTGTTCATCAAGGAACGACGGGTTGTTAATCCGATGGAACGTATCGGCGCGAAACATCACGATATAAGTTGGAATGACGCCAACGAAAAAATAATCAACGCTCTAAAAAACGCCGCTGAAAAATATGGGCCTGAATCTGTCGCGGTGTTCGTATCACCTGAACTGACAAACGAGGAACAATATATCGCGGCGCGGTTGGCACGTGAAGGTATCGGAACGAATAACATCGGTTCATTTACAATTCTTGAAACCGGCATTGAATCCGGCGCACTGGATAATTCGTTTGGATTCACATCATCGACATCCGACCACAACACACTCAAGGATGCCGATGTCGTATTCTGCAACAGCGTTGGCAGCGGAAACGACAATCTTATTCTAACTGTCGATATCATCGACGCCGCAAAGCGTGGAGCGAAACTTATTGTGTCAGGTTCCACAGGCGATCCGTTTGAACCGCTGACCAAACTCGCTCTTGACCCGATGCGCGGACGGGCATCCCTGATGATAAACGGAATAATTCAAATCCTTCTCGACAGGAAATTCCTGGACCGCGCGAAGATAAAGGCAATGCCGGGCGGCGAGGAATTCCTCGCGGATATGCACGATTACAGCTCATCTGTAATCAGTGATAAAACCGGTGTGGATGAAAGCAAAATGAACACCGCCGCTGACTTAATTCAGAATGCCGGAAAAATCGTTTTCATCCATAATCCTTTCAGAACGATTGACTGTTCACCAGGTGACATGAACGTTATCGCGAATCTGCTGATACTTCTAAAGGCGCACGGAATTGATGGCGATCTTCTTCTTCCGCGAACATCATCCAACGCCGCCGGAGTTGAATTAACCGGCGCAGACACCGCTTTCAAACCGGGACGGATTCCGTCAAACAGTTTGCCGGGAGCGAAATCACACGTTGAACTTCTTTCAATCCTCGAAGAGGGAAAAATAAAAGCCGCTCTGATTATCGGAGAAGACCCGATGCGTGACAATCGAATCGCCTCATACCTGGGCAATATCGAATTCCTTGCAGTGGTCGATTGGGCTGTAACTGAAAGCATCCTGTTTGCGAACATCGCGCTGCCGGGAACAACTCACCTCGAAAGCGATGGAACTCGATGCAATTACGAGGGCAATCTTGTCAAATATGTTTCCGCAATAAAACCACCATCAGGAATTGAAGGATGGAAAGTGCTCGCGAATCTGGCATCACAGGCTGGCGTTAAAAACGTGGCTGATTCCATCGGCGAGATACAAAACGCTTTGGCAAACGAAATTAAAAACAACACCGGCGAATTCCTTCCCTACTACTGGAATACCGGTGAGAAGCGAAAATGGGATGGCTCGGGAAATCTTGTCGTCGTGGACGTCAGCACAAAACCGCGCCCTATCAGGCCTCCAATGACATCGATTGAACAATACAAACGTGAAATCCGCGAGGTTGGAATAGCCCGCTTCCGCGTTCATCGCCATTCACTGGACTAAAAAAAACACCTAAAACATAAAACATATCTACAAACAGCAGATGGTTTTAACGCTCTGCTGTTTGAAGATTTCAAATGATTACGGATGATTCGCAACAAAGACACGTATTTCACTCACCCAAAAATATCCAAAAAACGACCAGATGACTGGTTAAAAACGTTTAAGAACAGTTAAGGATGTTATATAATATGATTCAAACAGCAGTCATTACCGAATGAGGTGATATTCAGCACTCATGGCGGATATTCTTACGTCAGAAGAGATTCAGGCTTTACTTGGCGCTCTTGAAAAGGGTGAACTTCTCCCTCCCCTTGAAGACAAGGAGATGTTCGGTCGTTTTGTCAAGGAGTACGATTTCAAACGCCCGGACAAATTCTCCAAGGATCAGCTGCGTGTACTGCAGATGATCATTGAGGGATTCGCAAGAAGCTGGGGAACATTCCTGTCCGCTAAAATGGGATCGCTGGTTATGGTTGAAATAGACAAAATCGGGCAGCTCACCTATGAAGAATATCTCAGGGGACTATCTCACCCCTGGGTCATAATTGTTTTCTCTGCGGGACCGCTTCAAGGCAACGCTCTTTTCGAATTCAGCCCGACTCTGACTTTTACTATTCTTGATAAACTGCTTGGCGGGTATGGTGGAACCTACGACGTTGTCAGAGAACTGACTGAAATCGAGGAAGCTATTTTCTCCAGTGTTGTAAACGACGGATTGAGATATTTCAGGCAAAGCTTAAAGGACGTTGTCAAAGTAAACACAAGAATTGAATCAATCGAATCAAATCCGCAATTCGTTCAGATTGTCCCGCCGGCTGAAATTGTTCTATCAGTAACGCTTGAGATGAAAATCGATGAAACGTCAGGGCTTCTGGGATTCTGCTTTCCTTTCATGCTGCTTGAGCCGATTGCGAATGAACTTAAAACAAAAAGTTATTTCAGTTCGCAAAGAGAACCTGACAAATATAAGCCTCAGATCTTTGACCATTTGAAAAGCATTAAGCTGCCGCTTTCGGGCCAACTGGGCTCAGTAAAATTGTTCGTACGCGATGTTCTGGATCTTGAGGTTGGAGATATTATAAAACTCGACACACTGGTCAAGGACCCTATTGAAATCCAGGTGAAACGGAGTACCAAGTGGTCTGGTCGTGCCGGATTAAGCGGAAACTTCCGCGCTGTAAAAATCGAAAAGGAAGCAGATGATTTCTAATGCCCCCGGATTCACTCGATAATTTTTTCGCCCAATTGATTAACACAGCTGCTGAAGTTACTCAGACCCTTGCCGTGGGTGAGAAACCAAAAATTGAATTCACCGGCTTGAGGGATATCACCGGCGAGGAAATAACGCAGCTGATGCAGTCGAACAAGGTGTTCAAAGCTGGTTTCGGCGGTGAATCCGATGCCAGGCTCATCATGATAATTCCTGAAAATCTCGCTCTCGCCTTGTCCGGTTCATTGATGGGAGCGGACAAGCCGACAAGTTTCGGCTCGGCTGAAAAGAGCGCGGTTTTTGAATTGTTAAACAACATTGCCGGAAGATGGGCGCTTTACTGGGGCGAGGCTGTAGATGATAAATTTGCAATTACATCACCGGAGATTCCCGACCCTCCAGTTGAAGGGCCGGCATCGGATGAAACCTGGGTTGAAGTCAGCGCGGGTTTTGTAATTGGAGAGGAAAAATCCGCGTTAAGATGTTTTTTTCCCGCTCAATTTGTGGATGCAACAGTTAAAAAACTCGGTTTGCCGACAAAGGCACCGGAGGAAAAAATGGATGAAGAAACCACCAAAAATGAGGAATCCGAATCTGTAGAAGAAGAAAAATCTCAGGATGCTCAAGATACAACTTCAGAGGAAAAAACTCCTGATGAGCAGGTGGATACTACTAAGGAAACTGAAACCCCAGCGGAACCACCAGTGGAACCACCAGTGGAACCACCAGTGGAACCACCAGCGGAACCACCAGTGGAACCACCAGCGGAACCACCAGCGGAACCACCAGTGGAACCACCAGCGGAACCACCAGCGGAACCA
>CBDURE010000165.1:0-7378 GCA_965369605.1 uncultured bacterium
GCAAAAATATTTCCCCCCGCTCGCGGGGGGATTAAGGGGGGGATGGAGTATAAAACAACCTTTTTCAACAAGCCTCGAAAGCGGGTTCTTTAGCCTGTCCTCAGGAATCCATTTTTCTTTTGTTTGGTTTCAATCCTCGAACTGCTTGTCCCAATCGAGGAATTTTTTGCCCCATTGGGTTTTATACCATTCGTTGATTCTCTTCTGGCCCGTTGTCGGATACCACCACTTGTCATGATAAATCGCGCTTGCCCAGACGAATATATAAACGATGGGAGTATGGAACATTAAATTCTGCATGAATTTAAGCGGGCCGAACCAGAATAAATCGCCGGCTGAGCTTGCGAGGTTGTCGCCGACATGGAATTTCCAGTTATATTGGCTTATATCCTCGCCGACGATTTCCATTTCATCGATGACCCCGCATCCAAGCCCGCTTTCGTGAGCGAGTCGGATGAATTTAAGTTCCATTGGGTCGAATCCCATCATTTTTGCAGCGACAGCGTCAATGGCGACAGTATCCGAACTTGCGAGGATGACATCCTTTGTGACGGGAATCATGGTGCGTGGGCCGGGACCGTTACCCGCCGTTGTGCCGTCCATGACAGTGAATATGCCGGGATGAATCTCTTTTTGAATTGTGAGAAGGTCGTTTATTGTTTCATGGATATGCGTATGGCAGTAGTGCCGATTCGTGCCGAGAAGCCCGCCGAACGCGTTTTTCATTGAGCCTGTGGTGCCTGTGTAGATGTGGCATTTAACTGTCGGCTGATGGATAATATTTTTCCCAATGAAATAATCGGGAATGAAAATACCTTTGGGGAAAATTTTATCGAGTACGAGCATCTTTCCCTTAGGCTCGTATTTAATCCATTTCATGTCATCGGGATTGAAATTGAACTTGACCGGGACATTGTATTTATCATAGATGCCGGTGTATTTATTCAATTTCTGCCCGGCATAAGCATCGGTTACAACGGTTTTGTTCTGGACACAAGTATATTTATAGCCGTGTTTATCGAGCGCTTTAACCGTACCCTCCATCTGCCACGGAGTTGTGTTTGCTCCCGGAAATAGAAGATGCCACGAGATGTTGTTCTTGATTATGGTGTGTTTATCGTTTGGAAGGGCATCTGTGAAATCAGCCATCTCCATCAGTCGGATATAATCATCAACGGCAGTTTCAGGTGTCGTTTTGATAATCGCGACTTTGCTTTTTTTAGTTTGTTTTTTTTCTTCAACTGGCTCTGAAATATTCTGATTCATTATTTACCTCGATGCTTTAATGTAAGTCATCAATATAATATATTCTCAAAAGAAATTGCTTTAATGCAAGGAAATATTCTATCTCCCCCCCTTAATCCCCCCGCGATCGGAGGGAGTTTTTTCATTTGTAAATCATGTGCCTGGTCTATACAACCACGAACAATAGTTACTCTTTCTCCCTCTCCGCTCGCGGGGAGGGTTGGGGAGGGGGTTGCCAATTGCCGCTAACTCATTGGAATCCCGGCAATCATCATAGCAAAATAAATCAAATAGTAACAAACCGGCAGGACAAACAGCATTCCATCGCATTTATCCAGCAATCCGCCATGCCCGGGGATTATTCTATGGGAAGAGTCCTTGACTCCAGCCTCGCGCTTGATTGAGGAGATGCATAAATCGCCCAGTTGTGAAAACGTCCCCATGACAAGTCCAATTATGAAAAGGAAAAGATAATATTTGGCTGCAATGCCGATTATTATTGAGAGGAGGACAATTGATACTCCGCAGCCGATTACTCCGCCCGCCATTCCCTCTACTGTTTTCTTCGGGCTTATCGCTGGAGCCAGGGGAGTTTTTCCCAGAAGGACGCCGGTGAATATCGCGGAGAAATCATAACCCCAGCTTCCCAGTATAGGCAGAAGGACCAGCCAGTTGGGGCCCATAGCCATCGCCTGCCCGAGACCGGATGTCCATCCGGCGTTTTCGAGGACATCGCCCAAAAGCGGGATAGTCGCAAGCCATCCACTGCCTGTTGGAATAATATCAGCGTTCTTAAGCGCGATGCCGAGAATTCTGAGCCTGAGAAAAAAAGATAAAAATCCTCCAATATATATTCCACCAAGAATTGTAACCGCGAGATCACGCAGGAAAGCATCGCTTCGAGAGTGAAAATTCGCCATGCGGTAAATCATCGCGCCCACAATGAAAAACGCGATTGCAAAATCGAAATAGTTTGTCAGATTAAAATGCACAAGAGACAGGATAATGAGTCCGAGGATATAACCCCATCTGCGCATGGGGAATAATCGGCGATCTGAACGCAAACCTGTTAGCTGGTAAAATTCGACCATCAGAATTGTTGCAAAGATCATCATGCTGATAAACAGGAGCGTGTTGCCATACGCCAGAATCGCAATTGTGATTGCACCGAGAGAGTATCCGTATTTTATACGTTGCTTCATCATGATTGGCGAATGAACATCGCAAGTTTACACATTTAAGCGTATGGATTCCAGTCCGGGAATTTCAAATCAGATTTAATTCTATGTTTTGGCAATGATATCCGCTTCCTCCAGCGAGCGACGGAGTATCAGCATGAAATCCTCGTCATCACGCTCACGCAGGTTGTATGAAAATCTGAGGCTGAGCGAGTACGAATCATGGGTGTTTGGCAACAGGTATCGATTGACAGCATTGCCGCCTGTAACCAGCGGAGTGTGTTTAACAAACCATCTGATTGGAGTAATCGGCATACGCTCCAGAACCAGTTTTACAATACCGTTGCGTTTGGGCGTGTATCTTTGGCACTCCTTTTCAATATGCTCCGAGTAGTAGTTGTCATAATCAGCGGATTCCAGGACGCCCGGGAATGTATTATCGTAAGAGGCGTTATCCGAAAGGAATAAATCCGGAACGATTTTTGGCGCTGTCCATGGAGACGTTGGATTCATCAGCGCTTTGGCGGTAATGTATGCGACCTTGTCCAGCATGCCTTTTAGCCCGTCGAATTTCGCATGATTGTTTATCATATTCATTAGAGTTTTGCCGGATCGTTTTTTGACAAGCGAATCGCAATATCTCAAGGTCGCGTTATTCAAAACATCGCTGAACAGTTTTCCGCGAAGTACCTGCCTGGATTCAATTGGTTCGATTTTTTTATATTCATGGCGAAACGTATCAGCGTATTTATCGATAAACGCACGGCTCATATCAGGCAGTATCGCAAGCGGTTTGAGAGGGGCGTCGCGTAAAAAAGCGTATCCCCACTCGCTTCCTTTTTCGAGATAACAAAAAAGGTCTATTATCAGTTCGCACATCCAGTGGTCAGCGCGATAGAACGCGCCTGGCAGTTCGCCGACATTTTCCTCGCCGAAATGCTCCAGCACTTCATTCCAGAATGCGCCGAAAAAAGTTTCACGATTGGCGTATCCCCAGAATTTGTCTATAGGCGCGTGATGCGCGAAAACATCGCAAATCTGGTGAGTTCTCCAA
Organism: uncultured bacterium; assembly: GCA_965369605.1. Lineage (GTDB taxonomy): Bacteria > JAJVIF01 > JAJVIF01 > JAGGVT01 > JAGGVT01 > JAGGVT01. The sequence goes on from CBDURE010000165.1 coordinate 3,478, forward strand.
CTTAATGCGAGAGTGGTTAATTCGAGGTCGCCGGATTTGATTGAATGTTCAAAAATCTCATGAGCGAATTTCGGCTGGCCGTAATAGCGGTTGGGAATCGGGTTGTGGGCGTAATCGTAGGAGGCGTCGCCTTTGAGGAAGCCCTTTGCCTTGATAATGTCGGGATATCCGGCGGTCTGGATGAAATACTCCTCCGCATTGTCCTGTTCAAGCGCTTTTTTGGCGGTGGCATCATCGGGGCCGGACATATCACGAAGATGTTTCAAAACTTTTTCGTTGATATACGCGTGTGTGATTGGTCCCCATCCCAAAAGCGGCAGGATTGGATACAGCAGCAGCGACGGCAGCAGCTTTAATAACAAGCGAAGTTGTTTTTTTACACTGGCGGTTATTTTTCCTCTCCCATTTCAAAATTTGTTTTGTCGATATAAGTTTGAAGAATCAAAGCGGCAGCCTGAGCGTCATCATCGCCGCCACCCGCGATTTTACTGGTCAGGCGCTCATCAATCATCTCGATTGGAATTGATATCACTTTCTTCAAATGCCTGACAAATCCCTGCACCTTTTTCGCCTGATGCGCAATTTCACCTTTCATGTTAAGAGGCAGTCCGATTACAACAAGTTCGATATCCTCGCTTTCAATCAGGTTTGCGATTGCGCGGATTTTTTCATCCCGGCCGCCTGAATCAATAACTCCTTTGGGGATGGCAATAGCCAAGCCTGAATCGCAAATCGCGACTCCGATTTTTTTGTCGCCAATATCCAGTCCGAGCATTTTCATTGCACGTAATTATATCAGGTTGAGCATAGTCCGATAATATTAATAGTGGTTCGTGGTGCATTTGATTATATTTCTTTTGAGGAATGATAAATCAATTTTATACCTTTTTATATTGCCTTTTAGGTGGTATCATTATTAAAGACATGACTGGAACGGGAAAATACGGGTCACTGCCTTCTGCAGGCGGAGAGGATGCTCATTCGCGAAACGAGCATGATGCAATCAATGCTTTTAAGCGGGAGAGGGATAATTTCCGTCGCATGAAGCCAGAATTGACCGGCAATCCTGAATTTCAAAATAACTTCGTTGCGGTTCATGAGAATGAAATCGTGGGCAAGTCAAAACACAGGCTTGATCTATTTTTTGAGATGTCGAAGTTATATCCGGATGGCAGCTATTTTATCGGTAAAGTGTATCCGCCGAGTTAAGATTAGTTTGCTATTCTCCTTCCCCCCCTTAATCCCCCCGCGAGCGGTGGGAGACAACCTGGAAATATCTCAAGAATTTCATCAGAACGTATATAGTTCGTCATTCCGACATTCGCGAAGCGAATGGTCGGAATCCCTTTATTGGTTTTTCGCAGGGGCGCTGCTTGTTGCGCCCTGAATTGGGCTTGTTTAATGCGGCACACCGGGGCGCAGCAAGCGGCGCCCCTACACAGGATGGCTCATCCGTAGAGCCAGGGTTTTACAACAGCCCTGCTTTCCCTGCTCTCTCTCCGCTCGCGGGTGGGTTGGGGTGGGGGACGATTTTGACAATCAACTTGAACCTCATCGCTTCATCTGTAATCCACTATTTTTAGATGCTGAAATATTTTTGTGGACAATAATCGCAAGGCGGATATAATCAGCACTGAAAGGAACGGATTACCATATACCTGTGAATCGCGGTTTGATAAATACATTAGCCATACTTCTGGCGTTGATTTTCACCCTCACCACTCAAGTTGTTTTATCTGATGAGGGCGCGCATTCGCATGAAATAATCGCATATCTAAATATCTATAATTCAGCCGGCAAGACAGATTACGGTTTCTATCGATTCAACACTGAAACGTTTGAGCGAAAACTGGTAAGCATCCCCGGCGGACATGGTTTGCTGTCGGTTAGAGTTTGCGCCGATGGCAGCTTCGCGCTGGGGCGGAAATTCAATCGTGAGGATTTCACAAACGAACTTCTCCTCATGGACATTACCAACACGAATACAATCCAGCTCACTCGAACTCCCAACGGCGATGAGCGTAACGGCAAATTCCCATCCGGAACTTTTGATGAATACGGCTTTTCTCCTGACGGCAGGTTTGCGGTAGTTACATTCCCTAATGGCGTTGAGATTGAATCGGGGAATGGGAATCCGCCTTTGGTTTTGCGGGATATGTCCTCGGATAATTCCACGGTTGTTTTCATCGACTTGCGCAAATGGCTCGAAACACCGGATGAGACATCGATAACCCGTATAGCCGGATGCGATTTCCCCTCATTCAGCCCATCAGGCGGTCGATTTTTCGTGCCCGTTCATTCCCGTGAATCGAGCGGAATGAAAATCATGGTTTATGAAATCTCCAGCGATAATGACGATGACGAAACATCTCCGTTCTTCGGATATGAACTGCCGTTTTGTGAAATACATCAGGCGTCGTTCGCATCGGATAATTTGTTGTATATTCTCGATGGTGATGACCTAATCCTTTACGACCTTGTCGGCGGCAGGATTAATCGCCTGGACAGTTTTGTCAACCTTCCGATGCGCGGTATGGGTCTTATCCCGGAGCATCTGCCTGTAAACGATGACTTCTCCGAGGGACCTGTCAGTTTCGGGTTGAAACGTTTCGCTGTGGTTTCATGCGGAAGCGATAATCTGTTGACTCGCATCACACTCGATAATTTTGGCAATTCAAACGGTGATGAAATCAACCACCATCCTGAAAACCTGATTGTGGCATACGGGGATGTTGAATCAAAAGCCCTCAGATGGATTCACGTGCCTGACCTTCCGGATGAGGCGTACTCCGAAAGGCCTCTTTATCACCAGCTGTATTTCCCGGACGGGTTCGAGGATATTGCAGTGTTGGCGTCAAACACAATGGGCTATCAGGCGTTTAGAATAATTGATTTTAACTCCGGTTTTGTTTCCAAACCGAAAAAGGGATTTTTCATGGGGATAAGCGATGACGGCAAAGGCGTTATGTATTTCCAGTGCGGTGATGATAACTGCTGCCGTTACAAGGGAACCAATCTTAGCTGGGAGACGATCATTGTTCAGGGGAAAAAGGTCGGGGTGAAATCAAACAGGCTGTATTATCTGGACATGGAGACAGGAGAGAGTCGTGTTCTTGTAGGTGAACCCAGCCACGCAAGCGAAGCGTTTTTTATTCGATGATGCTTTTAGGTATAATTACCAGACACAGTTTACATTTTCCCCGGAGGGATAATCATGGAATTTTTTGAATTGATACAAAAGAGACGCTCCGTTCGTCTTTATACTGATGAGCCTGTTGATGACAGTTTGGTTGATAAAATACTTGAAGCCGCGCGTATTGCGCCATCAGCAGGAAATCTTCAACCATACGAATTCAGAATCATAAGGGACATCCAGACCAAGAAAGAATTTGTAAGCGCAGCGTTTGGGCAGGGGTTCATTGCCACAGCGCCGGTTGTAATTGTATTTATCGAGGATGCGGTTCGAACGGAACGAACCTATGGCGTTCGCGGATCGAGTTTGTATGTTCACCAGGATACAGCAGTCGCGGTAAGCCATGCGCATCTCGCAGCGGCTGATCTCGGGCTTGGCTCGTGCTGGGTCGGAGCGTTTGATTCGCCCGCAGTGGCAAGGATTCTGGATTTACGGGATGGCATTGTGCCTGTCGCGATGCTGCCAATCGGTTATCCGTCTGAATCTCCACCAGAAAATCCGAGACGCCCTATGAATGAACTTCTGCCTGAAAAGTGAAAGCCGTTTTGAAATTAGAATATGCGGAATTGTTAAAGAACCTCACCCCCGACCCCTCGCCACTAGTGGCTCTCCAGCATCAGGAGAGGGGGCTGGGAGCATAAGCGCTAAGTTATATTTTTCGTTGCCTGGTAGTATTCACCCAATCCCTGACCGATGAATCATCCGAGC
>CBDURE010000166.1:0-7227 GCA_965369605.1 uncultured bacterium
CAACTAAACCAAAGATAATGACCATGGGAAATTGTACTTATACCGTGTTTCTATTCAAGCCACAGCAAGAAAAGACGTCGGCGCTCTCGTGCGCGCATTGTACTTATACCGTGTTTCTAGTCAAGCCACAGCGGTTTGACGATAACCGTGACACCAAGGTTAATTGTACTTATACCGTGTTTCTAGTCAAGCCACAGCGAGCATAGTACCCGGAATATGTTGTTTTCGATTGTACTTATACCGTGTTTCTAGTCAAGCCACAGCGAGTTTCGCCCTCCTTCGTGCCCGTGCCGCGTATTCTCTATACTTACGAAGCGGACAAAATAAAATATCATTAAGTTCACTATTCTACTTTTTCTTCTTGGATTTGAGCATTTCTTCGACAGCTTGGAGGTCATCGACTGTGGCTGTGTCGCTGAGCGCCGCCTCTATTGTCGCATGTTCAACTTCGGTCAGGAGTTCGCCCCTCAATATGGAAATTTCCTTTGGGGCGTTGATGCCGATTTTGACAATGTCCCCTTTGATCTCAACAATCGTTATTTCGATGTTCCCACCGATTAGTATCTTCTCGTTGATCTTCCTTGACAGTACGAGCATATCATTCCTCGTGTTGTCAGGCCGATTCCGGTGGGGACACCACCTCCCCGGCACTGACGTTGGCTTTATCATCAAATGTTATATTTTTATCCGCAGCCTCATCCCCCGTATTGGCCGCCGATTCAGTTGCCACCTTAACCGCCGGAGATGTGCATCCAACGGAAACAAGAACTTCATTTTCATCCGATTGCCCCGCTTTTTCATCAAAAAGCGGCTGCGCCACTTTGTAGGGGCCCTTTTCCAGAATGACCTGCCATCCTCTTCTGGCCTTTGCCTGCAGGATTAACGGCGCTGCCAGATTAGCTGTAATCCCGCTCGGATTGCCTTGCGGAACCGTCACAAGAACCAGAACCTGGACATCGCCATCGGCTTCATCGAGTCCAAGGCGCATAATCCCCGGCTCGTCCTGCCGTATGATGTAATCCGGAAAAGCAATCATCGGATTCATCACCGGTATCGCCAAATCATCGCGATCAAGCGAATGAAGCCACATGAATATCGTCTCGCTTTTAGGGTCGGCGTTAATCAGTGCGAAACGATTACTGTTTTTCAGCCCCGCCAAACCTCTGGGGAAATCCCAGACATACTCAGCCGGAACATCCAGCTCCCCGAATCGGGATGAGTTAAGCCGTATGGTGGAGGAATCTTTTGGATTCGTTATATTTTCCTGCAATGCGCTCTCCAGTCATCCGGCTAAAACGCCGGACACGATTATACCAGAATTAATAAAGTTTTACATCTCTTAAAAGCCGTGGTGAGAGCTTTCCCTTCTTTCCCTTATATATTTATCGAACAGACAAGCGAGTAATTGAATCATTCGCTTATTCTATCTTAAAAAATCCAGTAAACTGATTGTCAGGACTCTGCTACCCACATTCAACGCCGCGTGAAGCAAAGCCTCCTGCTCCCCAAGCGCCATGATTACTTCCGCGATATTCGCGCTTTCGATATCCGCGCGATCTGAGCGGAGATTAAAATCCTTGTTCATGAGCAGTGTCGATGTCCTTTCGAACCGATTTGCGGTCGCGCCGATAAACGCCTGATGCTGGAGGAAATTATCCATGTCAAGGTCAATCATGCCGAGATATTCATCGCCCACTTTATCGCTGCGTGTCGGGTCGAGAAGGCCATCCGTTGTGATTGAGTGAAATCCAAGCACATCGGTTTCAGTTTCAAACATGCTGTTGAAAATATCCCGGTCAATTCCATCAGGATTGGCGGCTGATATTTTCAATCCGGTGATTTTACGCGTTGTTGTGTTTTCGATTACCAGGCGCCCTGAGCGGTCGTAACTCACTTTTGCCTTCGTGCCGAGGAATTCATCGTACGCTCGTATCAGATCCTCAAAAGTGTCTGTTGTGCGATACACTATTGAATGTGATCTGCCCTCTTCTTCGAACGTGATAATGTCGCCATCGAAAAGTCCCGTGAATTCGCTATCCTGGTTTGTGAGTCCACTTAGCAGTGTGCTTTCTTCCGCAAGTCCAAGCAGCGAATCCCTGGTTTCGATTAATGTATTGAAAATATTTTGAGGTTCCAGTTTGATTCCCTTGCCCCTGGATGTTCCACCGCCGTCGATTGCCGTACCAACCACGAAACCGAGATCCACCAGAGCGGTTCCAGCTGTGATTGCAAGGTCAACGCCGCGAACATCGCTGCCATCATCGAATGAGGAAATGCTGATATATTCCGCGCCGGGAAGACCCTCGACTGTCGCGTTGATACTTCCGAAGAGTTCGGCATCAGAGGAAAACTGCATGTTGATTTCACTTACAAGAGCGTTGATATCCGCGTATGCGCCATCCCGCAAAGTGATAGTGATTGGGTCGAGATTTATTCCCGAATATGAAACAGACGGCCCAAGGTCGATTTCCATTGTATCGTTTACACCAGCTGTAATTGTTACCGGAAAAGCGGCAATAGGGATACCGTCAATATGAGCGAGAGTTGGATCCTCCAGCAGCCCAAGCCCTGTAAGCGTACCTGCGGTTGAATCTGTCAGTTGGAGCGCATCAGCAGTGATCTCATACCCCGTCTTGACAGTTTCAATCAGAACACGGCCATTTTCCTCCCGGGCGATTACTACACCCCGGAGAGTTACCTCATTGTCAAACTGGTAATTTAGTTCATCTATCAACTCAGAAAGTGTTCCGGTATTCGCGGCTCTCAGGTCAACTTCAACCTGCTCAGGATTTTCTCCTGTACGGCTTATCATTGAATTAATATCGATGAAGAATTTGTCGGTGCCGTCTGTACCAGCTGTACCCGAGTTAGTGAGTGGCGCCGGGTCGGGAGCCGCGATAAGATTCAGATCGGCTGAATCGGAGGCTGAATCCAGTGTGTCGTCAATGTCACCACCGATTTGCAAAGCGGCTGTTCCGATTAATGCTCCTGTTTCAACAGTTGACAGCCTTAAAGAGCCAGCGATATCCTCCACGAGAATCTTGTCAGTGCCGAAAGCAATATCAACTTCATTCTGAATTGCCGCTGCGAGTTCAGTAACATCGGCATATGTGCCTTGTGGAATAACTATGCTGTGCGCTGCGGCAACACCATCGTTTGCATTAGCGCCAAGATGCAGATTAAGAACGTTGTTTGTATCGTCATAAGTAAGATTTGCGACAGCGCCCGCCGCATCGAATATCGCGCCTGTTGAATCAATTACCGGCATGGTTGGTGCGGTTATGCCCCGATTGAACGCTCCCCGCAAATTCAGCCCCAGGTCATCAAGGAGAATACCATCCTGGTCATCTGAGATTTCAATTTTTTCCGAACTTGTTGTCGATTCCAGTTTGAGATATCCGCTGTCAGTGGTAGCCATTACCTTGATGCCATCCTTGGCATTTATCATGTCTCTGACATCCTCAAGCGTGTGCGTATTATTAACGATTATTGTTTTGTCGTTTATGGTTAGTTTTCCGCTGAATCCCATGGGCTCATCAACAGGCAGATAATCTCCCTTGAGAGTGTAGGTTTGTTCCAGAAACATTTCCTTGCCGTTGATATTGAATTGCAGACGGTTTAAATCGCCGATTCTCCTGTGAATTTTCCCCAAATCTCCTATGAAATTAACCGAGCTGAGGAATCCATCCCATTTTGAATTTGACCCGATAAATGAATTGGTCATGGTTTCATAGCCGCTGAAAATATACCTGTCGCGGAACAAACTCTGGCTGTCTTCCAGCATTGCCTGAAGATATTGGTCGGTACTGAGCGCGAGAGCTCCACGGTCAGCGGGGGATAGGGAGTCATTGGCGCCATAGACTATGTCAGTTCGAGCGTCTGTGATTCTGGTAATCATACTTTGCATTAACGTGTCCATGTACTCGACTTGTGACAGGCCGTTTGAAATGTTCTTCTGATACTGCGCGATTTTTTGTTCCTGCGCTTTAAAACTCAGGATATGCCCGATTGCAAGGGGACCATCCGACGGTTTTGAGTAATTGACTCCACGCGCGATTTTGAATTGGTATTCAAGCAGCTTCTCATTGATGCCGCCGATGTTCCTTAAAAACTGCTTGACCATCATGCCCTGTGTAACTCGCACTTTATATCACCTCTGAATTGCTTTCAGCATTATTACTGCAATTAACTGGATCCCAAACCAAAGATTATGGTTTCTATCATGGAATCCAATGTTGATGAAACTCTGGCGGCTCCCTCGAAAGCTCGCTGGTATTGAATCATGTTCAATGATTCCTCATCTATTGAAACACCGCTGATTTGCGATCTTTGGTTATCAAGTTGGCTTAGAAGCATTCCCTGATTTGTTACAAGACGGTAGTTAGCCTGAGCCTGCGAACCAAGTTTTCCGATAATGCCGTTGTAATAATCCATAAAGGAGGAACCCTCAACCGCGTTCATGCTGTCGTTTAATTCAGCGATATTCAACGCGTTCGAGTTGTCGCCAGCGCCGGAGAACATTCCGAATTCATCCTCACTTGCCGCGGCGATGATATCCAGATTATCCTGAAGAGCCAGTGAGATACTTATCATGTCCATTGCGTTTGTATATGATCTCGCGGTTTCCGTGCTGACAACTTCAGCATCAGTTACTCCGGTTATCGCAGTAAGGAAATTGGATGAGCCTTCATGAGTATGAATCGTCTCGCTGACATCAGACGGGTTATACAAATCCAGTTTAATTCGTATGCCGGTGTAGTCATCAGAAAGCGATGCCCTGACAGACGGCTGCGCCTGGTTTATCTTCTCAAGCAGTTCCCCAACTGTTATCGCCTCAGCAGGGGTAATATCCTCTTGCGTTATTACGATTTCAGTATTCTGAACATAGAATTTACCGCTTGTAATGCCTAGTTCATCAATTGGCGTATCAAGAGTTGTTCCCGGTGGCAATGCTATTGTTCCTGTCATCGATGCTGTTTTGTAATCATTGAAAAATGACCTGCCGGATTTCCCATCCATGCCATAACCAAGCCGATGCTGGTGGTTAATTCTGTTCACCAGAGCCGAGGCGCATCGGTTAAGTTTGTCCTGATATTCAGGAATAACCTCATCCCGCATTTCAAGCAGGCCTTTCAACTCACCTGCTGTAATTCGCGGCACTATGCCATTGTCGAAAAAGATATCAACATCGCCATAGTCTGATTCCAATTTCGTGCGAGTAACAAGCTCAACAACATGCTCCTTGTCCACGACAGCCATACCGTTTATCAGAATAGCAACTTCGCCATGAGCCCTTTCCACAGTGTCTGTATTGACAAGAGCGCTAAGTTGCTCAACCAGAAGATCACGGGCATCCTTCAGGTCGTTTGCATTGTCGCCAATTCCCTCAATAGCTATTACCTGAACATTGATATCCGCTATCTGGTGGAGGATATTGTTAATTTCATTAACGCTCATCACGATTGAACGGTTCTGATCCTCTCTGAGTGATTTCAGTTCAGTGTCCAGCATATTGAAAGTTTCCGCTAGATTAATGCCCTTCTCCCGCACATTGGCGCGTTCACTGTTCAACTCGGGCTGGTTGGACAAATCCGAGAAACTGTTAAACAGCTCGGTTATTACGCTTGACAATCCTGAATCGCTTGGCTCGTTGAGTGTAACCTCAAGCCTTGAAAATCCGGTTTCCTTCGCGGCGAACCATCCGGAATCGCTGGTTGAATGCCTGATAATGTGATCAAGATATACATCGCGTATTCGCTCAATCGAACGCACATTCACACCCGTTCCCAATTGAAGGGGAACACTGCCCGGACGGTTCATTCCGGGATATACAATAGGCCTGGTGGCGACTAATTCAGGACGCTGCCGTGAATATCCCGGCGTGTTGGCGTTCGCGATATTATGCGCGGTAACCTCAAGCCCTTTTTGTGCCGCCATGAGGGCTCTCATTGAGATTGAAAATCCGAAAAAGGTTGATACCATCTTACTCTCCCAAAATCTTGATTAAATCTTCTGATCCAGAAGCCGCTGACTTGTATCGACTTTCTTTTCTGTTACGCCTTTTGCATCGTATGTTTCCGTGCTGACATGGGTCAGAAGGCATTCCATGCATGATTGAAGAACCTCTCGCCCCTGTTGAATCAGCAGGCGATTTGTCTCCTGGATCTTCGCGACATCCTGAAGTATCGCCCTGAGATTTCCCTTGACTCTTTCCTGAGACCTGAAAGCCATTGTCAGGTCTTTCTCGGGAATTCCATCACCGGGAAAAGCCTTTCTCCACGATAGGGTGTCTTTTGCCGGTCGGGTCAATCGAGCCGCGATGAAATTATCGAGAAGTTCAGAGCGTTCCCTTTCGAGATTTCTGATCTTTGCGATTGATTCCTCGATCTCAAATGTAACCTTCTTGATCTGCTCAGGATTGGATTCAATCAGGTACTCCTGCTTTTGTGTCAGAAGCCGTTTGATATGCTCATAGTGCATAAGTTCTTTTTCGAGGATTTGTGTTTCCCCAAGAATATATTTTGGCATGATAATTCTCCCGTTGAAAAATATTAACCGGTTATTATTTCGCCCTTTATTAAATTGACTTAAGGTTAATTAACTCTCTTAAAGAGAAATTTGTTTCATTTAGAGCTATTAATATTAAGGAGAAGGGGGTCTGTGGTGGTGAAACTGATGCATGGATTAATTGGGATTAATTGGTGCCAGGTACCAATAGATTCCAAGGTGGGTGCAAAGTCAGGAAAAGTATCAAGATTCCGTCATTCCCGCTTTCGGGCTTGTTGAAAAACCTCACTTTGCCGTAACCCGACATGCCCTTATTAGAAAATGTGAATCCAGCCAAATAACCATCGTGGGCATGCCGAAATTAATTGGTACCTGGCACCAATTAATTTCATACGAAGCGGGTGGGCGGAATCCTTTCTTCTTTTCTCTAATCAGTAGCTGTGCGTTCCGTCGATTTTTAAAGGGATTCCGACCATCCACCTCGCTTCGCTCCTCGGATGTCGGAATGACGTTTTTCTTACTGTTTGGAGGCTCAATAAATTGGTACCTGGCACCAATTTATGCTCAGTGGATGTCGGAATGACGTTATTGTTGCTGTTTGAGGGTTATGAGTCACCTTCCAAGGTTCGCCCCTACATTAGCGCTTTTGAAATAGCCCCTTTTTCACCGTAGATTCTCTCTTCCAAGTCAAGGATAAATAAGAAAGAATTCATGCATGCA
>CBDURE010000167.1:0-7104 GCA_965369605.1 uncultured bacterium
CTCAGGGGACATTCAGTTTCTACGTGGATGATCTCGATATCCTGTCAGGACACGCGAAAGGGCTTGCGAAATCCGGCCGTGACACTGAATTTGGCGGACAGACAAAAGAGATTATCATCCTCCCCGGCGACGTTATAAACGATTACATTTTCGGTCCACGAAATCCGATCACAGGCGAGGATATCAAGATTGAATTTGACCTTGTATTCGACCGCGAGGATAAAACGGCGACAATAACAATTCAGGATCAGGAGCAGACAATAGGGGAGGGGGAATGGTCTGACTGGTGGCAGATTGTATTTCCCATCAACAGCCTGATGCAAATCGACGGCATATTCCTGATGAACATGATAGAGATTCCGGGCAGCGGTCCGAGCGGTCAGCCGATTGGGAATTTCCGCCTCTACATGACACCGATTAATTTCAATCCCGAACTGCCGCCAAAAATCGTCGATCTCAGTTACCCCCGATCATATTCATCCGAACTGGCGGAGGAACTCGGCGATTTATACTGGACACAGGGATGGGCTATCGATACCTGGGCGTACAACGAGGAGCTGGTCGATGAAACACTGTTCCTTGAGATGGTTGACATGATTGAGTCACGCCGCGAACAAATCGTATTCAACGAACTTCAAAAAGACAACTGGAATATATTCATCGGAATTTTTCAGGCGACTGACCGAATCCAGCACATGTTTTTCCGACTGCTTGATGAGGAGCATCCACGCTATGATCCCGAGGATGCAGCACGGCTGGGCAATCAGGTTTTGAAAATATATCAGCGCGCGGATGCCTATGTCGGCAAGGTGATGGATGAAATCATCGATGACAACACGGTTCTTGTCGTGCTGTCAGACCACGGTTTCAATTCATTCCGCAGGTCTGTTAACCTGAATAGAATCCTGATCAACAACGGATTTCTAAAAGTGCAGCCTGAATTGGAGGCGGCAAACCAGCGAATCCTCGAGGATTTATTCGAGGGCGACAAAGGCCAGTTTTTCTCCTACGTTGACTGGTCGCAGACTACAGCGTACGCGATGGGGCTTGGACAGGTTTATCTCAACCTGAAAGGACGGGAAACTCAGGGCATTGTCGAGCCGGGAGATGCGGAAAAGGAAATCAAAAATCGGATTAGTGAAATCCTTCTCGCGATGCGCGATCCCGAGTACGACAACGCGGTTGTTTTCGATGGCATGTATGACGGCAAGGAAATCTATCACGGCAATCACATGGATCAGGCGCCAGATCTGGTTGTCGGAATGGCGGACGGCTACCGTATCAGCTGGCAAACCTGCCTCGGCGGCGCGCCACTGGAGGAACTCGAATTCAACGACAGATTCTGGAGCGGCGACCATTGCGCGTACGACCCGAAAACAACAGTCGGAATATTTTTCGCAAACAGACGAATAGACAACATCACGCCATCGATTCTGGACATAGCGCCATCCGTTTACTCAATGTTCGATATCGAAATCCCCGAGATTGTTGACGGCGTCCCATTCACATTCCTCCCCATGAGCGACAAAATGTTCGCCGGTTTGGATAGAAAAGATAAGGTAAACGAGGAAACCAAAAACCTGCTCAAGAGCATTGGATATCTGCAGGGGGATTAGGAAAACACTTATGATTCACTTTTCATTTCAGGTGGAGGTATTACCCATTGGGCTAACAATGCAAGCGTTTTTCGAAGTCTTTTTTGTTCTTTTCCAGATCTGTTTGTTTTAGTATCAAAAACATTTGCATGAGCGGAATCCACATTTTCATCTTGAAAAATACCAAGCTCTTGCGAGCGAATTTGTTTAACGGTTAAACTTGACAAGACTTGATTATCAAGAATAATGTCTTCCGGTCCACGATTTGATGATCTAACAATGCTTTCAATAAATACTGACATAGCAGAATCAACACCACTTAATCTAAATGCAGCTGATGTTGGACGCCATGTTTCGCGGCTGGCATCATATTTATACATCCCATTTTTACCTTTGGTTAATGGTATTCTTCGCCAGAGGGTTTCCTCATTAGAAATGGTTGTGTCATCAACATATTCAAAGTTACAGGGCATATTAATGGATGAGTTTATATCAACTGCTTAATGCAGTTAACCAGTCTTGGCATGTTCTCATAAATTGTTTCTTCCCACTCAAGTTCTTCACCATTCGGTTTGTCAAATAATACAAGAATTGTGCTTATATTAATAACTTCTATTTCCAATTCCACTTTTTTTGTACTCCATTCAATTTGCACACCACCCTGAAGAGTTGGAAATATATATGGTTCAGGAGTATTATTCTGTGTGATTTGGGCTAATAATTTTATTGCTGTTCGGATACAATCAATATCTATCGGAGTGGCACCTTCAGAATCCCAGTTATCTTCCAAATCTTCCAGATCAATCAGTTTCTGCAAGGCAATATCAAACCATGGTGCTGAATGCGGTATATCAATAGTGAATTTGGAATTTTCTAATGCAAATGAAAATTGTTTTGGTTTGTTAAACAGGTTATTAAACCAATCAAATAGGGTGTTTTGTTCATCTTCCAGAAATCCGCTTGAATCGTGCTTGGTTAGCGCTTCAGTAATCATGGCTTTTTACCCCACTGTTCATGCATTGCTACTGTAGTAATTGATGTGAACCCTCTAACAATCCACTCATGACCAATATCCATAAAACCTAATACTCCATCAATCCCTTCTCCAATAGGTTTACCACGAGCAATCAGTTTTAAAAGGTAAATTAATTCATTATCTTTGGATGTGACAGATTGCAAAGATATATAAAGACGTCCCAAAGGAAGGCTATCCTCTTTTTGAATAACATATTGCATAGTGACATTAATGTTTTCCAAATCAGGAAGAAAAGAATCACTGTATTCAGATTGAAAGAAGGTTACAACATTATGAAGCTGGTCAGGTATTTTGTACTTGCCTTCAGCAGGAATTGGATTCACATAAGTTACTTCACATTGATTAGGCAATATTTCGCCAATGTTATGTTCTTTAAGAAAGGATTCAAATATCTCAAAATCCTTAATGAAGTCTTCTCGATTTTTTTTGTAACGTGGATAATTTTTTGCCGCGTCTAATCGTCGCCAGTTGCGAACGAATCGATTGTCCTGAATCTGGACAAGCTCTGTTTCAGATTCATTTAAGAACCAATATCTTTGAAGTGGAGGGATATTTGATAATTCAATTCTTGGTGCGAGTTTTTCATCATGAAACAATTCAAACCTATCCTTCAAAAGAGGTTGCTCCCAAACCTTATTTAATTTACTGCGGCTATCAATAAACTTTTGCCATAGTAGCCCAATGTACGGTGTTTTTAGTTTTTGCAAGGGTTCAAACTGGACAGAAAGCGCCACCTCGGATACTGGTGGATTTTTATACTCAGCAAACGATGAAGGATTCTCTTTCACGTATTCACCCTGATTAAGGAATAAAATAATTTAAGAATGCAAATCAGGAAAACTCAACACACAATAGTTTCTCAATTATAAGACAAAAATCTGTTAGATTGGCTCAATTTAAGTGCAATTTAAACTTAATAATCACAATACTTAATCAACAAGTGCCGCGATTCCCGGTAGATTCACGCCGCTTATGAATTCCAAACTCGCGCCGCCTCCGGTTGAGATGTGGTCGATATCATCCGCGATACCCAGCTCGTTTATTACCACCATGCTGTCACCGCCGCCGACTACGCTGAATGCATCGCACGCGGAAATTGCTTTCGCGAGCATGTCTGTACCTGTTCTGAATTGCTTCTCCTCGAACACTCCCATAGGGCCATTCCAGAAAATGGTTCGGGCGTTTTGCAGTATGCTGATGAAAACCTCTCTGGTTTCCTCCCCGATATCGAGTCCCATCATGCCATGCGGGATTTGGTCAACATCGACATTTTCCCCGGTCGGTGATGAAACACCCGGCGCGACCACTACATCCATTGGCAGGACAAAATCTATTCCCAGTCTTTGAGCCTTATCCAGAAGAAAGCGGCACTCATCCACTGAATTATCGTTAACCAGGCTTGCGCCAACATTCATCCCCTGGCATTTCAGGAAAGAAAATGCCATAGCGCCGCCAATCATGATTACATCAGCGCGTCCGAGCAAATAGTTGATAATTGGTATTTTGTCCGCGACTTTAGCGCCGCCAAGAACGCAAATGAATGGACGGTCAGAATCTTTTATATTCAGGATTCTGGACAGGTTGTCAATTTCATGTCGGAGAAGCAGTCCGGCGTAACCGGGTATGTATTTTGGAATGCCGGAAATGGAGGCATGCGCTCTGTGCGATGTTCCAAACGCGTCATTCACATATATATCAGCGAAAGATGCCAGCGTTTTTGCAAACTCGGCATCGCCTTTCTTTTCCTCTTCATAAAATCGAAGGTTTTCAAGAAGCACAACCCGATGATTGGCAAGAGCCTCCCGGACTGATGCGCCTGAATCCTCGATATAATTCTCAATAAGCGGAACATCCTCATTGGCGTATCTGGTGAGGTATTTAGCAACTGGTTGAAGCGAAAAACGCGATTCCTTTTCGCCTTTCGGGCGTCCGAGATGAGATGCCAGAATCACTTTCGCGCCTTTGTCGAGCAGAAGGTCAAGTGTGGCAAGTGACCTGTCAATTCTCGTGGTGTCAACAATGATTGCATTATCAAGCGGGACATTATAGTCCACACGGACAAAAACAGTCTTGTCCTGAAAATCAACATCTTCAATTTGTTTCAAGTTTATTTCCATTCTGCACGACCGTTATCCTGTTAAATTAGAAGATATTCTGAAAATGTCTTAACCTTGTGTCGCTACCCATTTTGTAATATCAATTAACCTGCAGCAATAACCCCACTCATTATCGTACCACGCTACAATCTTAATAAGATTTCCGGTGAGATCAGTCAAAGGTCCGTCAACAACCGAGCTCAGAGGGCATCCGAAATAATCACGGCTGACAAGAGGCAGTTCGGTGTAACCAAGAACATCTTTTAAAGTGCCGTCAGCGGCTTTTGAGAATTTTTCGTTAATATCATCAATGCTCTTCGGCGGGTTTTCAACATGCACGACGAGATCGACAAGACTGACTGTCGGTTGGGGAATCCTCAGGGCATATCCGTTCAGTTTGCCTTTTAAATGAGGGAATATCACGCCAATCTGTTTCGCGGCTCCACTCGATGTCGGGATAACATTCTCCGCGGCGCTTCTTGCCCGACGCCAATCCTTTTTGTGATAATGGTCAAGAAGTTTCTGGGATGGCGTATAAGCGTGAATGGTTGTCATCAATCCATTGAGCACTTTGAAATTCTCATCAAGGATTTGAATAATTGGAGCAAGGCAGTTTGTGGTGCATGATGAATTTGAAATAATGTTGTGCTTGTTCGGATTGTATTCCTTATGGTTGATTCCATAAACAATCGTTTTATCCACATCTTTTCCCGGGAAAGATTGAATGACTTTTTTCGCGCCGGCTTCAAGATATTTCTCAGCGTGTTTGCGTTCTTTAAAAGCGCCTGTGCAGTCAAGCACGATATCAACATTCAGGTCTTTTAATGGGAGTTTCGCGGGGTCACGCTCAGTAACCGGTTTTAATGTGTGCCTGCCAAGCGTAAGAGTTCCCTTCGTGGGATCATCCTCTGGCCCGTCATACTCAAGCACTCCCTCGAATTTGCCATACGTTGTATCGTAGTGGCAAAGGTGAACGAGCTGATCGAAATAGGTCGCATCGTTGATGCCGACAAAATCGAATTCCTCTACCTGATGAGCAATTCTCATGCTCATTCTGCCTATTCGTCCAAATCCATTAATGAAAACACGCATCTTTTTATACCTCAATTTTTATTTTTTAACAGCATAAAACAATGCCATATCACCACGAGGCTGATGTTAATCCTTGTGGATATCTCTATGAATAATATTTGCTTCCATCCCAAGTTTCGAAAGCGTTTCACCGAGTTTCAACGCTATAACGACACTGCGATGTTTTCCGCCTGTACATCCTACCGCTATTGCAAGGCTGAATCTACCCTCATCAATATAATGAGGGATTAAAAAACTGACAAACTCTCCAAATATCTTAATGAATTCATTTCCCGAAGGATGATTCATTACATATTCCTGTATCACTTCATCGTTGCCTGTGAAAGGCCTGAGAGTATCGTCATAATGCGGATTAGGAAGGAATCTCACATCCATTAAAAGATCCGCGTCAAGCGGTATGCCGTATTTATATCCAAAGCTGACAATCCTGACCCTGAGAGGAAAAATATGCTCGTCAATCGACATGACTGACATGACTCTGTTTCTCAACTGGCTCATTGTGTAATTTGTAGTGTCGATGATTGTATGAGCGAGTTTTTTGAGTTCTTTAAGAGCGGTGCGTTCCCTTTCAAGGCCGACAACGACACCTTCATGCCCGCCAAGCGGATGCGGACGCCTTGCCTCCTTGAATCGCCGTATCAAAAGATCATTCTGAGCGTCAAGGAAAATTATCTTGACATCGTAACCGGAACTCTTAAGCTTATCGAGAACGTCAATTGTGTCCATAAAAAACGTTCCCCCCCGGACATCCATAACCAACGCGACGCCTTTTATTTCCGAGCCGGATGAATAAAAAACCTCAATGAATTTGTCCATGAGCGGCGGGGGGAGATTGTCTATCGTAAAAAACCCCATGTCCTCGAAACAGCGCAGGACGGATGATTTCCCCGCTCCGGAGATTCCTGTGATGATTACTATCTGAGGTGTTTCAGATGTCAATGCCTTGCTTTATCAGAATGAATTTAAAAACCAAAATGCCCGGCACGAAAAGCCATCCCGGGTTGCCCGATTCATTTTAAAAACCAGTCAACTGCCAAATTTAAATTAATTTAAAATTACCAAAATTGTTGAGTTAAATCAATTGCCGGAACAACAAATTACACTAGTAAAAATAGCAGAGGGTTTTAGAGTCTGTCGGGAAAGGCATTGCAAACAAGAACCCCCCACCCCAGCCCTCCCCGCGAATGGGGAGGGAGAGTGTTGTTTCTCCCCTTCGCAAATATTCAGTTCAGTGATGCAAATATAAAAAAAATCTCCCCCCGCTCGCGGGGGGATTAAGGGGGGG
>CBDURE010000168.1:0-7086 GCA_965369605.1 uncultured bacterium
CGCTCGCGGGGGGATTAAGGGGGGGATAAGATATAACAACAACCTTTCCCGACAGCCCCTTTCGCGGGAATGACGTGTTATTCGACCTGATAAGTTATTTGATTTTGGACCAGGTATCCTAATTCGCCAGATACCACAGCGTCAAAAGCGCGGTATCAGTCGCTTTCTTCCACAAGCCAATATCAATCATCCATTCGCGGTAATGATAGTGCGTATGATGATACGGATAATCATATTCGCCGCCGGTAAGAAGCATCCCTGATGGAATCCCCGCGTTGAAAAATGACACATGGTCGGAACCGAATCCGGATGGGATAACCTGAATTGCAAGATCGTGCAGATTCCCGTTTGCTTTTTTCACTTTAGCCGTGATGTCAGGAAACTGTTTGCTGAATGTGTTCAGGCAGTTTTTCCCCTGGCCGAGCATATCCATATTAAGCATGTATTTTATTTTGCTTTTAGGAAATGGAAGGTGGTCAACAAAATAATGCGAACCTTTCAAGCCCATCTCCTCGCCGGTGAATGCCGCGAAGATTATGCTTCGTTTTGGCTGCAGATTTGCCTCGTTGAAAGCGCGTACAATTTCAATCAAAGCCGCGATTCCGGTCGCGTTGTCATTCGCGCCGGGGAACATGATATCAAGCCCCTGAGTTCCGACATGATCCATGTGCGCTCCGATGACAACGTATTCGTTTTTCAATCGTTGATGCGAACCCTCGATAATTCCCACAACGTTGCATGTTTCCTGAGCGGGTTTGTAGTCAACATCCACTCGTATATGAGCCATGGTTCCGGTATTGAAACTAATCGGTTTAAGGTGTCTGTTTATCATAGCCTGAAGAACCGGAAGGTCCTGCTGGCTTCTTTTAAAAATATCCGCCGCGACAAACCTGTCAATTACCAGTACTGGAAATTCAGGTTGATGCCTGTAATCGCCCCACAGCACACTGCCGACAAGTTTTCCAACCTCACCGCTTGTTTTCGAGCGAATTGTAATCATGCCAATTGCGCCGTGGTCAATCGCGTTGTTTACTTTTTTGCCTGTAACGTCCCATTCGGATACCCGGTGTTTCATTGATTTCGGTTTAGCTGGCTGGCCGTTCATGATAAAAACGATTTTTCCCTCGACATCCACATTAGCGTAATCGTCATAGCCATCCATCGTGATCCCATATCCGCAGAAAACCACCTCGGCGCGAATATCGCCAGCGCCTGAGAATCCCCTGCAGATGAAATTCGTTCCGAATTCGTAATTCGAATATTCAATGTCTTTGGTTTTCAATTCAAGCAAAGGCGTTGGCAGGATACGGTTCGTTGCGAGGGGGAAATTCTGGTAAAAAGATTTTGCGCTGCCGTATGGCTTTAGCCCGGCTTTTTGAAATTCATCCTTGATTAAATGAGCGGTGAGCCACTGGCCCTCAAAACCGGTCATGCGACCGCCGTATGTTTCGGATGCCAGTTCGCTTATAATCGCGATGCCCTCATCCTCTGTGATGGAGTCGATGGCAGTGGTTATCACGGATGGCAGATTCCCGGATGCTGAAATTGGGGTCGAAATAGCGTAAATGAAAAGTACCGCAAAACTGATAGTTAGTAGTCCGATGTGTTTTTTCATGGGTTTTGTTTCCTTTTTAGCATTGAACCAGTCATTAACTTTACTTATAATTGTAAAATTGACATTAAATCAATGGTGGATTATTTCTTGATTGATAACTCCTCCATGTCAAATACTTAAAAGGTGGAAACCAATCAGTTTAAAAATAACTTTAACAGGATACTTGAATGTTCCTTTCAAGTAAAGAGCCTTAAAGTTAACGGGATTTGCAGAGACGAGGCAGTAAACAACATGGAATAACCAAACCAAATCGGTTGTTTCAGTCTCATAATATGGGAGTATTATCTTATAAGTTACTTATGCCTGAAGAGGTAATATTATAAAATGTTATTCAAAAGGATTTTGCCAATATCTCTTGTGCTTGTTTTTTTAGGGGCGGTTATGTTTGCCGCGCCGGTATCGGGCCAGGAAGTAGGCAGAAAGCTGGAGTACATCCCGCTATACAAATACAAGGACAATCCTGAAGAGGCGTTGAAACTGCTTAAAAGCAATCTTGCCGAATTGGATATCGGTGAGGATCAAATTACAGTTACAGTACTGCCGCTTCAACCGAAAAAAATCGCCGCACAGGGAACACCTGACGCGATTGAAATTGTCAAAACTCTGATGAAGAACATTGACCCGCCGCCCAAAGCTGCACCAAAACCGCCGGCAAAACCGCAGGACGTTATCAAAACATTCCAGGTGCGCTACCTTGCCCCGAATGACTTGTGGATAAAACTTGATGAGGTCATGAATAATTTTCTCGATTTCCAGCGCTTCGACACTGGCGCGGATAATAACGTTGTTTTCGCGCGAGGCGATGGTTCACAGAACAGGTTGAGTTTCTATATTCCCAATTATGAGCTGGTTCAGCAGAGTTTCTTTGATAGAAAACAGGGATATTCAGGCTATAAAATATTTTGCCGAACCACAACAGCTGAGCAGAAGTACTTTGACACGATGCTTGAGTTTCTTCAAACAATCGACCAGCCCATCGGTGACAAACGCTATGAGACAATTCCAGTTTATTACATTGAAGTTGGAGCGATTATCACTCAATTAAAAGCCGCTGGTTATATAGCAGTCAATACTGGCTCAGATATGGATGCAAACATTCTTAAATCTATCCAAAGTGGCATTTCACCGGTAATCTATTCAGCGCCGCAAATAACATCTGAAACCACGAGTATATCAACGCAGTTTTCAAGCAGAAGCGAAGGCAGGATTGGCGGAAATCAGTTTAAAATTCTTGAATATAAAGAACCAACAGCGACATCGGATATCAATATCATTATTGTTTACGGTTCACAGGAGGAAATCGACAGCATTAGAAGTTTTGTCGAGATGCTGGATGTCCCCGCAAAACAGATTCTGATAGAAGCGCAGATAATCGAGATAAACATTGATGACCTTTCAGATATCGGATTACGGCAGCTGACCGGAAACGATGACCTTATTGAGAGCACTGCCAAACCGGCTTTCCCGGGTGAAACGGGTTCAAGCAGCCAGGAGGAAACAGCGGTTATTTTAACCTACGATGACTCAGGTGTCAGCGCGGGTGAATTCCAGGCATCAATTGCAGCACTTGTTCTCGAAGGAAAAGCCACGATAAAGGCGCGGCCGAAAATTACAACTGTCGATGGCAGGCAGGCGATTATTACTATCGTCAGGCAGGTGCCAGTCGTTCAGGAGACCATTGTAAACCAGAATCAGAGCCGATTCGATATTTCGTTTGTGCCTGTCGGTATCACTCTAAATATCAAACCGCGTATTGGACGAGGGAACTCTGAAATCTCAATGCAGGTCAACGCGATTGTCTCGAATGTTGAGACAATCAATAATGTTGTAACCGGGTTGAATATTCAGGCTCCGGAACTTAACACTCGTGAAGTTTCAACAATTGTTCGAGTTCCAAACCATCAGCCGTTGATTCTGGGTGGCTTGATATCCACACAAACAGAGGAAAGAACATATAAGGTTCCAATTCTTGGCGACATACCATTGCTGGGAAAATTGTTCAGGCGAACAAAATCAAAGCAGGATAGAACTGAGATTATCATTGTGATAACACCGCACATCGCACAGGAAATGGGCGATCGAACAAATCAGGAAATCACGGAATACCAGATGGACAGCCCCATGCTTACTCCAAAGGATTCATCATATCTGGATGAGTTGGATAATCAGGTGACGCCATCGACTTATTTCATCAAATTCGCTGATATTGTCGGCGTTGATCCTGTCAGCCATGAACCAATCGGCTTTCATGGAGAACCACCTGAGATTGGAAGCATGAATGATCCAGTTTTCTTAACCATCAAGCGTATTGTTAACAAACACAATATGGTGAAGCGGCTTAACCTGACAAAGGATATTGTCTTTCCGGCAAATTATCCAAACGCTGATTCCTATTTTGAGAAGGCAATCACCGCGGAAGCTTTCCTTGTGAATTACATTATAAAGATTAACAATCTCAAACTTGAAAACCTGATTGTTGGGCGTGTTATCATACTGCCAACACAGTCAGTGCTGGTAAACGAAAAATTTGGTGGGAAATCCAAATGGCCTGGAGATGCAATAGATCCAACAAATAATGACGATCCGCAATATAACAGGATCATGGAAAGTATTAGGAAATTGTATGAGGGACGGGAAGGCGAGTTTGAAGATTAGGAGGAAGAGGAATAGCTTTTGAGTTATGCAGGTAATTTATTATTTTTAATCATATATTCATTCACTCGATTACATGAGTTCGGAGGTCAAATTTATGAAATCCACATTTAAAATCAGTCTTATGATCCTTATGGTTGGGGTTTTTCTCATCACTGGAGTTCAGGAAGCCATGGCGGCATACTCTCCATTTGAGTTCGCTGTTGCAGTGGAAACAGAACGATACAAATACGCAATCGCGCTGGTTCGACAGGATAACACAATGGAACTGATTCCTGTTGAGGGTAAGATCACAACCGCCGCGATGAGTCCAAGAGGCGACAAGGTGGTTTATGTTCTCCGCGACAAGGACAAGCTCACTGTTTATTCATGCGGTACAGATGGCAAAAACGTCAAAGAAATCACTGACTATCGTTCTGACCGCAGAAATATTCAGGACTTCATCGATGTTCAATTCATCAAAGGCGGGGATATGTTCATCATGGCGAAATTAATTAAAGGTGAAATCGCCTATATTGAGCATAATTTTAAAAAGGACAGAACCCGTTTTATCAGTAAATCAGAATGGCAGGGGATGCCGTTTACCATTCACAACGTTGACCCATACAACGATGGCATGCTCGTTTTCAAACTGAACAGCCATCAGGGCGGCACTGTTCTTCAGCAGATATGGACAGCTGAGGTTTATGGCGAAGGCATGAGCCTGTTCCTTGAAATAGAGGCTCCCCCAAGCATCTTTAATATTATCCCGGATATGCGAAACAAGAGAATGTTTGTCATTGGAACGCAAACCAGGAATCCATCTGTGAAGAACACTAGTAAATCCCTTATGTTGATTGAAAACATGGAGGATGAACCCGTAGTTCTTGCGAATGATACCAACTTTTTCAGCTATGCAATCAGCTATGATGGCAGGTCGATAATCTGGCATTATACAACCGTGGATAGTAAACCCAAATTCAAGCGATATAACGTTGATACAGGTGAAATCACGATGATTCCAGCTGAGGCGGAAGGCGAAGCCGCCGCTCAACCAGCTGTGCCGACAGGCGGATAAATTATTTTTAACCTCTGACTATGGATTCAAAAATAGCAGAGGGTTTAAGAGGTTGTCGGGAAAGGTGTCGATTTGATACAAAACGCTGGGTGCCGCCCATACAGCCCTCCGGGCTTTATGGGTGAAATGTTACGAATTTACACGTTTCACCCACAAATCACAAAAAGACGTGATGTGTGGGCGGCATCCGAGAGTTATCAGGAGAATGGTTTGTTTATAATCAACAACCTTTTCCGATAGGGGTTTAAATCCTCTGCTATTTAACCAAACCAGGTATGGTGATTCAAATGAAGAAATTGATTCTGATAACATTACCACTTCTTATGGTGGCATGTTTATTCATGGGTTGTAATAAAACAGCCAAGTCAACCAATCAAGCTCCGATTATCAATTCCTTCACGCCATCCTTCACAACCGCATGCGTAAACCCGGACACAGTGATAAAACTCACGGTCAATTTCAGCGACCCGGATGTAACCGGAACACTGCCGATTTCCGAGTACACTTTCCAGTGGACTGTCAGGTCGATAGAGCCTGATGATGTTCCTTTCAATGAAGACAATAATTTTCTTATTGATGACGATGCCACATGTTACTGGAGAACGCCAGAGGTTCAGGGATATTACGAGTTGATTGTTGAGATTCGTGATCGCTACGATGAGCCTGTTATCGGCGGATACACTTTCCAGGTCAGTGATAATACGGAATCGCCGATTATCGATTCGTTCACGGCATCTTTCTCGGGAAGCACAGTTGGCGCCAGCGAGGTTATTGAGGTAACAGTCAATTTCCATGATCCTGATATCTCAGGTACCCCGAATCCCGATGATTATGAATTTTTCTGGACCGCGATTGAAATAGAACCCGGGTCCCTCGGATATGACCCCAATGACAATTTCCTCATCCACGATACTGTTACATGCTACTGGCGAACTCCGGATATTCAGGGCTTCTACCAGCTCATTGTCGAAATACATGACAGATTCAACGATACAGTGCTTGGCAGTTTCACGTTCGAGGTAAGCGATAATAAATCACCTGTGATTTCCAATATCGATGTCTCAAATCCGATTCCGCAAACAAACGAGCCAATCACGATTACAGTCACGGCGGATGACCCGGATGGCAACCTGCCGTTAACATACGAATGGAGCGCATCGAAGGGTTATTTTACGCAGGAGGCCGATAACAGCGTTGAATGGGTAAGCGCGTCAACCGGCGATGTTACTATCACTGTCAAGGTTTATGATGCTCTTGGCGCGTATGTTGAGAAAAAAATCTATCTTAGCGTTCAGTCGAATTCCGATCCTGTTATCGATGGTTATGATATTGATGCAACTCGTCCTGAAATAGGACAGATTGTTAACGTTTCGGTTACCGCTCATGACCCGGACGGAGATGCGCTCAGCTACGACTGGTCGGCGTCCGGAGGCAGTTTCCAATCAATCAACAGCAATGAAGCGGTCTGGATCGCCCCGCTCACAACCGGCAATTATTCTATAACCATCACCGCAAATGACGGCAACGGCGGCGAGGATGAAATCGACATTCCGGTAGAAGTGATTGAGTCGCCGTAGTATTAGCAAAAAAGAGGACTGTCCTAACAGGTTCGTAGTATCACGATTACGTCATTCCCGCGAAACAAGATTACGTCATTCCCGCGAAACAAGATTACGTCATTCCCGCGAAAGCGGGAATCCATTTTTTTCTTGGAGCAGATTATAATACATGTCTTTCCATTCCGGGTTATAGTTTTCAATCA
>CBDURE010000169.1:0-7083 GCA_965369605.1 uncultured bacterium
CAGGAAAACCAGTTTCACAACTTTCATAAGCTAACTTACTCACTACCATTGATAGAAATTTCTGAAAAACTCTATCACAGTAAAAGATGTCTGTAAACCTGTTAATAATATCGGCATAAGTGTACAAATAAACGCACATATCGGAATTATTATCAGCCATTGTGATTTTATATTGGCACAATTTTAATCCACTACATTTTCAACGTTTCATTTGCAAAACCTGAATTTTTATTTACAATTCATAAGTGTTCTTATGCTTGTGGTTTTCGTGATTAACTTTAATCATCTATATTATCTTAACTGTGGGGTTTGATGACATGAATCTAAAATACAGCATTATCAGCCTTCTGATTTTAGCAATGCTTTTTGCCGGCTGCACTGTCCAGCAATCCAAGGACAATGCCGCTAAAAATAACAAGACCGATAAAAAACCGGTAATAAATCCAAACGCCAACGTTGACAGCGACTTTGGCTCACAAGGACAGCTTCTTGTTACATTGGCTGAATCCAACCAGCTTGCTCTCATTGATTTGAAAACACGTTCAATCGGTGATGTTGTGGATGTCGGGGTGAATCCGCAGGATGTTATCTTTTCACGCAACGGCAAAATTTATTTTGTCGTAATGGCTGGTTCGCCTGATGATTCCGAAACCGAAAGCCTTAGTTCCCTTTACGCAAACGCGATATGGACATGGAAAACGGAAACACACAAGATATCCGGAAAAAGTTCGGTTTCTATCGGTGATAATCCATCGAAATCGGTTGGTATTGGAACTGATGCCGCTGGCAACAGGCTCTACATCGCCAACTCAATCGAGGACAATCTCATGATAAAAATTCTTCGCGGTGAGCAGAATGATTTGGCAACTATCGAGGTTGGAGTCGGGCCAAGAAGAGTTCTCGTCAGCAATGATGACAAGTACATCATCACAATTAACTCTGACCTGGATAATCGCTGCGAAAACGACACCGTAAGCATCATTCACCTTTTATCTCATGATGAAATCGCCCGTGTGGAAGTTGGCGACACTCCGTGGGCAGGAGCTATTCATCCCGATGATGATAGATTCTATGTTTCCGTTTCAGGAAATAATGAGGTTAAGGAGATCAACATCAAGGATGGGAAAATTATTAATACATTCGAAATAGGTAAATCACCCAGAGGGGTTGCGATTTCCGCCGATGGAAACACTCTATATGTTGCCAGTTACGAAGAGGACACAGTTATCCCGCTTGATATTCAAAGCGGCGAAACATCCGAACCTTTATCCGTAGGTAAGGGGCCTGTTGAAATCGCGCTTGAGCAGAACTCTCAGATTCTCTGTGTCGCGAACAGCATCGGTAAGTCGATTACTGTCCATAATCTCTCACAGGGCAAGGCAATTGACACAATTAAGTTAAGTGCCTCACCAACGCAAATAGCGCTGTGGTCGGATGTAATTAGCATTCCTAAAGACGATAGCGAAACTGATTCGAAAAATATTAAAGACGCAATGCGCGATATCATTACTCCATCTGGTAAGATTAAGGTGGAACCGGGCAATGCGAAACCAGTTGAAAAAGGCAAGTAGATTATGAAAATAGAATAAATCAATTCTACAATGTTCGTAAGCATTCCTGGGTTCCGCATATACAGCCACTTCCCCGGCTTGCCTGCGAGAATTGTCGAGTTTGATTCAGATTTTCATATAAAGGCATGACCAGGTTACGGTGGAAATAGGCTTTTTAAACAGCCACAGGATACCCGTATCACAAATTTACTGGATATTATTTCAACATATCAAAGCGGCGTTCCATGAAGAAAGTTCTAATCGGTGGATATTACGGTTACGGCAACATAGGCGATGAAGCAATCCTTGAGGCTTTTACTCAGAGATTAGTGGCTTATCCCGATGTTGACATTAATGTATTATCCTCAAATCCCGGATACACATTCAAAACGCAGGGCTTAAAAGCGGTATCTCGAAACAATCCCATTTCTGTTACAAAAGCGTTTATCGGATGCGATTTGTTTGTTCAGGGCGGAGGAGGATTAATCCAGGATTCCACAAGCTGGCGAAGCCCGTTTTTTTACCTCGGACAACTTCTGCTGTCTCACATACTGGCTCGAAAAATATATATCATGGGGCAGGGCATAGGTCCGTTAAACGGATCATTCGCACGCTTTCTCACTCGCGACCTCTTTGCGACAGCAGAGGCAATTGTTGTGCGTGATTTATCCAGCCATACATTCCTCATGGAATCACTCCCAACTGATTTCGATATTACACTCGCATCAGATATCGCGCTTATGTTAAATGCCGCGCCGGATGATGTAGCTGAGGATATCCTCTATGAGGAAGGGCTTCCTGATTTGCCTGAACCTGTTTTGATTGTTGCCATCAAGGGAAATTCGAGGAACATGAAATCAGTCGGGCATTATGTCACAGCTATCAACACATACCTTGATGAGGCTGGTGGCAGCGCGCTATTTGTACCTTTCTTCCCGCAATACGATACGCCCTTCGCGCAGAAAATCATGTCAGCGATTAAGGGAAAGACAGGCATGATAAAAAAGCAATATAAACCATCTGAAATTCTTTCGCTTTTCAAGATTGCGGATCATATTCTTGCCGGACGGCTTCACGCCGCTATGTTTGCCGCGTTGGCGGAAAACTCATTCACAACTGTTGTATATGATCCAAAGATGAAGTACTTTCTGGATATGATTGATATTAAAAGCACTATCGTAACACCTATCATAGGACCAAAATCGATAGAGGAAGCTCTCTTTAATGACATTGATGATTCAGAATCCATTGTTGACAGGATAAAAAAAAGACTCCCCCCACTTATAAAGCAGGCGGAATCGAATATTTCAAAACTTCTTGAACTGCTTGATGTTGATTAGCCATCCCTGAAAAACTACATTATTTCAAAATATTTACAATTCTTTCTTCCCCGGGAGCGCTGGTCTCTTGGTGCTGTTGAAAAAGGTTATTTCGACCGTAACCCGGTCATGCCGTCCCGAATAAAATCAACAATTACCTATTAGGTGAATCAGGCATGCCGGGGTTCCGCGTAAATAGCCACCTCCCCGGCATGCCTGCGAGGATCATCGGGTTAGATTCACATTATCATATAAAGGCATGATCGGGTTACGGGAAAAATAGGCTTTTTCAACAAGCCCTAGAGACCAGCGCTCCCAGGGAAAAAACATATTTTCTAAAACGCAATAACTTAAAACATAGTTTTTCAGGAGCTACTAGCTATCCAGCATCATCTGATTTTCCTTACGTAAGAAACTCCAAAGTAACTGAATCTATCCACCAGCCGCCCCGACAGTTGTCTATGCCATCATCCGCCTGCTGCCTGAATTTAATCTTGATTGTTTTTCCAGCAAGGGTAGGATCATCGAAGATTGAATCCCATCCGATATAATCAGCGCCAAACGCCGGGTCGATTCCCATAACACCTGCAAACGATGGTCCCCCTGAACTTGTGATTTCTGATGTGCTGTAAAGCTGGCCATCTGTTGTGATAAGTTTATATTGAGCACCGATCTGTGGTTTTACCCAGACATCACAATCATCTGTGAAATCAAACGGATTAAAATCGAATATTTCAGTGTCATACGAGTGATTAATTGTCAGACGAACCATTGCATATCCCTCCGGCATGGCTGGTACGACAATAGACCTTGATGTAGCGAAGTTTTCACCGCCATCAATGGAATCACCATAACACCCTTGTCCTTCCGCCTGAGCGCCCGGACCGCCTGATGACGATAGAAAACCGTTGGTTATTCCCCAGAATTTATCGGCATCGAACTGCCAGTTTTCAGAGTTTTCATCAAAATCATCGAAGAAGATGATAGGGGAGAAATATACAACCGTGAGGTTAGCGGTGCATATAACGCTTTGCGCGTCTTCGCCATTGTCAGTTAATCTCATTGCAACTGTCAAATCGAAATTGATACCTGTGTCGTTTTCATAAGGTCCCAGTGTAACCGAGGCGCCATCAGTATTGGATGCGTCAACGTTAAATATCTCACCGTCATAATCCATATCGTATTCATAAAGCACAATTTCGCCGTCTGGGTCATTTGTACCTGCACCCGGTTGAGCATCAATAGTCGCACCGCCCAGCACTAAATTGCTTGCCAGTAAAAGTTCGCAATTCGGCGCTCGATTGCCCAGGCTTATTGTGTATTCAAAAACGCCATAAGTAGCCCATTCCTCTGTGGTGAAAACAAAATCACCCGGATCTTCCCACGGGTAAACTCTTGGAATTGTATTTCCATCTATATTCGCGTTGGCATTATTGGGATATGAGTCAAGCACTTTGATTAACCCCGTATATGTTCCAATCGGCGCGAGTTTTTCATTTTCAATTCTGGCTAGAAATCTTAGCGGGTCCTGTTTGTTCGTTGAACTACCCCCCTGAAAAGCGGCTTCAATGTCTGTAATCTCAACTGTTGTGTCGCAAATATCAGGCGCTTCAATTGATATCGATAATATCGATGACTCATAATCCATCTTTTCTATTTCAAGCTTTTCAATTGTGTCATCAACTGCAACCTTGTGATTTATATCCAGAACTTCGATATACAAATCAGCCCAACTTGTTTCATTAACATCATCAAGATGGTTGTTTATTTCATTCAATCCAACAAGTGTCGCGGATTTCTGGCAATACTGCGGAACCCGATATCTGGGATATAACCATTCAGATTTTCCCTGCGCTGACAAGCCGTAGGAAACATTAAGCGAGTAAATAAAGGTGAAAATCTCACCTGCATCCGCTGGAAACTGAAGAACATAATCCTTGTAGTCGTAATCACAACCCATTCTCATTATAGTGTTACCGGTTGGCATCACAATATTGGTGAAACCTGATTCAGCGCCAGTGGCAAAATTCCCGATTGAATAATCATCGAAATGCAGAATGAACGGATGAATTGTCGCTGTTGTTTCAAGAAGATCGTCCCATTTGTCATCGAATTCGCCTGCATATCCACAGGCGTTTAGAAGTCGCCATGCAGGTATTTTCTGTTTAAGCGATTCGAAATTCTTAAATCCACCGCCAACAACGCCGTCAGATATAATAAACCCTCTAGGGGAAAACACATGCAGGTCAAGGCGATTGGTGGGTGATGGCGGTTCTGATTTCACACCAGCGGCAAATGGGTGTTTGACGCCAATTTTCAGTACCGGATTCCCATTCTCATCAATAGCCACACCAGATAGCTTGATACAATCTGTGCAGGGAGTGATTGCCAGGAAGTTTGTAATGTCCACAATCAGTGAATCGTTCAGAGCGTTGGATGATTCTCGCATCGGCGTAAATGACGCTTCCAGAGTGTTCAGGTTAAGTGAACCGAAGAAACATCCCAGCGTTCCTACACCGCCCAGCGGATTTCCGTTTTTGTCTGTATCGCTGACAATAAGCGGAAAAGCAGATTCGGAATCAATCCCTGCCTGCAACCCGTAATCAGCTCCCGGAGGCGCGATTGGGTTTGAATCCCTGGATGAGCATCCTATTACAACCAGGAACATTAGTGTGAATATGGCAATATTTAGAAGTTTTCTCATGTTTACTTCCTCCAGAACATTTCCTACGGGCAAATATCAATTGTTATTTCATCAATCCACCAGCCTACCGGATATCCCGGTGTGCCGACAGCGCCTGTATTGTTGTTATGTTGTTCAAATCTAATTACAACCGCAGATTCACCTATGAAAGGTGTAAGGTTAAAAACAGTCTCAGTTGAATTTCCATTGCTAACTAGTCCGGTGTAGCAGCTATCCCCGTTTCTCAATCCATTTGCGAAAGTGCCGTTGTATGTTTCCCCTGTTAAAACCACAAGCTGTGTTGGGAATGATGTACCGCCATTAGTCGATGCATAAACCGCACAGCCATCGGGAACCGGATTGTCCAGCACATTATAAAAATGATTAACTGACATTGACACTTCCGTGACATCCAGCAAACTCAAGTCGATAACAGGAGAAATCAGATAATAATGGCCATCACCGGAGTAATCGTTGCAGTATCCGGGCGGATTGCCCTGGGCTACATTATCTCCTGACGTGAAAAAGCAATTTCCGCTGTAACAAACATTGTTATAGCAATTAGGCCCCATATTATGAACGGAAAACTCATCCCAGCCGCCGTAATAAAACCCGCTGTTATCAGTGTTTTCAACCGACCAGTCTTCGATAAGCCAATCGCCCTCTGTGCCGCCATCGAAATTCTCGAACAGGTTAATGCAATCCGGACACTCAACTGTTACCTGAAGACTGCCAACTTCTTCCACATTCGGCGGATCGCATGAATCTGTAAGCCTTAATGTAACCGTGTATATTACAGATTCCATATTGGTTTCACAGTTAGGGTTGAAAAACTGGTGCGAACCTGACTGTCCTGATGATGGCATTGTGCCATCTCCCCATCTCCAGTAGAATTCAGTAATCGGATTACCTCCATTCGCACTTGAACCCTCGGAATCAAAATTGACTATTTCCCCATTGTTGATAGTAATTGCCGCCGATATCGGTTCGGTTATCGCGCCTGTGATTGGTCCGCACGATGTGAAAACCTCGACATCAACAGTCGTATATGTAACCCATTCATCCACTGTGAAGAAAGCGTCTATGGGATCTCCACCCGGAGGAATCCCGTAAATAGCGTTGCCTTCTAGATTTCCAACTCCGATGAAAGCGTCAACCACACCGATTAATCCTGAATATATTCCCGCGTCAGCGCCAGCATCGTTTGTTACAACGATATCGTAAATCAGCGTATCAATACGGCCGTCTCCTGAAACGAAGAACAGATCAGGCGATGTCGTTTCCCAAGTCGGGTCGGTAACGCCGGGAATTTCAACGATGAATCTGGATATGGAACTATCAGCGGTCATCTGGTCAATTTCATCGCCAATTGTAACCGCATGGTTGATATCCATTATTTCAAGCGTTATCTTGCAGCTGGATCCAGTATCGCCTGAGAACAATTCAGAATCGTCAACACCGGTAACACGTTCTTCGCTTGCGGCTATTGAATTGTACTGTGGAATTCGATACGTCGGAGCCAGCCTGTCTT
>CBDURE010000170.1:0-7080 GCA_965369605.1 uncultured bacterium
ACCGCCTTCCCATTATCGATTTATTATATTCTTGTGAAACTCATATTCTGGGAGTATAATCATTTTGGATAATTAAATAGCAGAGGGTTAAAACTCTCTGCTATTTGAAGATTGTATTGCATGATATTATTATAATTGCATGGCGCAAACGAAGTATCAAATCAAAAATGGTGGCTGTAGCTCAGTTGGTTAGAGTGCTAGGTTGTGGTCCTGGATGTCGTGGGTTCGAATCCCATCAGCCACCCCATCTTATTTCTCCGAAACCTGATTGTAAATTAAAAAACCGGGCGTAACGCCCGGTCATTTGTTTTCGAAATTGAGATGCTTGTCAAAACCAAAAGAAAACCCTCCGGTTATCCGGAGGGTTGATTAATTCAAGATTTAACAGCACGTCAGTTCGTTTCAATTGGAGGCGGTTTAAGCTCACTGATTATCTTATCGATATCAGCTTTCAGCCAGTCAACTTTCTCTTTGTCTCGAACCGCAATCAGTTTATCCCTGACCTTGTTATACCAATCCATCGGTTTTTCGAGCTTTTTGAAATCCATCTTTGAAAGGCTCAGCACTGCGAGTTCGCGTTTTGGAGTGTCTTTCAAATCGGTTTTTTCAAGCAGGAACTCTATTACGTCAGGATGAGCAAATCCGCTCAATGACCTTATTACCGTACACGGCATGTCATCATAATAAATCAGGATATCGGGAATGTCCTCGGGGTCACCGACTGAGCCAATGGCAAGCAGGCAGAAATCGGTGATAGGCATATCCAAAGTGCCGGCTTCGATTTCATTAAGCACTTCAAAAGCGGCATCCCTTAGTTCCATCTTATCCCAGTTCTCAGGCGGGAAAACAGAATCCATCGTATAGCATGACCTTATAAATCTCTCTGCAAGGTCACTGTAAGCCATTGCTGAAGCTGAGATTAACCCAATGAACAGAACAGATATTATCGAAATTGTAAGTAGTTTTTTCATATCATTAATACTCCTTGCATTAATACTTCGGGAAATTATCGGGATAATTCATTTGGAACCAGTTGACGTAATTCTCCTGTCCCGGAGTCAGGTCATATCTGTCCCATGTCCATTCAGCAACCGCGTAATACATAAGGTTGCCCATATAGCATCCTGTCGGGTCAGCATATAGGTATCTTGGAACACCTGCCGGAAATCCGCTGGTATCACCACATGGGAGATCATATACATCGAAAAGGTACTCGTCCAGGAGGTATCCGAAGGCGTGTCCGTGCTCATGAGCAATCGGGCTTCCCCAGTACCATACTGTCGGACTGTACACCGTATATACGTTATCGATATTGTGAAGTATTTTGGCTGGATTTGGAACGCAGTAAGCAGTTTGAATCCCGCCATTTAGAACATCAACAAAGTATAGGCTGATCTTGTCGGTTCCACGCCCATAGTTTTGGTGCATTGCCCGGGATTCATCTTGGCTGTTCAAAACATAATACTGGCTTGATATTTCAGTTGCTGTCCCATCCCAGTCCAGTTCGTAGCCGTACTCATTCCAGAAACTGTTGTTTTTGGCCATCATTTGATTCAAAAGGCCAACCGTCAATTCGATATCCGGTCCTGCTATTTCCCAGATGGGCCAGTTGTAATTTGGATAACCGCTGGTTGCAACATAAATCTCACATGGTAAATGTGTAATTGCCGGTGTGATATCGGTAGTCAATCTGTAATATGCGTCGTCGCCTGTGGAGAAAATCCTAATGTAATATGTGCTTGTTGTGCTTGATGGCAATTCAATATGATCAGCGAAAGTTAACATGGTACCAGGACATATTTCTTCATCTTCGCAGGCATACACAATCATGTAGCATGAGCCTGAGAGTATATCAAGATCAATTGTACCGCCTGTTACACCGTTT
Organism: uncultured bacterium; assembly: GCA_965369605.1. Lineage (GTDB taxonomy): Bacteria > JAJVIF01 > JAJVIF01 > JAGGVT01 > JAGGVT01 > JAGGVT01. The sequence continues at coordinate 1,886 of CBDURE010000170.1, forward strand.
GGCGGCAGGATAATTTCATACCAGTCCTCCTGGTCAACGATGTCAACGCAACCGGCGACAAGTTCATGCGAGCCAATTGTTGAAGCGGTTGTACAGTTCTGGTTGTCATCCGGCGCACATCCGGTTTGTGTAATGTTGATGATTTCATATTCGTACAATGATGACGTGCCTGATGTCGCAACAACAAGGCATTCATATTCCCCAAAGGATGCGCCTTCGCTGTTGGTCAATTCAGTTTCCCAGACACCCTCGCCGGAATTGTAAGTAAAATGCGTGTAGTATGTTCCGTTGATGGGCAGCGCGCTGATGCTTACGCTTGAAATGTCATCCTGCCAGTCGTAAACCTTGATTTCAAGTTCGCACGTTGAACCCTCATCCTGCAGAAGTTCAGTGTGTGAGAAATCGCTGATGCTATAAGGTTCCGTACAGTTCGTGGGCCAGGATACATCAACAGCAAAAACAATAGGGCCAGAGGGCCACTCGACATAAACCTGAAGATTTTCCGTATGCTGTGTGTAAGCTGAAAATTTACGGAGGGGCTGTTCTTTGGCAAATGCCTTAAAAGGATTTCTCGTTAATCCTCCGATAACGTCATAAAGATCAGTCCAGGCGTCATCGTTCGTTAATAATAATCCTTGATCGTTGGTGAAAAGAATCAGACGGACATCATAACCAAACAGCGAATAATTATTTGTAATTGAGAAATCAACGCTGTAGGTTTGTGTCAGTGGGGCATAGGAAAGCACCTGGATGTTGGTTGAAACCATCGAGGTGAGGTTCAAATGGCCTGCCATGTCACGACAGGGAGTTACCGTTGCTTCAAGGGTGTCGGGATTAATTGTCATTTCCCACATCCCGGCAAGGTTGTGCCCTGTTTCATTGGTCATGGTTTCAGGAATACTGGATGAATCGGGGGATGTTATCGGATCAGATGATGATGATTTTGACGAACATCCCATGGTGAAGAACATCACTAATATTAGTGATGCGCACAAGATAATAAACCTATGCAAGATAGAACCTCCATGCATGGCTGATGAGATAAATATTATAAAAAATAATCATGCCAGTTACCTGGCACTTCATTTTCCCATTGAAAATGTTAGAAGTCAAATTAATAAACTGATAATCCAACTTCGTAAATCACATACCCTATTAATAATAACAGGTATTAACTGTAATGCCAAATCTACTACTAAAATAATTTTACCAGATTTTCATCCTTATACGTAAATATACTCAAAATATTTTCAGGAAAATCGGTCTGCTTCTTAATTAACATTCATTCCGTAAGCCGATATGAAATCAGCCCTGCCTATAATCTAAGATGCCGTTTGGAAGCATGTAAATATCAACTGGAGGAATTCTGTCAGGAAAGAGGATGTAAGAAGAATTTTCTGATTAAAAAGCATATAAAGCCTTGAAATCCGATTTGAAATCATTTATCCTTATATATGGATTTTATGGCGATAGATTGCCTGGCAGTAATTGGCAATCAGACCGGGGTAATTTCGTCCTAATGGAGCGGAAATATGATTCTGCGCTTCACTGCCAACTGGACGAGGTTTGGGCGGTCATTTTTTTTCGCCATCCTCGTAGTGTTACTCTTCATGTTACCCCAAACCGCTGTCGCTGAAGATGGCAGCATTTTTGTCAACGGGGACAAAATTGATTCTCTCTATCGCTTTAAAAAGGGAGTCAAATATCTGCCTGTCGAAAAGGTTGCGTATTCGCTTGGGCTCGAAGCGTTCAAGAAAGGCAGAAAATGGGTAATTCGAGGAGGTGGGCGCGGTGAAATCTCAATTGCTGAACGCAGCAATAAAGTTATTTCACGCGACGGCATTTTGTTTATTTCCGAATCATTCTGGCGGAATAGTGTCGGTGTCGAGGTCATTGAGAGAGGAAACACTGTCTATGTTACCAACCGAATTGTGGATATCAAAAAGTATCCTGACGGCCTGATAATAATCGCGGCAGCACCGATTAAATGCACATCTTTCACACTGGATAATCCATATCGCACTGTCTATGATTTTAAAAATCTGGCTATCGGACAAGAAGCACCTGAGGTCAAATTCGGATTTCGAGATGTTCCTTTCAGTGCAATACGCCTGGGGCAATTCGAGGCCAATCCCTATATTGGCAGAGTTGTGATTGATCATACATCACCGCGCTTCAAACCTGTCGCTGGAATACAGGGGAGATTCCAGCATATCTTCTGGATTGGAAACCGCGAATTCACATACGAACAGGAAGAGAAAGTACCGGATGCCATATTCAAATCCGCGGAAACTCTCCTGTCTATTGGCAAGGATGGCAACCTCTATTTCAAAGGCGTGAAATTTGACAGCGTTTCAGGATTTTACCTGTGGGACAAAGAACCGTATCGCGCTGTGTTTGACCTTAAGGGATGCACGCTTCCGTTCAACGATGAAAGAGTTTTTCAGGGAAGAGGCAATATCAATCGAGTAAGAATCAGCCAATTCAAACCAGACATCGCGCGTATCGTTGTTGAGCTTGATGTAATCCAGCCAATGAGCTACTACATCATTTCAAAAAACGAGCTGCAGATGTTCTTTTCAACAAGGACTTTCAAATCCGGTTTGCGTGTACTGATTGACCCGGGACACGGAGGAAAAGATCCGGGAGCGGTTGTCACCAAAAAACAAATGGGCGGGCTTTTCGCGGATGAAAAAACAGTTAATATGAAGTTATCTCTGGAACTGGGTAGAATTCTAACTGAGCGGGGAGTGCAGGTTTATTACACCAGGGCCGATGACAAGTTCATCAGGCTTGAGGATCGTCGCGATATGGCAACGAAAATGGGCGTTGACCTTTTTGTCAGCATTCACACAAACGCGCTTCCGAAAACTCCGCAGACTTGCGCATCAGGTGGAGAGGTTTATTATTATTACAAACGCGACAAGGAACTGGCGCATCAAGTCGCTAAATTCATGGCATGGCGGACCGGTTACAAAGGGCGAGGAACTTTCTTCCGACCTCTTATTGTTATAATGAACGAGAAAATTCCATCGATTCTGGTCGAGGCGGGATTTTTGGATAATCCGAAAGACCTTGCCGCGTTGCTTGATCCAAAGGGAACTTATGGCCGAAACGCCATGGTGGGAGTCGCGGACGCCATTGCGAAAGTGCTTGGGGCGGACCTGGAGGCAAAGCCGATTAAACTCGCGCAAATGAAACCGACTGAGGAAAAACCGAAAGAGCCGGAAAAGGCAATTTTCAAGCCGAATATCAGGCTGGGACATCGATTCAAGAAATTCGCTCTGGATGTTTTCGAACCGCCTGAGTTAATCAGCCGGGATACATCCAACAGAGATAAGGCAATCAGAAGCGAAACAGCGGAAGACAAGATACCTGAGAAAAAAGAAGCTGTCGCTGTGAGCACACAAACCGCTCCGACAAAAAGCAAATCAGCGGTTAAAGCACCTGAGATAAAACAGCCGGCAGCTACCGCTATTCAGCATGAAGCGATTGAATTTGTCGATAAGGCAAAACAAGCTGTTGAATGGACTGAGGATGAACTTCGAAAACGCCGTTCAAATATTTTCAAGCTATACTAGGCAAATCGGCATGATAATTGCATATTTTTGGTGTATTCTGTATGGTTTGGATTTTCGTTAGGTTAATGGCTGACAATGAAAACTATTAAAAATGCACCAATTGGATTATTCGACAGCGGACTTGGCGGGCTTACTCTGCTGAAGGAAGTCCGTTCGTTTCTCCCTCGCGAGGATGTCATCTACTTCGGAGACCTAGCGCATGTCCCGTATGGTGACCGTTCCCTCGAGGAAATAGAGGGGTTCGCGCTCGATATAATCTCATATCTGAACAGCCGAAATGTGAAAGCGATTATCATCGCCTGCAATACATCAAGTTCAGTGCTTCTCAACAGAGAATTTCCCGAATCGATGATAGTTCAAAACCTGATTCCATCCGCGATTTCCGGCGCACTCGATATCAGCGCAAATGGGAAAATCGGCATGATTGCGAATCCCGGCACCTGTGTGTCCGGCGCTCATGAGAGAGTTTTGAAACAGGCTCAACCTGGACAGGCGCAACCTGGACAGGCTCAACCTGGACAGTCAAATCCAAGTGTCGAATTCCACTCAATGCCCTGCCCGAAACTGGTGCCCCTGATTGAATCAGGACATCTCGACGATTCTGAAATGGATGCTGCTTTAAACGAATATCTCCCGCCGCTCGTTGACGCTGGAATCGACGCTCTAATCATGGGATGCACTCATTACCCGCTCGCGTTTAACGCAATCCGACGCCATCTCCCGGCAAGTATCGCGATTGTTGACCCCGCGCAGGAATCCGTACTGGCACTGAGGAACACACTCCTCCAGAAAAACCTGGTTAGAAACGACAACGGCAAACCGGAATATGAGTTCATAACATCGGCATACCGCGACGATTTCAAAACGACGGTCGAGGACTACATGTCAATCCAGCATGCGAACACCCACGTACTCAACCTGTGGCAATCCGAACACATGGCCGCGTCAGCAGTCCAACAATCCAATTCCCCCTCATAGCGCTGATGTCCTCTCGTAGCGCTGATGTCCCATCGGCTGTGTCCGAAACGTCCCGTTTCGATTTTTTTATCGTGTCGACGAGACGTCGACGACACAGCCGATGAGACATCAGCGCTGCGAGATCCGTAACCCGGTGTCCCTTCACCGGGGTATTTGCGTGAATTAATCACAAATACTTATTCTCAAGAGGTAACCGCAATGAGTGAAAAGAAGAGTGACAAGATTTTAAAGGACCTTCTAAAGAAATTCGAAGCGCTAAAGAAAGAAATGTCAGCCGAAGATTTGAAACTCTATCGGGAGACTGATGAGGATGAATTGGGCATGTTTCATCATTCACTGGGGATGCATATCCGCAACGAATGGGGATTGTGGGGTGATTCAGAACTCAGTAAATTCTTCACGGAAAAATTTTATTATCATCCTGATGATATGTCAGGTGTTCTTCTGGACCTGTTTCACCAATACTTAAACGGCAAGGAAATCAGTCTCGATATAAGAAAGGGTTTCGAATTTCCACCAAAGTAATCCGCTGTCCTTTTACTGGGTTATTTACGTAAATTCACCCCCATTTTCCCGGTTAGTGAGGAGGCTGTCTCAAAAGATTGCAAAGGTTAAATAATTAAGGCGATAATCCAT